>NZ_JBWXVA010000002.1:0-358861 GCF_059901235.1 Fructilactobacillus sp. X3R2C1
TCGGGAAGTAGCTCAGCTTGGTAGAGCACCTGGTTTGGGACCAGGGGGTCGCAGGTTCGAATCCTGTCTTCCCGATTAGATACTTTTATGTATCTTAAATCGCGGTGTAGCTCAGCTGGCTAGAGCGTCCGGTTCATACCCGGGAGGTCGGGGGTTCGATCCCCTCTGCCGCGATTAGGTCTTGGACCTTTAGCTCAGTTGGTTAGAGCAGACGGCTCATAACCGTCCGGTCGTAGGTTCGAGTCCTACAAGGTCCATCCGAACGCTGTTTGGTGGGCGTTGAGGTTTATTGACTTATATGTTACAATTACTTTGTTGTTTTTGGAGGATTACCCAAGTCTGGCTGAAGGGAACGGTCTTGAAAACCGTCAGGCGAGTCAAATCGCGCGAGAGTTCGAATCTCTCATCCTCCTTTATATTATCGCGGGATAGAGCAGTCTGGTAGCTCGTCGGGCTCATAACCCGGAGGTCGTTGGTTCAAATCCAGCTCCCGCAATTTTGGTTCGTTGGTCTAGTTGGTTCAGGACGCCTGCCTGTCACGCAGGAGATCACGAGTTCGAGTCTCGTACGAACCGCTTAAATGGCTCGGTAGCTCAGTTGGTAGAGCAACGGATTGAAGCTCCGTGTGTCGGCAGTTCGATTCTGTCCCGCGCCACTTAATTTAATATTTTTTATGCGGGTGTAGTTTAGTGGTAAAACCGTAGCCTTCCAAGCTACTGTCGCGAGTCCGATTCTCGTCACCCGCTTTTATTTGTTTTATTTGGGTCTATAGCTCAGTCGGTTTAGAGCGCACGCCTGATAAGCGTGAGGTCGATGGTTCGAGTCCACCTAGACCCATTGGAGAAGTACTCAAGTGGCTGAAGAGGCGCCCCTGCTAAGGGTGTAGGTCGCGCAAGCGGCGCGAGAGTTCGAATCTCTCCTTCTCCGTTTATTATGACCCGTTGGTCAAGTGGTTTAAGACACTGCCCTTTCACGGCAGTAACATGGGTTCGAATCCCGTACGGGTCATCATTATTTTTACTATATAATTATCGCGGGATAGAGCAGTCTGGTAGCTCGTCGGGCTCATAACCCGGAGGTCGTTGGTTCAAATCCAGCTCCCGCAATTTTGGTTCGTTGGTCTAGTTGGTTCAGGACGCCTGCCTGTCACGCAGGAGATCACGAGTTCGAGTCTCGTACGAACCGTATCATTATCATATAAAAAAAGAGATGAATTGATTCATCTCTTTTTTTATATCTATTAATTGTTTGTCGGTGCAACCCGTTGATAACTGGCTGAGCGGTAATCAATGTTAGGATCGTTTTTAAATTTAGAAACAATACTTTCAGGACGATTAGCCCAATCATTGTATGCGTATGCTCCACGCCATAAAGTGAGAATAATACGCTTAGTATGATCCTTTGAATCTGACATATAATACCCCGAAAACATTCCGCTTGGTAATTCAGGACTGCTCATGAAGGTGTTCATGTTTGCATCTAAAACTTTACGTTGGTCATCTGATGGTGAAAGTTCTACATAATTAATGAAATAACTCCAGTTGTCTTCGCCAACGTGTGAAAGGACGTCATAAGTGATGGGACTTTTGAAAATTGATTCCTTTCCACTGTAATCCAGGAGCTGGAGGCCTGAATCATTATTGTTGGTAGAGAATAGTGCTAAATCCCTTTCAGGATTACTTTTCATTATGTGCACTAATACATTCTTCGTGCCAAATGTTACAGAAATTTGTCTTATCATATTATTAACTTCCTTTTGATGTAAATTGCTTCATAATTAGTTTAGAATAAATCCTAATGAGTTAAAAGGAAAATGTCCTAATTTTTGGAAATGGGGGATAAAAATGAAACTTACGGTTTTAGGTGATTATGGTGGTTATCCTTATGATGGAATTGGTACTAGTGGATATTTAGTTACTAGCGGTAACTTTAATTTGTTAGTTGACTGTGGGAGCGGAATAATGCTCTCATTAGAGAAGGTCTTAGAACCACTAAAATTAAATGCAGTTATCTTGTCACATTATCATGCAGATCACATCGCAGATGTTGGGGTGTTACAGTACTATTGGCAGTTACATGATAAACGTTATGACACCGATGTTTTGCCAATTTACGGAAACACAGCTGATCAGATTCATTACAACCAGTTAGATTGGCCCAATTCGACTGAAAAAGAACCCTTTAGTGTCGATAGTGAACTTGAAGTAGGACCATTTACAGTCACATTTTTAAAGACAATCCATCCCGTGCCAGCCTTTGCAATGAAGATTGTTGAGCGATCATCTGGAAAAGTATTGAGTTACACAGCTGATACACGTTATTTTGATGGTCTGATTAATTTTGTTCAGAACTCTGATATGTTAATATCAGATACGAATTTCTTTGAGGATGTGGATGGTGAATTGTGGCATATGACTTCTAAACAGTCGGGTCACTTAGCTCGATTGTCAGATAGTAAGAACCTGTTAATAAGTCATCTCCCTCAAAGTGGTAGTCACGTAAAATTGTTACAGCAAGCACAACAAGCCGCTGGTAAAAAGGTTAATGTTGAATTGCCTAAAATAAGAAAGGCAATTAGGATTTAGGAGGCGATTCATTTTATGAAATTCCATCGTGTTAACAAAGATACAATCCGTGTACTGATTAACAAAGAAGACTTAAAAAAGCATGGAATTGGGATGCTTGATCTTTTAGGAAATCGAGAAAAATGTGAACAATTTTTCTATAGCATTCTTGATGAAGCTGACGTTGAAAAAGACTTTACGGATACAGATACGGTTTTGTTTCAAATTCTTCCTAGCCAAGATGGATTAGAGTTATTTATTAGTAAAGATAAGAATATTTCAAATCAAATTGGTGATAATGGTGGGATGTTACCTCCATTAAATGAAAATAGGAAGCAACGAACCAGAAAAAACGTTAATGATATTCGCAAGATGTATGATATCTTTGATAAAAAGACTGGTAAACGACTAATTCCAATCAAATTCAATTCATTTGATGATTTAATTGGTCTTGCCAATAAATGGAAAGAAGTTACTCCCCGCCATTCAGTAGAATTAAAAACTGATTTGTATCAATATCAAAATTCGTATATTATTATGTTTAGATACTATTTGAATGGTCAATACGATAGTGAGGGTAATTCTAATCTTGATGACCTTAATCATATGATTAATGATGAAATGGGAATTGTTTATGAGTATGGGAAAATTGCACCACTGACTGAAGATAAATTAAAGAAGTATGGTAAGCAAATTACGGTTGGTGATGCACTTGAAACAATTGCATATTATTTTAAGTAAAAAGATTCGCATTTAGCGAATCTTTTTTCGTATATTGCGAAGGGTCTTTTTTATGTTAATGGCTTTAGAAAATGGAAAGCTAATTATGGCACGAGATGCCAAAAGGAATCATAAATATTATTGCTGTGATTGTGGTGAATTGGTGGTTTTGAAAAAAGGTATTAATAAAATTCCACATTTTGCTCATCAAGCAAATTCGAAGTGTAAAACGGGAGCCGGTGAATCTTATGCGCATACACTTGGCAAAGACATCATATTAAACTCGTTACCATGTGATGCTGATGTAGAGGTATATTTACCAGCTTTAAAACAACGAGCGGATATTCTTTTGAGTAATATGGCAATTGAGTATCAATGCAGTCCTATTAGCTTTCAACAGTTGAGTAAGCGGGTAGCTGGTTACCATTCAATTGGTCTGGAATCTTCTTGGATCTTGGGAATGAAATATTATAAAAAGAAGGTTTCGAGTCCTTCGGTACTTCAATTCATTAGATATCATAAAAACACGGGGTACTATCTTGTTTATATGAATTCTTTTAGATCACGATATTTTATCCGCTACCAAATTCATCAAGTTGATGGGGTCTATCGTTACCGAGAGAAGTCATTTAAATGCTGGTATTCAATGTTTGAATTTTTTAACAAAAAGCAATCTGATAAATTAAAGCAGCCCAATTTAATCAAAGTATGTAAACAAATTGAGAAGAAAGTTCGCTATCGTGATCAGGGGATGATGGCATTACAGGAATACTGTTACCTAAATGGAAAGACGGTGACTGGATGTCCACTTATTTGTCATCATTATCGGATGTTGCCTCCAGTTTTTGGTCACCAGTGGTTGACTTGGGAAATAATTTTCATCTGTGAACTAAAAAAGTGGGTTGGTAAAAGTATTTTTCAATTTATGGATAAAGTATATCAAGAAAGCCATTTTGCTGATCCAAATGATCAATTTGTTTTTCTAACCAGTGTTGAAAATGTAAGGAAGGCTTATATCCAAAGATTTGTGGCTTGTTTGATTCATAATAAGCTGTTGGTGATTGATGATGGAAAGATTGAACGAGTTGAAGAATTTACATGGTATAGAGATGTTTATGCTAAGATAAGCATGATTAAGAAACGTTCATGAAATGGAGATTGTAAAATGTCAAAGATAAATGATTTGCCAAATCGAAACGAGGTTCCAAAAGAATTAACTTGGGATTTGACTACTGTGTATAAGGATCATGCGGAGTTTGAACGAGCATATAGTGAAGTTAATGATTTAGTTGGAAGAGTTAGTCAATTAAAAGGGCAACTTGGCTTAAATAGTGAATCGCTTTTAAGTGTAATTAGGCAAGTATTGGACTTGAATCGAAAATATGAAAAATTATATGTTTATGCTCAGTCAGCTAGTGATGTTGATACTACTAATAATAACCTTCAAAGTGACATGGACCGGGTTAATAAATTAGGAAGCAAAGTTGGTCAGGCACAGTCTTGGTTTGAACCCGAAATCATTTCCTTAGGGTCTGAAAGCATCGAACAGTTTATTAGGGAAAATCCAAAGTTGGAAGAATATCGAAGATTTTTTGATAAGATTTTAGTTAATCAGGATCATGTTTTACCTGAGGACCAAGAAAAGTTGATGGCTAGGGCTTCAACAATTTTTGAGGCACCCGAAAAGACATTTGGAATCTTAGATAGTTCTGACCTTAAATTTCCTCAGGTGGATGATGGGTCGGGTAAAAAAGTACGACTTTCTAACGGTATTTATAGTTTACTTCTAGAGTCGCAAAAGCCAGAAGTGAGAAAAAATGCTTTTAGGGCTTTTTATTCCACCTTTGATCAATTTCAGAACACGCTTGCTTCAACTTTGTCAGCAGAGGTATCTGTTCATAACTTTGAAGCACAGACGAGAAAATATGATTCAGCAAGACAAATGGCAATGAGTGAAAATGAGATTCCTGAAACTGTCTATACAACCTTAGTAAAAAGTGTTCATGAACACCTACCGTTATTTCATCGGTACGTTGCGCTTAGAAAAAAAGCTTTAAATGTTTCTGAATTACACATGTATGATATGTACGTGCCATTAAGTGGAAAACCAAGTCTTAAGTATTCCTTTGGTCGAGCCAAGGATGAAGCTTTAAAAGCACTAAGTGTTTACGGTCCTGACTACGTTAAACATGTTAAAGAAGAATTTAATAACCGCTGGATTGATGTAGTTGAAAATAAAGGGAAACGTACAGGAGCATACTCATCTGGGATGTATGATACGAATCCATTTGTTTTGCTTAATTGGCAAGATAATCTTGATAATTTATACACTTTGGTGCACGAGACAGGACATAGTATGCACAGTTACTATACTTCTCATAACCAACCATACCAGTACGGCGATTATTCAATCTTCGTGGCCGAAATTGCGTCAACTACTAACGAAAATATCTTGACTGATTACTTACTTAAAAATAATTCTGATCCAGAAGTCCGCAAATACGTCCTTAATTCTTATTTAGATGGGGTAAAGGGAACGATTTTTCGGCAAACTCAGTTTGCTGAATTTGAAGGGTTTATCCATCAATCAGAACAAGAAGGAAAGTCGTTAACTGCGGACTTTATGAACAAATATTACTTTAATTTGAACCAAGAATATTATGGAAAAGACGTTGTTTCTGATCCTGAGATTCGACTTGAATGGTCCAGAATTCCTCATTTTTACTATGATTTCTACGTTTATCAATACGCAACTGGTTTTGCGGCTGCTTCCGCATTAGCGGATCGAGTTATGAGTGGAGATCCTAAAAAGATTGATTCGTATCTGAACTATTTAAAATCAGGAAGTAGTAAGGATCCTATTACTATTATGAAAGCAGCTGGAGTTGATATGACTAAACCGGATTATTTAAATCAAGCCTTTGATAAGTTTGAAAGACGCTTAGATGAACTGGAAAAAATGCTTTAAAACTACTGTGAGCACAATGTTTGAAATATTATGTGAGAGGAATATGCTGTACTTGTAATTAATTGAGGAGGGGTGTTTGCATGACAGCTAGAGATGAAACATTTACTTTAAATAATGGGATTAAGATTCCCAAGATTTTTTTTGGAACCTATGAAATTCCAGCTAGAGAGACGGAAAAGAGTGTCGATCAAGCATTAAAGGATGGTTATCCTGGGATCGATACTGCGCGTGATTACGGCAACGAACGTGAAGTTGGAAATGCAATCAAGAACAGTGATGTTAACCGTGATGATATTTTTCTAACCACTAAGATTGAAAGCCCAGAATCTTACGATGAAGCAACTAAAATGATTGATGAAGCATTAGAAAAATTACAAACTGACTACATTGATTTAATGTTGTATCATTGGCCTGCAGGTGATTTAGCGGAAACTTACAGAGCAATGGAAGATGCCGTTAAGGCTGGTAAACTAAAGAGCATCGGTTTGTCCAACTTTTATGGTGATGATCTCAGTACCATTTTGAAGAGTGCAACCATTAAACCAGTTGTCGATCAAGTTGAGACTAACGTATTTCGTCAACAAAAAGACTTTTTGCCAGTTGCTAAAAAAGATGATTTGCGACTGGAAGCTTGGTCACCATTTGCACGAGGTCGTAATGGATTCTTTACCAATGAAACGTTGGGAAAGATTGCTCAAGCTCACGATAAGACCATTGGTCAGGTGGGCCTTCGCTTCTTAATTCAAAATGGAATTATTGTTTTACCACGATCCACTAAACCAGATCGGATTAAGAGTAATTTGGATATTTTCAATTTTGAGTTAACACCCGATGAAATGAAAGAAATTAATAAGCTAGATACTGAAAAGAGCCAGTTTGGTTGGCTTTAGTAATAAAAAAGTGGTCTCGCACTATTAGGTGCGAGACCACTTTTTTTATTCTAGAGAACCCTTAGATTATTTGTTTGTTTAATTTTACCATCAAGTTCTCGTGATTCCTTTTGAATTATGTGATTACAAATATCAAATAACTCTTGGTAGTCAACTTTATCAATTAGTAAACCGTTGTCTGAAGAATCACAGTCGAATATTACTAGATTACCATGATTTGAGATATTCATTTCTGAAATCATTTGTTGATCAGATTGAAAGGTGCTCTCAGTTAATTTTGAACGACGGTCTTCTTTAAACATTTCCAAGTCTAGATTAGCTTTTTGGGCAATGTCGTAAACTAAGCTATCGCAGTAAGTCATGTTTCTTTTTAGAATGTCGTGCTGTAGTGCAAATAAAAAGGTTCGACCCTTTTTTGCTCCTTGAAATAGTGCTGCTTTATAATCAAGGATTAGTTTATATGGAAGAAGTTGTGAGTGAGCTTCCTTATTACCAGATATAACGCTAAGGTTCATGATCGGAATGATTCGAAATGATGTCTTACAGGGTAATTGCTTTGATAAACGATCAATAGTTTGTTCAGATTCAGCACAATCACTGCAAGTTGGGTCTACAAATAAATATAGTTCAATCATAACTTTTTCCTTTCCTAGTTTGTTATCTTTCTCTTCTATAACGACGCACTTACTAGATTATCATTTTTTTATAAAAATTCAATAAATTTGTTTTAGTACTCTTATTATACTGGGATGATAATTAAGTGTGGTATTATGTTTCTGGAACAATATGACAGACTGGAGATTGTTGTTTTATGGTGAAGAATTGGGATGACTTTTTATTTCCATATCAAGAAGCTTCAAATGAATTAAAATTAAAATTACGTGGGATTCGCTCAGAGTACTTAGAACGTGGTGAACGCTCACCAATTGAGTTTGTTACTAGTAGAATTAAGCCAATCGATAGTATCAAGGAAAAGATGCAGCGACGTCACATTGAAGAATCACGTTTGTCTGAAGACATGGAAGATATTTGTGGGTTGCGCATTATGTGTGAATTTCTTGATGATATTTACACGGTAGTAGACATTCTTAGAAAACGAAATGACATTAATATTTTAGAAGAACGGGATTACGTTAATAATGAGAAAGCCAGTGGCTACCGTTCATACCACATTGTATTTAGTTATCCCTTGCAGTTAGTCGATGGGCAAAGGGATATTCTGGCTGAAATTCAAATTAGAACTTTAGCAATGAACTTTTGGGCTACCATTGAACATTCTTTAAATTATAAGCATCCTGATGTTTTTCCTCCTGAAGTTCATAAGAGGTTACAGGGGGCATCGGAAACCGCTTATAAGTTGGATGAAGAAATGTTAGAGATTAAACAAGAGTTAGATCGAGATCTTAAGGATCAAAACGATAAACACGAATCGAGGGACCAAAAATGAAAATTGCAATTTATAGTAACGATGGTGAGACCTCGAGTCGAATTGCGTCGGAATTATCAAAAGAGATTGAAAATGCAAAAGATTTAGAAATTGATGAACTTAATCCTGAAATTGTAATTTCCGTTGGTGGAGACGGTACGTTACTTTCTGCTTTTCATCATTACGATGATTTGACTGACAAAATTAGGTTCGTTGGAATTCACACGGGTCATTTGGGATTTTATACTGACTGGCGTGATACTGAAGTGACCCAGTTGGTTGAAAGTTTGAAGCATGATAATGGTCAAAGTGTTAGCTATCCCTTATTAGATATCGAAGTAGATTATGCTGATGGGGGACAGCCAGATTATATGATTGCCCTTAATGAAGCGACGTTTAAAAAATTGTTTGGAACGATGGTGGCCAAAGTCTTCATCAAGGGAGAACTTTTTGAAAACTTTCGTGGCGATGGATTATGTATTTCAACTCCCACTGGATCCACCGCATACAATAAATCAGTAGGGGGAGCAATTATTTCGCCTAAGTTCAATTCAATTCAAGTGGCTGAGATGGCTTCAATTAATAACCGGGTTTTTCGAACGATTGGTTCACCGATCATTATTCCACCAACTGAATCCATTACGATTGTGCCGGAAGTATCGCTCCATAACGTTCTAACATACGACCAGTTATTAATTAAAGATCGTCCAATTAAGTCCATTAAATTCAAAATTTCCAAACGAAGAATTTATTTTGCCAAATATCGTCACACTCATTTTTGGCAGCGGGTAAGTAATTCATTCATTGGGGAAACCCTTGACGATGATTAGCTTTGATTGGATTTATGATGAATATAAACCCATGAAAGTCAGAACGTTTGTGATGAAAAATGGGGTTACCAGATCGCTACTTAAAAGTATTCGTTATCATGGTGGTCACTTGATGGTGAATAGTAGGGATGTTTATACTAGTTTTGAATTATCACGTGGTGATCGAGTTAAGGTTATTTTGCCACCTGAAGAACAAAATGATTTTTTGCAGGTTTCAAATTTACCGATTAAGATTTTATTTGAAAATGATAATTTTTTGGTAATTGATAAGCCGGTCGGAGTTGCTTCAGTTCCTTCACATATTTATCCTAATGACACAATTTTAAATCGTGTTTTAGGTTATTATGTTCGTAATGATTATCCAAGTAAGAAGGTTCACATCGTTAATCGTCTTGATCGTGATACGAGTGGTCCGGTTATTTTTGCTAAGAATCATTTAGCTCATTCGGTACTTGATAAGCAACTGAAAGACCGACAGGTAAAAAAATATTATGTTGCCGTTGTGTTAGGTGAACTTAACATCAAGCACGGGCAGATTGTGCTCCCAATTGGTAGAAAACCAGGATCATTTATCGAACGAGAAGTCAGAAATGACGGCAAATATTGTCGAACTGAATTTTGGACATTAAAGGTTAATAATGGAATGTCATTGGTCAAAATTAGGTTGCATACGGGGCGAACACATCAAATCCGGGTTCATTTTGCAAGAATTGGCTATCCGCTTGTGGGAGACTGGCTATATAATCCTCACGAACACAGCAATAAACGGCAAAAATTACATTGTTATCAAACAATTTTTTTTGATCCGTTTGAAAAAAAAGACATCAAAGTCGAATCCCAAATTCCCAGTGATTTTAAAGAGTTATTGAATTAAGATTTATTGGTTTTTATAATATTTGGTTAGCTAAAACGTATAATTCTAGGACACTGGTGTCCTAGAATTATATTTTTTCATGAGTTAAAGATGAGCCAAAATAAATAATTAAGTAAATTGGGGTAGACATTTTTAAGATTTCACTTTAGAATAATTACTATTAATATTGTTTATATTTTTATTAATTTTTGATCGTTAGATGTTATACTTAATTATGATATTACAGTTTTTAAAAGGAGAGATAATTGATGAAGAAGCTCATTAAGAAGCACAACCAAGTGGCTCTTAGTACTGGAGAAACTAAACGCCGTAACAAATTGGTGAAAACCAAAAAGGGCTGGATGAAAGTAGCTATGGGTACGGTCTTTGCCAGTGCGGCATTGTTCACGTTTAACTTAAATAGTTCAGTAAATGCTGATAAGGTAAGTACTGTCCCAGTTTCTGAAAGTGAACCGGCTTCAAATGTTCAACCAAAGAAGGAAATTGTTCAAGAACAACCAACAGTTGCAAACACTAATCAAACCCAAAACGATAGTGGTTCAACCCAAGTGGAAAACACTAATAAGACTGCCACACAGTTACAACAAGCAGGATCAGTAAATGGTGAGACAAATACAGAAGTTAAGAATTCTTCTGAAACAAATGTACATACACCAACATTACAATCAAGTGATTCTAAACAATCTCAGAACGAAAATGAAGTTACTACTGATAATCAACAACCAACTAAGACTGATCAGTCAGCTCAAACTAACTCATTAAATGATAGTAATGCTGTTTCAAAATCGACTGAGACTAATAGTGTCAAGGATCAGAATGACTCTAATGAACAGCAACAATCACCAAAAGTTTCAGAGACTAGTGATCAACAGCAAGTAACAAAAGCTGATGCCAGTCAACAATCAGCACAGAATTCTGAAGTTGCTCTCAAGGCAGCTGATAATGCTGAAAACGAGAACAAAGTTTCTGAAAATAATAATGAGCATCAACAGAATGCAGATCAAAATCAAAACGTTAACTTAAAGGCTGACGTTGCCACTCCAGATAAGCAGATTGGTCCTGGTTATTATGATTCAAGCGTTGAAAACAACGTAAATCAAAACGTGCAACGCCCATCACAATATACTAATTTTAATGTTTCAAATAACACTAATTTTGCCAGTTATACTCAGGACTTTATCAATAAGGTGACTCCTGGTGCAATTGCTGGATGGAAGAAATATGGTGTTTTACCATCAATTTCAATCGCTCAGGCCATCATTGAAAGTGGTTGGGGGAGATCTGGATTAGCCGTTAAGGGTAACAATTTATTTGGAATCAAAGGTTCTTATAACGGTCAATCAATCTACTTTCCAACTCAAGAATACATCAATGGACACTGGGTTACTGTTCAAGCAGCCTTTAGATTATACCCAAGCTGGGCTGCAAGCATTGAAGACCATGGTGCTTTCTTAAGAGACAACCCACGTTACAGCAACTTACTTGGCGTAAGAGATTACGTGAGTGTAGCCTATGCTTTACAAAATGATGGATATGCGACTGATCCTAGTTATGCTCAGACACTTATTAACTGTGTCCGTAACTATAATTTAACTAGCATCGATCAAATCGCCTTTCAAGATGAAGGTAATCCACTACCAGCTCCTGATGTTAAGCCAGCTTCTGGTACTTATACCTTCAGTCAAACCACCAATATTAGAACCTCACCAAGCCTAAGTGCTCCAGTTGTAGGACAATATAAGGCTGGAGAGAGTGTCATTTACAATGGTACTGTTGATGCTGATGGATATACATGGTTAAGATACAAATCATATTCTGGTGATGATTTGTATGTTGCTAAGGTAAGCGACGTACCAGCCTCAAAGCCAGAGTCAAATGTCACACCAGCTTCTGGAACCTATACTTTTGGTCAAACTACTAACATTAGAACTGCTCCAAGTACTAGTTCTCAGATTGTAGGTCAATATGATGCTGGTGAACGAGTTGTTTATGACGGGACTGTCCAAGCTGATGGATACACGTGGTTAAGATATCGTGGTGGATCAGGTGCTTACCGTTACGTTGCTAAACTAAGCAATACTTCTACTCCCGCACCTAACCCAGATGCAAACGTTAAGCAAGAATCAGGGATGTATACCTTTAATCAAACTACCAACATTAGAACTGCTCCAAGTACTAGTTCACAAGTTGTGGGACAGTACGATGCCGGTGAGCGAGTTGTTTATGATGGTACTGTTAATGCCGGTGGATACACATGGTTAAGATATAAGGCAGCTTCAGGTGCCTACCGTTACGTTGCTAAACTAGATAACAATACTTCAACTCCAAATAACCAACCAAATGTCACTGAAACTTCAGGTACTTATACATTTGGTCAAACTACTAATATTAGAACTTCACCAAGTACTAATTCACAGGTTGTAGGCCAATATAATGCCGGTGAACGAGTAGTGTACGATGGCAAAGTAATTGCTAATGGATACACATGGTTAAGATATCGTGGTGGATCAGGTGCCTACCGTTATGTTGCTGAATTAGGAAATGGTTCTGTTTCTGGTAACAACCAATCAGACGTTACTCCCACTTCTGGCCGATTTACCTTCAGACATGCTACTAACATTAGAACTTCACCAAATACCAGTTCACAAATTGTGGGACAATATGATGCTGGAGAAAGCGTTGTTTATGATGGCAAAGTAATTGCTAATGGATACACTTGGTTAAGATACCGAGCAGCTTCAGGTGCATATCGTTACGTTGCCGACTTGAACTAAAATTAATTAGGTGAAAATAATTTTTAGGAACACCCTTAAACATTTTCAAATAAATGAAATGGAGTATGGATTATGAACTTAAAGAAAGTAACCTCACTAATTTTAATTAGTTTTGCAGTGGTCACCATGGGAGTGTTTGTGCCTAATGTGGGACATGTTAATGCGCAAACTACTCAATTTGCACAGGGTAATAGTGGTCAAGGGGAGATTGTAGTTCACTACGTTGATCAAAATGGTCAAGTAATTCGTCCTGCAACCACCGCCATGGGAGCAACTGGTAGTACCTATATTGCGTCGATTCCTAACATTCCTGGATACAAGTATTCTAGTATTCAAAATGGACAAAATAATAGTAATGGCCCCCAAATGACATTTGGTGGTAGTGATAGTTCAACAGATATTATGGAAATGACGATTATTTATTCATCAACTGGTAACAGTACGGCAAATAATAAACAACCTAACCGTGCTAATGCTGGTGTGAGTTCCAATGGTAATAATGGTAGTCAGACTAATGGTAAGAATAAAAATAATAACGGGACTAGTGATAGTTCAGCTACTGGCACCCAGAAGAATGCTACTAATAATAATCAGACAAATGAAAAAGCCAAGGATCAATCAAAGGCCAAAGATAATTCCCAAAAACCCAATGCTGATAAGAATGCCAAGGATAAAAAGAATCAATCTGATAAGAAGAATCAGAAAAATAAAAAGGCAAAAAAAGATCATGACAAAAATGATGCTAAGCACGAGAAAAAAGATGGGAGCATTACTCCCTGGGTAGTTGGAGGAATTATTGTGGTGGTAGTTGCTGGAGTTGGGGCTTTTCTATGGCACAAGTTCAGAGGACCACGTCATTTTGAGCATTAAAAAAGTTCATTGATTGGAGAAAAACAAATAATCCCGTAACGCTAGTTTTTAGCGGTACGGGATTATTTTTATAGCTGAAGCTATTTTTTGTTAATTATAATATTGGGATCAGCAATCTTTTGGACCTTATCCAATTCATCTTTGGACTCTACGAGTGGAACTAACTGAAGATTCTGATAATTTTTTATTTTTGCAGATAAACTTTCTATTCTGGTTGATGCAACTACTCCAGCAAAGTTATTGTTATCAATCCAGTTCAGAGTATCAGTCCAATTTTTTTCAATTATTTGATCAAATGCAGGTGAAAAATACAGTTGCATGCCGCCTGCTGCCGCCATCAAAATTTCCATGGCCTCTAAGTCGACTTTATTTTGGTCATTTAAAGCACCAATAATGACACCATCAACACCTAACTCTTGGCATTGGAAAAGATCATCTTCCATGATTTTTATCTCAGAATCATTAAAGGTACTAGTATTATTATTTGATGAAATTAAGACGTCGATGCTTCGCTTTTTTTCGTGAGCATATTTACATGCTTCTGCGATAAATCCACGACTGGGGGTCATCATTTCCTGATTAATTGCAATTTTTAATTGAGAACTTTCAAGTTCAGCAGATACCTCTCTAAATTTTGATACAAGTGGTTCAACGATTGTCATATAAAACTACCTCCTGCAACAATTATAACTATTATAGATCTGAATTGACATCGATTTTGCGCTTAAATGGAATTAGACGCGTGATATAATTGAAAAAGAAAGTTATTGAACGAATTATTGGAGGATGTAAATGACTAATCATATTGCATTATTTGAACCATTAATGCCAGCTAATACTGGCAATATTGCAAGAACATGTGCGGGAACTGATACCGTTCTTGATTTAATTAAACCGTTGGGTTTTTCGGTTGATGATAAACACTTAAAGAGAGCTGGATTAGATTACTGGGATAAGGTTAAGATCAATTATCACGAAAATCTTCCTGAATTTTTAAAAACCATTCCAGACAAGCAAAGGTTGTTTTTGGTTTCAAAGTTTGGGAAAAAGGTGTATACAAATCCTAATTATAGTGATGATAACGTGGATTATTATTTTTTGTTTGGAAAAGAAACGACGGGATTGCCCGAAAACTTTGAACGTCAGTATTCCAAACAAGCTATTAGAATTCCTCAAGATGATTCTCATATTCGAGCATTGAATTTATCGAACACTTGTGCGATTGTAATATATGAGGCTTTAAGGCAACAGAAATTTGCTGGACTTGAAGTGACTCATACTTATGAGCACGATAAATTAAAATAATGCGAAGGGGTGCCTTAGTTGGCTCAACGAAAAACAAAACGTAAAACTACAAAGCGTAACATAACGAGAAAACGTCGTCCAAGAAAAAAAAGAAATTCTGTGTGGACCAAATTAAAAAACTTTTGCGGTGAAAAGAAATTAAATATTATTGGTTTGATTTTTCTATTGATAGCCGTTTTAGGATTTTTCAGCTTAGGAATGGCGGGGACCCTGTTTGCTAATGTATTTCGGTTAGTGGTTGGGAACGCCTACCAGGTTTTGGCAATTTTTTTAGGTGTTTTTGGCAGCTTGTTGCTTCTAGGAATTAAGATTCCTCGAATCGATTACCATTATATTTTGGGTTTTTTGATAGCATTTATTGGTTGGATTTTAAACTTATCCATTACCTTTTCGAATTCTTTAAATTCCCATGTTAACTTTGTGTCCACGACCTTCAATGCGTTACTTTCTGATATTACTAACGGTGTCTCTACTAGTAACGTTGGGGGTGGGATGATTGGCGCCTCATTATTATCTTTTTTCGATACCCTTATCTCGTTAGTTGGGACTTTGATCCTTGCTTACAGTTTAATGGTCGTTGGAGCGATCATCTTCTTTAAACTACCAGTTATTAAGTGGATCAAAGGCTTTTTGACTTGGTCATCTAAGTGGTTTACTGCGATTATTGCGTCATTTAATCGGGCGCACCTGAATAATCAAAAGCGACGAAATAATCGAAAATTACAAAAGCAGCAATCAGCAAAGACAAATCAGTTTCAAGATTATCTAGGACATCAAAAAGAAAATGAGAAGAACAGTTCGAAGTCTCAAGCATCCGTTAATTCACCAACTGCTCCAGTCAATAAGCCAACGGAACGTGTTGGTGTTAAACAAGATGAGAATACTCCTCACATAACGGTTGCAAGCAAGAAGCCTAAACGGAATCATTTTGATAATGAAACCAAAACGAGTTTACCAACTTTTGAAAATAATTCTTCTGGTAACCACTATCAACTTCCTTCAACTAATCTCCTTACTAAAGTGCCAGAGCAAGATCAGACTGCTGAATATAATGCGATCGATAAAAATACGAAAATTCTACAAAAGACTCTAAAGAGTTTCGGAGTTGATGCTGAGGTAAAAAATGTAAGCTTAGGACCATCGGTTACCGAATATGAGTTGCATCCAGCAATTGGTGTAAAAGTTTCTAAAATTGTCAATTTGAGTGATGATATTGCACTTGCATTAGCAGCAAAAGACATCAGGATTGAAGCACCAATTCCAGGTAAATCTTTAATTGGGATCGAAGTCCCTAATAAAGCAATTTCGACCGTTTCATTTCGGGATGTATTTGAAAATCAGACTGGTAACAACCATGGCATTCTAAATGTTC
Source organism: Fructilactobacillus sp. X3R2C1 (assembly GCF_059901235.1). Taxonomy (NCBI): domain Bacteria; kingdom Bacillati; phylum Bacillota; class Bacilli; order Lactobacillales; family Lactobacillaceae; genus Fructilactobacillus; species Fructilactobacillus sp. X3R2C1. The sequence goes on from NZ_JBWXVA010000002.1 coordinate 16,594, forward strand.
CTTTGGGTAAAAACGTTAACGGTGACGTTGTTTCTTGCGATATTACCAAGATGCCTCATTTGTTAATTGCGGGATCAACCGGAAGTGGTAAGTCGGTTGCAATTAATTCAATTCTCACTAGTATTCTTTTAAAAGCTACTCCCGACCAGGTTAAATTTATGTTAATTGACCCTAAGAAAGTTGAGTTGGGTGTTTATAATGGGATTCCTCATCTTTTAAGCCCAGTGGTTTCAGATCCTAAGAAAGCCGCTCGCGCTCTTCATAAAGTGGTTGATGAAATGGAACATCGTTATGAGATGTTTGCCCAGACAGGTCAACGTAAAATTAGTGGATATAATAAGTATATTCAAGAAAAGAATCGGATTGAAGGTACAGCTCTTCCAACTCTCCCATACATTGTAGTGGTTGTTGATGAACTAGCTGATTTAATGATGACGGTCTCAAATGAAGTGGAGAGTGCCATCATTAGACTAGCTCAGATGGGAAGAGCAGCTGGGGTTCATATGATTTTGGCAACTCAACGTCCGTCAGTTGATGTTATTACCGGATTGATTAAGGCTAATGTCCCATCAAGAATCGCTTTTGCGGTATCAAGTGGAGTTGATTCAAGAACAATTTTAGATACGAATGGAGCTGAAAAACTGCTTGGGAGGGGTGATATGTTGTATCTCCCGATCGATCAAAACATTCCAGCGCGTGTCCAAGGTTCCTTTATTTCTGATAGTGATGTTGAAAACGTGATTGATTTTGTCAAGAAACAAGCTGAGCCAGAATATGATGACTCAATGATGGTTACTGATGATGAAATTAAAGAAGAAGAAAAAGACGATGATGAGGATGATCTATTTGATGATGCTCTGAAATTTGTTGTAAAAGAACAAAAAGCCAGTACGTCGATGATTCAACGTCAGTTTCGAATTGGTTATAATCGGGCAGCTCGGATTGTTGATGATATGGAACAACGTGGGTATATTGGACCACAGCATGGAAGTAAACCTAGAGACGTCTATAAGAAGCCTTCTTCTGATGATGAAAAATAAAAAGACACTCTGAATTTGCTTCAGAATGCCCTAAAACGATATTATTAATTTACATGCCACCAAAGAAAGCAGCTGCTGATCCAGCAACCACTGATAAAATGGTTGCAATAATCATTAACCAAACAAAGATCATTAAGATCTTTTGAAACGTTGTTTTATCTTTCCATTTATTCAAAGTATCCACCACTTTCAATATTCATACTGTCACAATTCTAACTTTGAACTAAAAATATTGCAAATCACTTATTATACCTAATTTACGAGGTTAAAAATGGTCAATTATATATCTAATCTCCATTTATTAGTGGAGTCATTAATTAAGCCTTTATTACTTTTTATTATTATTGGTTTTATTATTATTTTTTTTAAGCGCATTACTAAAAATCGGATGTTTCAACGGCTGAGTGTTCTTGATTCATTTCCAATCATTGGAATTTGGTTAGTTCACGTCATTACTATGACGAGTCATGGATTTTCGTTTTTGCCATTATTCATTTTGGCTTGGATGATAATTGGGATTATCTTTTTGTTTTACCGAGTGATCGATGAAGGACAGTTGTTGCCAAAACAATTTTTAGTTAATTTTTGGCGAATAAGTGACATTTATTGGATAACTATTTTTATATTTTCTTTGATTGTAAAAATTATTATAATACACTGATATAAAAGCATTCTTGGGATTTATTTTCCGGAGTGCTTTTATTTTTTGTGGATTTTTATGGAGGCAAAGTGGTAGGAAGTGGTTTATTGTGGTAAACTAAATTTATATTTAGGGGAGAAAGGAATGATGAATTATGTTCATGGGCGAATATCGACATAACATCGATGCCAAGGGACGTCTCATCATTCCCGCTAAATTTAGAGACTTATTAGGAGATAAATTTGTCATTACTCGTGGTTTAGATGGCTGTCTTTTTGGGTATACCGAGAGTGAGTGGCAAAAAGTTCAAGATAAGATTAATGAACTACCCTTTAACAAAAAAGATGCGCGAATGTTTTCACGTTTTTTCTTTTCTGCGGCCACTGAATGTGATATTGATAAGCAAGGCCGAGTCAATATCCCGACTGCGCTTTGTAAGTATGCCAACCTGACTAAAAACTGTGTTTTGGCTGGAGTATCGACTAGGTTTGAAATTTGGGATGCTTCTAAGTGGGATAATTATACGGATGAGGCTGCAAGTGAGTTCAGCGATATTGCTGAAAATTTACTTGATGTCTAACTTGAGGTGAATATTAATGTCTACGTTTAAACATCAAACGGTTTTATTAAATGAGGCTATTCGTGGTCTGGATGTTAAGCCCAATGGAATCTATGTTGATTGTACTCTTGGAGGTGGAGGCCATAGTTCTAAGATCTTGTCGGAACTAAAAAAGGGTCATTTATACGCTTTTGATCAAGATCAAGTTGCTATTGATTATAATCAAACCCATTTAGAAAAGTTCTTAAAAGATAATGAAATCACTTTTATTCATGATAATTTTAGAAATTTTAAACGTGACTTGAAACGTTATGATGTCGTTGGAATTGATGGGGTTGTCTATGATTTAGGAGTTTCTTCACCACAATTGGATGATGCCAAGCGGGGCTTTAGTTATCAAAAGGATGCTCGTCTTGATATGCGGATGGATCAAAGAAATGATCTAGATGCTTGGGAAGTTATTAATCACTGGTCGTATGAAAAGTTAGTGAAAATTTTTTATCGTTATGGTGAGGAAAAATTTTCTAAGCAAATTGCTCGTAGTATTGAAAAAAATAGAGCTGATCATCCAATTGATACTACAAGTCAGTTAGCTGAAATCATTAAGGATGCCATTCCAGCTCCAGCACGAAGACATGGTGGTAACCCAGCTAAGCGCGTTTTTCAAGCCGTACGAATTGCCGTTAATGATGAGTTAGGCGCTTTAGAAGATTCACTTGAGCAGGCGTTGGACATGTTAAATGTTCATGGTCGGATTAGTGTAATCACGTTTCAATCGCTTGAAGATCGTTTGGTAAAGGGGATTTTTAAAGAAAAAACCACCATTCAAGATTTACCCCATGATTTACCGGTCATACCGGATTCAATTCAACCAAAGTTTAAAATGGTCCAAAGAAAACCAATTTTACCCAGTGCTGATGAACTTAGTCAAAATCATCGATCGCACAGTGCCAAACTCAGAATCATTGAGAAAATTAAATAGGAGGTGGGAACTTTGGCACAAAATGGTCTAGCAAAAAAAGAATATTCAAATGGAAACGCGTATGAAACATATCGAAGAAATCAGATCAATTCAAAGCGTGTTACTACTCCCCAAAGAGAACATAAGTTCAGTCCTAAGCTGGAAATTACAATTTTAGTAGTTGGATGTGCGATGATATTCTTAATGTCGGTCGCATTGGTTTGGACAAGAATTTCACTTTCAGGGGCCGAGCAAACGTTGCAAGATACTGAGAGTCGATCAACAAGAATACATAATACCAATATCGGACTTAAGCAACAGATTGATGAACTTCAAAGTAGTTCACGTTTAGATAAGGTTGCTAAAGGATCGGGATTAAAACTTTCAAATGATCAAATAAGGAACGTCACAAAATGAATAAAAAACAAGAGCAGATAAAAAATCGGAAAAATGCGATTGCTAATCGAAAAAAATTTGGGATGTATTTTCGGATTTTAGTAATTGTAGTTTTCCTGTTGATTTTCGGCTTTTTTTTTAAAAAAGCAATTTTCAAAAGTGCGAATCACGTTAATTTGGCGCAGCAAACAAAGAGTTTGTATGCCCAAACTAACGTGATTAAGTCTAAACGTGGAACCATCTATGATAACAATAACCAAGCGTTGGCTGAGGATACCAGTACTTACTCGATTTATGCTATTTTAAACAAGTCGCAAAAGACTAAAGATGATAAACCAGATTACGTGACTAATCCTGAAAAAACCGCTCGGATCCTTTCTGAAAACTTGCCGATTAGTTACAAAGAGGCCCTTAAGACCCTTAAACCAAAGAAACAAGCCTTTCAGGTTGAATTTGGAAATCCGGGAAAAAACATTTCTTTAGTTGATAAACAAAAAATTGTTTCTCATCATTTGCCCGGCATCAAATTTGTTCAACAACAGAGTCGATTATATCCAAATGGGGTCTTTGCATCTCACATTGTTGGGTTGGCTTCTCCAGTTACCAATAACAAGACTAAGGAAACAAACTTAGTGGGACAAATGGGCCTTGAAAAGTCATTTAATAAAGTTCTGAGTGGGAAAAATGGGTATGAAGAAGTAAGACATGATAATTATGGTTACGAAGTACCTGATGATAATAAAAAAGAACGACCAGTGGTTAACGGGAATAGTGTTCATACCACAATTGATTCTCGATTAGAATTTCTACTTGAAAACCAGATGAGTGAGGTACAATCACAGGTTCATCCAAAGAGTATGAATGCCATGCTGATTGATGCTAAGACTGGGAAAGTTTTAGCCGCTGCTCAACGACCAACTTTCAATGCTACAACTGGCAAGGGATTAGGTGGAATTTGGCGGAATACATTAACCCAAGATGCTTTTGAGCCAGGTTCAACCATGAAGATTTTTACGCTAGCCGCTTCAATTGATAGTGGTAATTTCCATGGAAATGAGCGCTATCTATCAGGTAAATATGATATTGATGGTAAGATTGTGCCAGATTGGCTACCAACAGGATGGGGAATGATCACTTATAATAAGGGATTTGCCTTGTCTAGTAACGTTGCCATGGCACATTTGGAACAACAGATGGGGCCAAATACTTGGAAAGATTACATTAATCGATTCCAGTTTCTGAAGAATACTAATTCAGTTTTTGGTGATGATGATTCGGGGAATATGCAATTTAAGTTACCAATTGAACAGGCTAATACTGCCTTTGGTCAAGGTATTCAAGTAACTGCCTTGCAGATGGTACAAGCTATGACTTCAGTTGCTAATAACGGCAAAATGATCAAGCCAAGGTTTGTTGATGATATAACCAATGATCACAATAAGGTGGTTAAGAATTATAAGGAAGAAACGTTGGGACATCCCATTAAACCCTCAACTGCTAAAGCTGTTCGAAAGCATATGGAAGATGTTGTTTATAAGCCATATGGGATCGGTCAAGATTACAAGATTCCTGGATATCGAGTAGCTGCAAAGACTGGTACTGCTCAGGTAAGTAATGGATCTGGCGGTTATGAGAATGGTGACGATAGTTACTTGTATTCGGTTGCTGGAATGGTACCTTCTTCAAACCCAAGATACATTATGTACGTAAGTATGAAACAACCCACTTTAAATGGTGGAAAGACCGCTACCCAATTGATGGCGCAAATCTTCAATCCAGTTATGCAGCGGGCATTAACCCAAAATACAGCTGATGATGCGCAAGTTCCAGATGTCGTTAGTCAAAAGACTGATGTGGCTAAAGAGCAACTTAGTAAAAGTCATCTGGAGCCAATCGTGATTGGTGATGGTGACACGGTTACTAAGCAAAGTCCAACGGCGATCGGTGCTGGTTCAGGAGATAATCACGTTATTTTGATAACTAGTGGAGTATTAAAGATGCCTAGTCTTAAAGGTTGGAGCGAAAAAGACGTTCAAACGCTTAGTGATCAATTGGGTATCAAATTAAATACCAGCGGTAAAGGAAAAGTAGAAAGTCAGGGTATCAATGTAGGTCAAAGAATTACCCCCAAAACTACGTTGACAGTTAAATTAAAATAAATTTTGAGAGGATGAAAAGTGATGGATTGGTTAATTCCACTAATTGGAGGATTTATTATTACACTGGGACTAACGCCAGTATTAATAAGTTATTTTAGATCAAAGCATGAAGGTCAGATGATCAGGGAGGAAGGTCCCAGCTGGCATGAAAGTAAGAGTGGAACGCCCACAATGGGAGGATTAGGTTTCATAATTGCAATCGTCATTACGTGCTTGATCTATGGATTAGTAGTTAGCCAATTGAAGTCAACGCTGCTCATTTTAATCTTTGTTCTTGTGTTTTATGGACTAATTGGGATGTGGGATGACTCAATTAAACTGTTTAAGCGTCAAAATGAAGGATTTAAAGCTTGGCAAAAGTTCTTGCTTCAAGTCATTGGAGCGCTGGTGTTTGCTTGGGTTTACTATGCTGATGGATTTCCAATGTCAATTCGCTTTTTTAACCTCGGCGAGATCCCATTAGGCTATTTCTATGTTTTGTTTATCATTTTTTGGCTAGCAGGCTTTTCTAACGCCGTTAACCTCACGGATGGGTTGGATGGATTGGTAAGTGGACTATCAATTATAGCCTTTGGAGCGTATGCCGTTGTCGCTCATTTTCAACACCAGTTTGAAGTTGAAATGTTTTGCATGGCAGTTGCGGGTGCGCTTATCGCGTTTCTGCTTTTTAATCACAAGCCTGCTAAAATCTTTATGGGTGACATGGGTTCTTTAGCACTAGGTGGCGCTTTAGCTGCCGTTTCAATTTTGCTTCATCATGAACTTTCGTTATTATGGGTTGGATTGGTATTCGTTGTTGAAACTGCCAGTGTCATCTTACAAGTTACATCATTTAAACTAACTGGAAAAAGAATCTTTAAGATGACCCCCATTCACCATACTTTTGAGATGATGGGATGGAGTGAATGGAAGATTGATATTATCTTTTGGCTAGTAGGTTTGTTTACTGCAATCACTGGCGTTATTACAATGATTTAATTTTTAGGGAGCTTAATTTTAATTATGAAAAACGTGGACAATTATAAAGATAAAAATATTTTAGTTTTTGGGGCTGGAATGAGTGGAACCAATGCTGCTAAACTATTGGTTAAGTTGGGAGCAAATGTCACTTTAACCGATGCAAAGCCAGCTGATCAAATTAAAGAATACGATGAATTAAAAGCGGATGGTGTAAGAGTAGTAGCAGGTGAGTCACCTCTTTCCCTATTAGATGGAATTGATCTGATGGTCAAGAATCCTGGCATTCCATACGATAATGATTTGGTTAAGGCTGCTCAAGATAAAAACATTCCGATCATTGTGGAATTGGAACTTGCAGCAGAAATCTCAGATGCTCCAATTGTGGGAGTCACTGGTAGTAATGGGAAAACTACCACTACCACTATGATCACTAAAATGTTGCAAGCGGGTAAAAAAGACGGAACGGCCCTAGATGGGGGAAATATTGGAATTCCCGCCACTAAAGTGGCTCAAGAAGTTAATAAGAACGATGTCTTAGTATTAGAAATTTCGAGTTTTATGTTACTGGGGACTCCAAAAATTCACCCGCATATTGCTGTCATCACTAATATTTTTTCCAACCATTTGGATTACCACAAAACACGTGAAAATTATGTAAATGCTAAGATGCAGATTACTAAAAATCAAACCAAAGATGATTTTCTTATCATGAATTTTGATAGTGCTGAATGGCGAGAATTAAGCAAACGTAGTCAAGCTCAAATCGTTCCGTTTTCACTCACTGATAAGTACAAAAATGGAGCTTACGTTTCTGAGGGCAATATTTACTTTAAAGATGAATTTATCATACATGAAAAGGACATTCGGGTTCCGGGTGAACAAAACGTTCAAAATGCCTTAGCCGCAATTGCGGTAGCTAAACTGTATAAGATCTCTACTGAAGCGATTGTTTCAGTATTAAAGAATTTTGGTGGAGTTAGACATCGTGTTCAATATGTTTTAACTGCTGACGATCGTGAGTTTTATAATGATTCTAAGGCAACCGACATTGAGGCCACCCAAATGGCTTTAAGAGGGTTTGATGAACCGATCATTTTGTTAGCAGGTGGATTAGATCGTGGCTATACCTTTGATAAACTGGTTCCTGATTTTAAATCTAATTTAGCTGGAATTGTTTTGTTTGGCGAGACCGCCGACTTGTTAGAAGATGCTGCCAAAAAAGCTGGTGTTCCACAAATTAAAAAAGTTAGAGACCTTGATGAAGCCGTACCGGAAGCGATTAAAATGAGTAGACCAGGAGATATCATATTGTTGTCACCGGCTAATGCAAGTTGGGACCAATTTGCCACTTATCGTGATCGTGGTGATGAATTCATCAAAGACGTTGAGAAGCTAACTGGGAAAAAGGAGACTAAATAATGAGAATGATTGTATCCGGGGGAGGAACTGGTGGACATATTTATCCGGCGCTTGCCCTAATTGACGCGTTAAAAGCTCAAAAGCCTCATTCAGAGGTTTTGTACGTTGGGTCCGATCGCGGATTGGAAGGTAAAATTGTTCCAGAAAAGGGAATTAAATTTGATGCCTTAAAAATTCAAGGATTCAAACGGAAGTTGTTTAGTCTGTATAACTTTAAAACGATCTGGTTGTTTTTAAAAAGTGTCCAAGAATCAAAAAAAATCATTAAAAAGTTTAAACCAGATGTTGTGGTCGGAACCGGCGGGTATGTTTGTGGAGCCGTGGTATATGCTGCAGCTAAGTTAGGAATTCCTACCGTTATTCATGAGCAAAATAGTGTTGTTGGTCTCACTAATCGTTTTTTGAGTCGTTATGTAGATGAAATTGCCATTGCTTTTGACGATGCCCGAAAACAGTTTCCCGAAAATAAAGTTGTTTTCACTGGCAATCCACGGGCACAGCAGGTTGCTAATATGAAAAGCGACTTTAAGTGGAGTGAGTTTGGTTTAAAAGATGATGTTCCGACGGTTTTGATATTTGGTGGAAGTCAGGGTGCACTAAAGATTAATTCATCAGCGGTAGAAGCGATCCCTGAATTTGACCGACGAAAATACCAAGTTGTTTTTGTTACCGGCCAGAAGCGATATCAAGGGGTTAAAAATGATTTAAAAAACGTTAAAATTAACGATAATATTGCCGTTTTACCTTATATTTCAAATATGCCAGCGGTTCTGCCTAAAGTTGATTTAATTGTTGGACGTGCTGGTGCCACTAGTATTGCAGAAATAACTGCCATTGGAATTCCGGCCATTTTAATTCCAAGTCCCTATGTTACGGCGGATCATCAAACTAAGAACGCAATGAGTCTCGTAAAAAATAATGCCGCTATGATTTTGACTGAAAAAGATTTGAATGGGCAATCTTTAGTGACAAAAGTCGATTCTTTAATGCATAACACCGAATTAAGAAAGCAAATGGCTACTAACTCATATGACATGGGAGTTCGTGATGCTGCTGATAAACTTTTAGGCGTTTGTGATCAGGCAATTGAGAAGCATCATAAAAAAGCTTAACGGGTGATCTTAATGAAAACTAGCGATAATGATTCCAATTCATCAGGTCGGTTGGAAAGGTATCAGGAGAGAAAACAAAGGAAGAATAGTCGATATCGAGTCGGACACAAAATTCCTGGGATTAGAAAGCAACAGCGCAAGCAATTAATTAGAGGTTTTTTGCCGATCCTATTATTGTTTATAGTAGTAGCTTTAGTTTCGCTTTATTTGGTACTGCCATACAGTCGGGTTTCATCGATTAACATTCAAACTAATCATCAACTCAAGGGCGAAAACATTAAAGATCAGATTCCATTTCAAGTCGGGGATTCGCTGATAATGGTAAAGAGAAACGAAGCTAAAGCCCAAAGTTATGTGTTAACTCATAATGCGCAGGTTAAACACGTTGATTTTTCTTTTAAAAAGCATAATCAATTAATGGTGAAGGTAGATGGATATTCGAATCCGGAGTACATTTTTAAAGCCGGAAAGTATTATCCCGTCTACCCATCAGGTCATATCTCCGATGAAGCAGTGAAAATTAATGATCCTAGCGCTGTCTGCATTGTTTCTGGATTTAAACAGGGCAATGAAATTAGGAATGTGTTAAGACAATATAAAAAAATTAGTCCATCAATTAGGAATCAGATTAAAGAGTTAAAAAATGCTAATACTAAAAGTAATCCGGAGCGAGTTCAGATTTTGATGAAAGATGGAAATGAGATTTACGTCAAAATCAGTACCATGGCAAATAAAATGGCTTACTATCCTGCAATTGCTAAGGACCTAAAACAAAAGAGCGTGGTTAACATGGAGGTGGGGGCATACTCCTATCCTTTGGGGAAATGAGGGCTCTTTATTAACGTTCGTCATGTGTGTTAAAATTAAGTGAGATTATGGTATATTGGATCATCTTTTTCAATAGACCCTATATGGAGGTTCCAGATAATGAACGATTCAAATATGTACATTGGTTTAGATATTGGAACTACTTCGATTAAAGTGATTGTAGCTGAGAAGGCTAACGGTCAAATGAATGTAATCGGAGTTGGTAATGAAAAATCAACTGGTGTTAGTCGTGGAGTTATTGTTGATATTGATAAGGCGTCAAATGCTATTGAACGAGCTGTTAGTCAGGCTGAGGAAAAGGCAAGTGTCAAAATTAGCAATGTAATTGTGGGCATCCCGGCTGATCAGATTAAAATTGATAAATGTTCTGGGATGATTGAGCTCCCCGACCAGTCTGAGGAAATCACAAACGATGATGTTGTGGATGTGTCTGAGTCTGCTATTGATACTAACCTTCCACCCGAACGTGAAGTGATCGATTTAACTCCAGATGAATTCATGGTAGACGGTTTTGACGGTATTCAAGATCCAAGAGGGATGGTTGGAAATCGTTTGAAAATGAATGGTCGAATGATTAGTGGTCCTAAGACTATTATTCATAATATTAAAAAGGCCGTTACTAATGCTGGTTTGAATATTGAAGCATTGGTTGTCGATCCCCAGGCTGAAGGAAAATATATTTTAAGTGAATCAGAGCAAGAGTTTGGAACAATATTGATTGACCTAGGTGGAGGACAATCAACGGTTGCGGTTATTCATGACTTTGAACTCAAATACGCCAATGTTGATCTTGAGGGTGGACAATACATAACTAAAGATATTTCTTCAGTATTAAACACTTCTGCCGCTAACGCTGAAAAGTTGAAACGGGGATATGGATATGCTGATGTTGATCAAGCTAGTGAAGATAATGAGTTTCCAGTCGAAGTTGTTGGCCAAGGACAACCAGTTAATGTAAGTGAAAAATTATTAGCTGAAATTATCGAAGCACGAATCGATCAAATCTTTGGCAGACTCAAAGATGATCTTGATGGAATTGATGCACTAAGTCTCCCTGGTGGGATTGTGCTAACTGGCGGGGTATCCTCTATGCCAGGAATTGCTGAATTAGCCGCTAATACCTTTGGCGTTAATGTCAGAGTTTATATTCCTGATCAAATTGGTTTAAGACACCCCTCACTATCGTTAGCATTATCATTAGTTAATTATGGTGGTAATTTAAGTCAAATTGAACGTTTAGTACGTTCAGCATTTGACCATGGTGAGTTCGCCTATGATGACAACGGAAATGCCAGAGAAATTGAACCTCGATCTGAACCAAGCATATCTGGATCCATTCCCTTTAAGCAAAAACGTCAGAATAAAACGGCAAAAAAGAAACGTGAAAAGAAACCAAAGAGTGATAAGAATTTAGGCGAAAAATTAAGTGGCATTGTACACCACTTTTTCGAGTAACGCGGGGGTATTTATAAAATATGGACTATTCAATGGATGCAAATAAAAATAATGGTGCAACAATTAAGGTTATTGGAGTTGGTGGCGGTGGTGGAAATGCCGTTAATCGAATGATCGAAGAAGGCGTTAAAGGGGTCGAATTTATTGCCGCTAACACCGACCTACAGGCTTTAGGAAGTTCTAAAGCAGAAACTAAGATTAATCTTGGACCCAAGCTCACCAAGGGACTAGGAGCCGGTTCAAATCCAGAAGTTGGATCAAAAGCAGCTGAAGAAAGTGAAGAAGCCATTACTGATGCCTTACACGATGCTGACATGGTGTTTGTTACATCAGGAATGGGTGGTGGAACTGGAACTGGGGCAGCTCCGATTGTTGCCAAGATCGCTAAAGATGCTGGTGCATTGACAGTTGGGGTTGTGACTCGTCCCTTCGTTTTTGAGGGACCAAAACGTGATCATAACGCTACTGAAGGAATTGAAGCCCTTAAGCAAAACGTTGATACTTTAGTGGTGGTTTCAAATAACCGCTTGTTAGATATGGTTGATAAAAAAACTCCAATGATGGAAGCCTTTAAGGATGCTGATGACGTTTTACGTCAGGGCGTTCAGGGAATCACTGATTTGATTACTAGTCCTGGGGTTGTTAATTTGGATTTTGCTGATGTAACAAGTGTAATGCAGAATCAAGGATCCGCTCTTATGGGAGTGGGTGCAGCAACCGGCGAAAACCGAACGGAAGAAGCAACTAAGAAAGCCATTAATTCGCCATTATTGGAAGTTTCAATCGACGGAGCCCAACAAGTCTTGCTGAATGTAACTGCCGGACCAGAGTTATCACTTGCTGAGGCACAAGATGCCGCCAATATCGTATCTGATGCAACGTCAAATGATGTTAATATCTTCTTTGGAACCTCAATTGATGAAAATATGGGTGATGAAGTTAAAGTTTCGGTAGTTGCAACTGGGATTCAGACTGGAGATCCAGACCGTTCTGCTAGCCCAGCACTAACTAGGAAGAATCGTTCGAGTACCTTTGCTAGTCCCAAGACTGATAATGCTACTAAAGATAATTCAGCTGATTCTAGTAATGATGATCCGCTTCACAACTGGGACATTAGTGATAACCAAAACGAAGTTAGAAATGCTGATTCATCAGATAATGACAAGTTTTCGAACGTGGAAAAGCAAGACTTTGAACCATTTGAAGCTGGAAATAATTCTGATTCAAATAATAATGATAGTGGAAACGACAATGATGATGTCCCTCCATTCTTCAGATATCGGAACCGAAATAATAAGCAATAGTATTCGGAGAGGAGCTAGTAATGTCATATAATTTTAAGCGTTTTTTTGGTCTCGATGATAATAACGAGACTTATGAAGACGACGACCCAAACCAAAATAATGTTGATAGCGTTCGATCTGTAAAAAATAATCCGCGTAAGGTCGTATCAATGAGTAAAAGTGATATTTCTAATAGTAAAATTGCTGTTATGGAACCCCGAATTTATGCTGACGCAAAAAGTATTGCCAGTAAATTAATTGGTGGGAATGCTGTAATTGTTAAAATGGACGGGGTTAGTAATGAGTCCGTCAAAAGAATCGTTGATTTTTTAAATGGGACTATTTACGCTATTGATGGAAAAATAAGACGAATTGATGAGAAAATTTTTCTCTGTGCTCCTAACAATTTTGATATTGATGGCGCAATGGACGAAAAGTTCAATAGTAGGTTAGGATGATTTAATTGGTAATGGTAATTACTTGGATTGCACAGATTATTAATTATGCAATTCAGATTTATATGTTGGCAATCGTAATCGATGCTTTACTGACATGGTTTCCAGGTGCCTCACAATCTCGATTTGGCCAGTTTTTGGGTCGGATCGTGAATCCCTTTTTAGATTACTTTAATTTTGCTCACATTGGGATGTTAGGATTTGGGCCAATATTGGCCTTAGTTGTACTTCAACTTTTACAGTTTGGGGTAACCTACATTGGAAATATTATCATAAGTTTGGTCGCATAAAATGGGTGTTGAAAAAAATATTGAACAACATTTTAGAAAATCCGAATTACCGTTCCTTCAAACTGCAAGTGATTGGATTGATAGTGCGAATTCTGAGTATCGTCCAGTTCTTACTAGTTTTCTCAACTCAAGGGAGTGCTATTTACTTCAGACTTTGGTAAATCGTTATCCTAGTTTGAAGCTGTTGACGTTTGGTGGATATCAAAATGCTGAGATGAAACGAGGTCTGATTTATCCAGACTATTTTGTGCCGAAGTTTGATGATTATGAATTATCATTAATTGAGATTCAATATCCTGAAAAATTTGCGTCTATCCATCACAATCAAGTTCTTGGAAGTTTGATGGGAAGTGGAATTGAACGCAAAGTTCTCGGCGATATTTTGACCGACGGAGAACGTTGGCAATTTATTTGTGAGAATGAAATGGCTAAGTATTTGATAAGATCAGTTGATCGTATTGGTAAAGTAAAGGTTGATTTAAGCCAAATTAATTTTAGTCAAATTGTTCAGCAAAAAGATGACTGGATAGTAGATTTTGTTACTTTACCATCATTTCGTTTGGACGTTGTTATTTCGATTGGTTTTCATATCTCTAGAAGTATGGCTAAAGGTTTAATTGAACACGAAAAGGTTCGTTTAAATTGGTTTGAGTTTACTAAACCAAATTATGAAATTAAAGTTTCTGATATGATTTCTGTCAGAGGATACGGTAGAATAAAGGTAGTGGGATACAATGGCCACTCGAAAAAGGGAAAATTAAAAGCTGAGTTAAACGTAATAAAAAATAAATGAGGAGGGATATTATGACGCTAACGGCTCAAGATATTCATGATAAAAAGTTTTCACTAAAAATGAGAGGATACAGCATTGATGAAGTCAATGACTTTTTAGATCAACTCACTAAAGATTACCAAATTCTGCAAGATGAGAATGAGGAGCTTAAAAGATCATTAAAGAAAACCAAAAAAGACCTCACTTACTATGATGACCTAAAGAATTCTTTGAACCAATCGATTTTAGTTGCCCAAGAAGCAGCTGATAAGGTTAAAAAGGATGCAGAAAGTGATGCAAATGAAATCAAACAAAAGGCTCAAGAGCAAGCCGATTCTATTTTAACTGAAGCTACTGCTCAATCAAATGAAATCATGGGTAACACTTCGAAACAGGCTCAAAGTCTTTCGATTGCGACTGATGATTTTAGAAATAGTGTGAAGGATTTCCGTCAAAAGATGATTGGAATGCTTAAAAGTCAGTTAGACTTTGCCCAGAGTGAAGATTGGAATAAATTACTCGATTCAAGTAATTTTAGCAATTATGATGAGATTCAAGATGCTGTGAAGAATCTTGACAAGCAGGCTATTGGCAGTGTAAACTCATCTAGTAATGATTCTTCAAAGGGTGATCAATTTGTTGTGGAGTCGGTTTCAGGACCATACACGGATCCGACAGTTGAAATTTATCCCAATGATAAGCTACATAAATAATGATAGATTGAAGATAGAAAGTTGCTAATGGTCTTTTCAGCGAATTAGGGTTGGTGTGAGCCTAAAAAAGTAATTATTAGCAAAAGATCACTTCGTTAATAGTCTATGATGCAATGAGAAAATTAACGGTTGTTAATTTTGAATTTGGGTGGTACCACGAAGACTTCGTCCCTATTAGGGCGAAGTCTTTTTATTTTGAGGAGGATACTATGAGAATTAAGGATACGCTAAACTTGGGTAAAACTAAGTTTAAAATGAGAGGAAATCTTCCCGTTAAAGAGGTTGAACGGGAAAAAGTATGGGAAGATAATCAACTTTATCAACAACGGCAAAAACTGAATGAAGGCAAACCATCGTTTGTATTACACGATGGACCTCCGTATGCTAACGGTGATATCCATATGGGACACGCCATGAATAAAATCACCAAAGACATTATTGTTCGATTTAAATCCATGAATGGATACCGTGCTCCTTATGTTCCGGGATGGGATACTCATGGACTACCAATTGAACAGCAACTTAAAAAGAAGGGCTATAATCGCAAAGAGATGTCTACGAATGATTTTCGTAAACTTTGTCACGATTATGCCTTAAAACAAGTTGACCGCCAACGTGATGAATTCAAACGTTTAGGTGTTTCAGCGGACTGGGATAATCCATACCTTACTTTAATGCCCGAATATGAAGCGGCTGAAGTACGTGTTTTTGGTAAAATGGCTGATCGGGGCTTGATTTATAAGGGACTTAAGCCGGTAATTTGGTCTTGGTCATCGGAATCCGCACTAGCGGAAGCAGAAGTTGAGTATCATGATGTGACTTCTCCGTCGGCATTTTTTGCTGAAAAAGTGATTGATGGAAATGGAATTTTAGATGATGATACTTATATGGTTGTCTGGACTACGACGCCCTGGACGATTCCTGGTTCTGAGGGAATTACCGTTGAACCCGACTTTAACTATTCGATTATTCAACACGATGATGACCCGAAAAAATATGTTATCGGAACCGATTTACTTGATAAAGACGCAGAAATGTTCGGATGGGAAGACATCAAAACCTTAAAGACGGTCAAAGGGAAGGATTTAAACAACATTAAAGCCCAACATCCGTTTGATAAAGACCGTCAACTGGTTGTAATGAACGGCAATTTTGTTACTAATGACTCCGGAACTGGGTTAGTTCACACTGCTCCTGGATTTGGTGAGGACGACTATAACATTGGGATGGAATACGGTTTAGATGTATTTGCTCCTGTGGATGCTAAAGGATACCTTACTAAAGAAGCTGGTCCTGATTTTGAAGGTGTCTTTTATGAGGATGCTAACCAAATTGCTTTGGATAAGTTAAAAAAACAGGGACAGTTAATTCATTACATGCCTTATAAACATAGTTACCCCTTTGACTGGCGAACCAAAAAGCCGGTCATTTATCGTGCTACCCCACAGTGGTTTGCCTCAGTTGATAAGATTAGAAAAGAAATCTTGGATGCCATCGATACGGTTGGATTTAACCCTGATTGGGGACAAAAGCGACTCTATAACATGATTCGTGATCGTGGTGACTGGGTCATTTCTAGACAGCGAGTTTGGGGAGTTCCACTACCAATTTTCTATGGTGAAGATGGAGGACCAATCATTACTGATGAGACGATTGAACACGTTGCTAGTTTGTTTGGTAAATATGGCTCCGATATTTGGTTTGAAAGGGAAGCCAATGATCTTTTACCAGACGGATTTACTAGTGAGCATTCACCAAATGGTAAGTTTACCAAAGAAAATGACATTATGGATGTTTGGTTCGATTCGGGTACTTCTCATCAGGGCGTTTTGGCTGAACGCCCTGAATTGACGTATCCATCTGATCTCGTTGTTGAAGGATCCGATCAGTATCGTGGTTGGTTTAACTCTAGTCTGATTACAAGTGTTGCCTATGCCGACATTGCACCTTACAAACATGTTTTATCACAAGGATTTACCCTGGATAAAAAAGGTCACAAAATGAGTAAATCACTTGGAAATACGATCGCCCCAAGTGATGTTATCAAGCAAATGGGAGCTGACATTGTTCGTTTGTGGGTTACCACTGTTGATACTTCAGCTGACGTGCGGGTATCAATGGGTAACTTTAAGGTCGTTTCTGATAGTTATAAAAAGATCAGGAATACAATTCGGTATATGTTAGCTAATACAAGTGATTTTGATTCTGAATCAGATTCGGTTAAGTATGAAGACATGAACCCTGCTGATCAGTACATGATGCTTCGCTTGAATCAATTAATTCAAAACGTTAAAGATGCCTACAACAAGTACGACTTCATGAGTATTAATAAGGAATTACTGTCATTTATTACTAGTGACTTGTCGGCTTTCTACTTGGATTTTGCAAAAGATATTTTGTACATTGATCCTAAGAATGGTCACAGACGTCGTTCGATGCAAACAGTTTTGTACGAGGTCTTAGTTGCTTTAACGAAATTAATGACTCCAATCATCCCCCACACGACCGAAGAAATTTGGAATTTCTTAAATGAACCAGAAGAGTTTGTTCAATTGGCTGAAATGCCAGAAGTTAAGCACTTTGACAATGAAGATGAAATCAGGCATCAGTGGGATCAATTTATGAAGTTGAGAAAGAACGTGTTGAAAGCCATGGAACTGGCTCGAGATAGTAAAGTCATTGGTAAACCGTCTGAAGCTAAATTGACTTTGTATGTTGATGATGCAACTAGGAAGCTGTTTAACGATTTAGGTGTTGATATTGCCCAAATCTTGATGGTTTCTCAATTAGAAGTTAAATCAATTGATGAAGTTGACCCAGATGCAGATCGATTTGATGATAATTTAGCAATTAAAGTAGAGCATGCCAAAGGTGAGACCTGTGTTCGTTGTCGTCTCATTAAGCAGGATGTTGGTTCTGACTCAGATTACCCAGAGTTCTGTGGTCGTTGTGCTAAGATTGTTAAAGAAGAGTTTCCAGAAACAGCAACAGACGGATTTGAAGAAAAGTAATGGAATCGGGATTTGATCCCGATTTTTTATTAACAAAGGGGTAAAACGAAATGAAAGGTACGATTAAAAGTTACGAAAGGGATAAGGGATTTGGGTACATTCAGGTTCCTAATTCTGATGATGTTTTCATGCATATTACTGGAATTATTTCTGGAAATCCAAAGCAAATTAAGCCTGGTGACCAAGTTGATTTTGTGAAAGCCATGGGACAACATGGCTTTCAGGCTGCTAAGGTGGTTTTACATCAAGATTAAAGCAATTGCATTGGGGTTATATTATGGTTAAACTATTTTTGGAAGGTGATTATTATGGATTTTGAAGAAAAAGTAATTAGTAGTAAACCGGTTTATAATGGACCAATTGCTCAAGTAGAAGAACAGCAAGTTAAGCTTCCAAATGGACAGTTAGCCTCTAGAGAGATTATTCACCACTGTAAATCAGTAGCAATGCTTGCAATCACCTCAGACAATAAAATGATTTTAGAGAAACAATGGCGCGCCCCAGCAAAACAAGTGATGATTGAAATCCCTGCAGGTAAATTGGATGATCGCGACAATGATTCACCGATTCATGCCGTTAAAAGGGAATTAAATGAAGAAGTTCGATATAACGCTAAGGAAATTAAAGAGCTTTATTCATTTTATCCATCAGTTGGAATTTCTGATGAGTATATGTATTTGTACTTAGTGGAGGGATTAACCCCAGTGAAGACAAAGTTACCTAGAGATCCTGGTGAATTTTTAGAAATTAATGAGTATACGCTAGATGAAGCCAAACAAATGATGAAAAGTGGCAAAATCATTGATGCTAAGACAATTATGGCAATCCAATACTGGGAACTGATGCAGAAATAGGCGGTCAATATATGGTAGTTAATGATAGGGAAAAAGATCGGTCTGAAATGACTAGATCTGAGTATCAGCGCATGTATGGTGATAGCGGGAGAAGAGATCCCCGTACTCGTTATGATAATGAATCAGAAAATCAAGAGACTCGGCATGCCCGTTTGAAAAAGCGAAGCTGGTTTGACCGATTGTTTCATCGTGCTAATAAGGGTCAATCCGATGAATCTTCGGGGAATTATTATACCGATCAACTGGACCCATATGAAAGAGAAAGACAAGATGCTTCGGAGTACAAACGTAAACGACTCGGAAGAAGATTGAATATCGTTATATTATTATTATTGTTATCAATTGTGCTCGTGCTAGCAATTATGAGATTCGTCGGATAATTTAGGAGAATTTAGGAAAATGAAAACATTTGGAATTATTTGTGCAATGGATGAAGAAATTAAATCTTTAAAATCAGCATTAAAAAATGAGAGAGAAAAAGATATTAATGGCATCAAGTTTTATGAAGGGACCATCGATGGTCAAAAAGTTGTCTTAGTAAAATCTGGGATTGGCAAAGTTGAAGCAGGAATTACAGCGGCTCTTTTACTTGAGAATTTTGATGTTGATGTAATCATTCATTCTGGATCAGCAGCTGGCATTGGAGAAGGACTGAGCGTTGGGGACTTAGTAATCTCTACTCAAACTGCTTATCATGACGTTGATGCTACTGCTGCAGGATATGAATACGGTCAATTACCCGGTCAGCCAGCTCGATTTGACGCTTCTAACACTTGGATTAATAAAATTACCGATGCTTCAAAAGATACCGGAATTAACCCTAAAAAGGGTTTGATTGTTACCGGAGATCAATTCATTGCTGGACAAAAAATGATCGATGAAATTCTGAAAAACTTTCCAGATGCCTTATCGGCCGAGATGGAAGGCGCTGCAGTAGGACAAGTTGCCCACCAGTTTAATATTCCGTACGTCGTTATTAGAGCGATGTCAGATGTTGGTGATGAAAACGCTAATCAGAGTTTTGACGAGTTTGTTGTTGACGCCGGGAAACGTTCAGCACAGATGCTATTAAATTTATTTAAGAATACTAAAGAAGCTTAGAGGGATGATTTAATTGGGTGAGATCTATTTAGATAACGCCGCAACCACACCAGTCTCCAGCGAAGTGCTGGATGATATGTATGATAAGTTTAAAAACAACTTTGGAAATGCTTCAACTCTATATCAGCTTGGGAGACAATCCAAAGAAATTTTGGAAAATAGTCGACATGTGATTGCTAAAAGTATTAATGCGGACGATAACGAAATCGTATTTACAAGTGGTGGAACCGAAAGTGATAACACGGCAGTAATTAGAACCGCTGAGGCTCGAAAGAGTCTTGGTAATCACATTATTACAACTTCGATTGAACACGAAGCAATTTTAAAACCAATGAAATATTTAGAAGATCATGGATTTAGAGTTACTTATTTGCCGGTTGACAAGCAAGGTAATATTTCTTTAACTGATCTGAAGAATGCGCTTAATGATGACACGATTTTGGTTTCAATCATGATGGGAAATAATGAAGTGGGGAGTAAGAATCCGATTCACGAAATTGGGGAACTACTTAAAGATCATCAGGCTTGGTTTCATACGGATGCTGTGCAAGCCTATGGTCTACTTGATATTGATGTCAAAAGGGATCATATTGATTTACTATCTACATCGGCTCATAAGTTAAATGGTCCAAAAATGATTGGTTTTTTGTATCGACGAAATGGAATTAATTTTACCAGTTATATTATGGGAGGCGATCAAGAAGACAAACGACGTGCCGGAACCGAAAATATTCCCCAAATATCAGGATTTGCGACGGCCGTTAGAAACCTTCCTAGTGAAAAGAAAAAGCAACGAAGAGAAGATTTTAGACGATTTAAGCGCGAAGTGGTTGATGGATTAACTAATAACGGAATTGACATTGATGTAAACGGATCGATGAGTGATAATACCCTGCCACACGTCTTAAACATTTGGATCAAGGGAATTTCTACCTATGTTATGCAGACTAATTTAGATTTAGCTGGGATTGCCGTGTCGGGTGGATCAGCATGTACCGCTGGTAGTTTAGAACCTTCTCATGTCTTAACTGCAATGTTTGGAAAAGATAGTCCTAGACTTTCAGAATCCATTCGAGTTAGTTTTGGGGCATATACCACTGATGAAGACATTCAAAAATTAGTTACTGAGATTACGGCGATTGTTCATCGCTTGAAGAAGGGAAACAAGAAGTAATGGCATTTTCAAAGGTAGTCCAGTTAAAGGGTGGAACTGACAAATATGAGTTGAACCCAGAAATCAAACAATACACTTTACTTGACCTTGGTTTTAACACCACTAAAAGTGGCAATTTTTCCTATAAGAAATCCATGGACCCAGAGTCCCCATTCAATAAAAGGGCGATCAAGCTTAAGATTACAATCAATTCTGATATGAGTGAATTTAAGATGGCAGTCGTTGATGGTAATGAAATGAATGATGTGGATATCTTTTCTAATGATAATCATCAAGAAGAACGTGATCAGTTTAATTTCATTATGCAGAATATGATTTTAAGAAAAGTATTTCAAAAAGTGTAGAAGAGTGAAGAGTTGCAAGAATGTTAGTTAGTAGAGTATGATAGTAAATACTGGAATTGCGACCTTCAAATCGTAGATTTTCAGAATCTAAAGAATGATGGTGATGTTATGCAAGATAACAGTAAAACACGTGTTGTTGTTGGTATGAGTGGTGGAGTTGACTCTTCAGTTGCCGCCTACCTCTTAAAACAACAGGGATACGATGTGGTTGGAGTCTTCATGAAGAACTGGGATGACACCGATGCTGATGGTGTTTGTACCGCTACTGAAGACTACAAGGATGTTGCTCATGTTGCTAACGAAATCGGCATCCCATATTATTCTGTTAACTTTGAACATGAGTATTGGGACCGGGTCTTCAAGTATTTCTTAGCGGAATACAAACGCGGACGTACTCCTAATCCTGATGTAATTTGTAATACTGAGATTAAGTACAAAGCTTTTCTCGAGTATGCAATGGATCTTGGTGCCGATTATATTGCAATGGGGCATTATGCTCAGTTGAAACGTGATAAAGAAGGACACAACCACTTATTACGTTCTACAGATCTTAATAAAGATCAAACTTACTTTTTAAGTCAACTTTCAGCGGATCAATTGGATCGAGTAATGTTTCCAGTTGGTGGAATGACTAAACCTGAGGTTAGAAAAATTGCTAAAGAAGCTAACCTTTGGGTAGCCGACAAAAAGGATTCAATGGGAGTTTGTTTCATTGGTCCAAACAACTTTAATAATTTTCTTAGCAAATACCTTCCTGCTAAACCAGGTAAAATGATGACCTTTGATGGTGAAGTTAAGGGTCATCATAATGGGCTGATGTATTATACAATTGGTCAGAGGAAAGGTCTCGGTATTGGTGGAGATGGTTATGATAATCGACCTTGGTTTGTTGTTGGTAAGGATCTTTCTAAGAATATTCTGTACGTTGGAAAGGGTTATGACAATGAACATTTATATGCTGATTATTTAACTGCTTCTGGTCTTTCTTGGATTGATTCCAATACGCGAGGAAATGATTTTCACTGCACAGCTAAGTTTAGGTATCGTCAAAAGGATACTGGGGTTACCGTTCATATTGATGACGATAATAATCATGTTAAGGTAACTTTTGATGAACCAGTTCGGTCAATTACTCCCGGACAGGCAGTGGTTTTTTATGACGGTCAAGAATGTTTAGGAACCGCTACGATTGATGCCGCGTTTAAAAATGATCATGAACTACAATATGTATAATATTTAAACAAAGTTCGACTCGTTTTGAGTCGGACTTTTTTGATAATTTAATTCTAAACTGGCATAATAAAGCTATATCAATGTGTGTGAGGGATTTAAATGAGACTTTATTTTGTGAGACATGGGAAGACCGAATGGAATCTTGAAAGTAGGTATCAAGGTGCCGGAGGTGATTCACCGCTTCTTGACGAAAGTTACCATGAAATGGATCAAGCGGGTAAATTTCTTTCTGGTGTTCAATTTGCACATATTTATGCAAGCCCCATCAAAAGAGCACGAATTACTGCTTTCCATATTCAAAAATGGTTAAAATCTCCAGTTTCCATTTCACTGGACAGTCGCTTGGAAGAGTTTCATCTCGGTAAGATGGAAGGGATGAAATTTACTGATGTGCAAAAGAAATTCCCAGAAGAATTTGATGCCTTTCGTAACCATCCGGATCAATATCGTCCTGAAGCAATTGGTGGGGAGGATTTCCCTGCATTAATTAAACGAATGCAAAGTAAAATTGGTGAAATTACGCAAAATTACAATAGTAACGATAATATTTTAATTGTTAGTCATGGAGCAGCTCTAAATGCTTTGATTAATTCATTATTAGGAATCCCTCTGAGAGATTTACGGAAACGTGGTGGATTGGCTAATACAAGTACTACCGTTATTGAAACTAGTAATCATGGCAAAACGTATCGATTGGTGGATTGGAATGACACCAGTTATTTAGATAGGGAAATTGAAAAATCAGATTTAGTGTAATAGGAGTAAGGCTATGACAGATAATGGACGAGAAAATAAACCAACGGAAGATCCCCGTCAAAAGCAAGCGGAGGAAACACTTCATAAGTTAGTAAAAGATATTGATGATCACCCAAAGGACTACCGAACTTACTATGATTTAAGTGTGTTTTTAGTTGAGCTTAAAAGTTATACCCAGGCTGAAGAGTTATTAATGAAGGCTTTGGGTTTATTTGGCGATTCAAATAAAAAAGCAAAAAGCACGCTGTTATATGGTTTAGGTAACGTATATTATTCTGCTGGTGAATATGAAAAAGCCATTCAACAATTTCAGCAGGTGAATGATCCTGAGTTAAAAAAAGACGCTTACGTGATGTTGGCTCAAAGTTATATGGGGAAAAAGGACTATAAGAGAGCTTTAGTGTTTTTATTAACGGCTCAAGAATTAGCAAAGCAAGATTCTGAAATTAATCGAATGATGGGGGAGTGCCTAATGGCACTTGGTGATTTCGATCAAGCAGCCGATTTTTACGATCGAGTTCTAAAAAGTAATCCAAATGATGGGAAAGCTAATTTCGATCGGGGATTAATTGCGATGGTGATTGGTGAACCATTTGATGATTATTTCAAGAAAGCCGAAAAGTACGATAAGAAAAATTTTGATTCCAAACAAAGTCAGATAAAAGACATTGAAAAAGTCGTTCAATTAAATAAACAAAAAAATGAGCACCCTGATGACTCGAAACCAAATGATTCCAAAAAATAGGAGAAAATAATTGTCTGAATCCATGGATTTATTTCAAACGAACGAAAAATTGAATAATTCATCTCAAAACGAGCAACCATTTGTGAAGGGACAAGTTCAGACAACTTTTTTTGAAAGTTCAGATAGTTTCTACAAAGTTTTGCTGGTAAAGGTTAATGAAACCAATGTAGATTGGCATGAAGATGAAATTGTTATCACTGGTAACTTTGCGGATATTAGTGATGATGTCACTTATCGTTTTATTGGGAAGTTGGTTGACCATCCTAAGTATGGAAAGCAATTTCAAGCTGAAAATTACGAGCGGGTTGGTCAAACTTCCAAGAAGGGTTTGGTTAATTATTTATCAGGTGATGAATTTACTGGTATCGGGCCGAAGACTGCCGAAAAAGTTGTTAGCAAATTGGGAACGAATTTAATTGAGAAGGTTTTAAAAAACCCGGCGGTTTTAAATTCAGTTGGATTAACCAAGAAGCAAAAGGATGTAATTACAAAAGCAATTCACGAAAATAATGGGGTTGAACAAACCATCGTTGGGCTGAATAGTTATGGCTTCGGCAGTAGCTTAGCTTCTGCCATCTTTAAAAAGTATAAAGAGCAGGCTTTAGAAGTCATTAAGAATAATCCTTACCAACTCGTTGAGGATATTTCTGGAATTAGCTTTAAGCGTGCTGATCGAATTGCGAATAAGGTTGGAGTAGATTACAACGATAAAGGACGGTTGCGTGCCGGATTACTGACAGCTCTTGACTCTTTATCCATTAAAAGTGGTAATACGTATTCTGACACTAGAGAATTGATGCAAGAAAGCACTCGAATTCTTGAAACCGATCGAACGCAGAGTATTGACGATAAGAAGTTAGGTGAAGAATTGTATGATTTAGCTAAAGACCAAAAAATTGTCGTTGATGAAGATAAAATTTATTTAAAAAATCTATACGATGACGAGATACGCATTGCTGAAAACATCAAGCGAATTGAGCAGGGTGGCAAAAAGGCGGAGGATCAACCTAATGATTTTTCTAAGATAATTGGCAAAGTTGAGAGTGAGGTCGGAATTGAGTATGACGACTCTCAGAAAAAAGCCATTAATGAAGCAATGATAAACCCTGCATTTTTGCTTACTGGTGGTCCTGGAACTGGGAAAACGACTATTATCAACGGAATTGTTAGAACGTTTGCCAAAGCTAATGATTTATCTTTAGATATTAATGACTATAAAGAACAAGCATATCCAGTATTATTAGCAGCTCCTACTGGGCGAGCTGCCAAGAAAATGAGTGAGTCAACTAAAATTCCTGCCAGTACCATTCATCGCTTGCTAGGTCTTACTGGTCATGGCGATGAAGAAGCTGCCAATGATTTGGAGGGTGGTTTGTTAATCGTTGATGAAATGTCGATGGTGGATACAGACTTATTTAAAATTTTATGCCAGGCGGTTCCAAACGGTATGAAGGTGATCTTTGTTGGTGATAAAGATCAGTTACCGTCGGTTGGTCCCGGTCAGGTTTTTTATGATTTACTCCGTTCTCACACAATTCCTAGCGTGGAATTAAACCAAATTCACCGTCAAAATGACGGATCAACCATTGTAGAATTAGCCCATGATATCAAGAATGGTGAGATGCCCAAAACACTTTTAAAAAACCAAAGGGATCGTAGCTTTATTAATTGTAATACCCAACAAGTTGATTCGGTAATTAAGCAGATTGTTAATAAGGCCAAAACGAAAGGATTTAGTTCTACGGATGTACAAGTACTGGCTCCAATGTATCGTGGAACTGCAGGGATTGATCGTTTAAACGTT
This sequence comes from Fructilactobacillus sp. X3R2C1, assembly GCF_059901235.1. Classification (NCBI taxonomy): domain Bacteria; kingdom Bacillati; phylum Bacillota; class Bacilli; order Lactobacillales; family Lactobacillaceae; genus Fructilactobacillus; species Fructilactobacillus sp. X3R2C1. Next base: position 42,658 of record NZ_JBWXVA010000002.1, read on the forward strand.
GAGATTCAAAACATTATGAATCCTAAAACGGCTGACTCTCAGAAAGAAGTTGACTTTAGGGGAACCACTTATCGAATTGGCGATAAGGTTCTTCAACTTGTAAATGTCCCTGAGAATAACATTTTTAACGGTGATATTGGTAAAGTCGTTGGAATTGAAGTTAATAGCGATAATAAGCATTATCTAGATAAACTGGTCATTGCGTTTGATCAAAATGAGGTTACCTATACTCGAAATGACTGGAATCAGTTAACACTTGCCTACTGTACCTCGATTCATAAAGCTCAGGGTAGTGAGTTCGAAATGGTTATCTTACCGATTGTTTCTCAGTATAAGAGGATGCTTAAAAGGAATTTATTGTATACTGCAGTTACTAGAGCTTCGAAAATGTTGATTATGATTGGAGATCCAAATTCATTTGAAGAATGTATTGAAAATGAATCGGTTAATCGGAAAACGACTTTGAAGCAACGGTTACAATACGTGATTGACGAAGAGTTTACTCCAAAGGTAATTGGAAGTTCAAAAAAGGGTAGACCGACTTTTAAAAAGAAAACTCCCTCAGATTTTATTTTATCGGAGGATCAGATTATTGAAAATACAATTGATCCCATGATTGGGATGCAGGGAATTACCCCTCAAAATTTTAATAATGATAAATGAATTAAATTCGATTATAATGTAGGTAGTAATTAGTTGGTTATGAGGGGAAACTTGATGGTGAAAACAAAAAAAGAAAAAAAGTCGGCAAAGATATTTGCGTTGAATTCGAATCGTCCGTTAGCAGAAAAGATTTCTGAATATAGTGGAATGGACCTTGGTAAAGCAACCATCAATCATTTTAGTGATGGTGAAATTCAAATTTCAATTGATGAAAGTATTCGTGGAGATGATGTATACATCGTTCAATCGCTTTCTGATCCTGTTAATGATAATTTGATGGAACTGATGATTATGATTGATGCGGTTCGAAGAACTAGTCCCCATACTATTAACGTGGTAATCCCGTACTATGGATATTCAAGATCTGACCGAAAAGCGCGTTCAAGAGAACCAATTACTGCAAAATTAATTGCTACTTTTCTTGAATCTAGTGCGGTAGATCGAGTCATTACTCTTGATTTGCATGCGGCACAAATTCAGGGATTTTTTGATATCCCAGTGGATCACTTGCGGTCACTTGAGTTAATGGGTAATTACCTAAAAGAACATGATATTAGTAATGACGCCGTTGTGGTTTCACCCGATTATAATAGTGTCGCCAAGGCACGAGGAATGGCTGGCTACTTGAACCTTCCGATTGCAATTGTTGATAATCGAAATCCTGAGGATCTAAGTCAGGTTCCTAGTACGATTATTGGTGATGTAAAGGGTAAAAAGGCAATTGTTGTTGATGATATGATTGTGACGGGTGAGAAGATGAAAATCACTGCTCAAGCGATTATGAATGCGGGAGCAAAAGCGGTTTATGTAGTTGCTACTCATCCTGTTCTTACTGAAGAAGCGAGACAAAATCTTTCCGATCCAGCCATTAAACAGGTGATCGTTTCCGATTCCATTGTCGTTCCACAGAATAAGAGAGTTGACAAAATGGTGATCGTTTCAGTTGGCAAGCTGATTGGCGATGCCTTAAAATTAATTGAGAACGAACAATCAACAAGTAAATTGTTTAAGTAATATAAATTTGGAGGGATTCTAATGGTATTTAGAGCAAAAGATGATCGTTACGATAATATGAAAGTAAGACGTGCAGGAACAACGGGACTGCAGTTACCCGCATTATCATTTGGAATGTGGCACAGCTTCGGTGACGATGCTAATTTTAAAGATAGTGAAAAGGTAATGCTCCATGCTTTCAACAAGGGAATCTTTAGCTTTGATTTAGCTAATAACTATGGGCCCGGTTCAGGTGCTGCTGAAAGAATGTTTGGCCAAGTTTATCGACGCGATTTAAAGCCTTACCGTGATGAATTAATTATCACCACTAAAGCTGGATTTCATATGTGGCCAGGTGTTTATGGTAACTATTCTTCAAAGAAGACCCTCGTTACTGCGCTAGATCAAAGTCTTCAAAGAATGGGACTTGATTATGTGGATATTTATTATACCCATCGATTTGATCCTAATACTCGATTAGAAGAGACTGCTGAAGCCCTTGATGGATTAGTTCGTGCAGGTAAAGCACTTTACATTGGAATTTCTAATTATGATGGCCATCAGACTGCTGAAATGATTAAATTATTTAAGGAACTGAAGACTCCGTTTGTAGTTAACCAGAGTTCATATAATATGCTTAATCGAGAGCCGGAAGATGATGGGACCCTTAAGACCTTAGCAGATAATCATGATGGCTTTATTGCTTACGGTCCTTTGGCAGAGGGCCTTTTGACTAGTAAGTATCTAAAGGGGATTCCAAGTAACATTAAATTGCATAAGACTAACAAGTTTATTTTGGCTAATGGTGATGAAAGTGCTGTTAATAAACTAAATAAATTAAACGATATTGCACAGAATCGTGACCAGACACTTGCCCAAATGTCATTAGCATGGCTATTACACGATCCAACGATTGCCAGTGTGGTCACTGGTGCGTCAAAAGTCGATCATTTAGATGATAACCTGAAGGCATTAGATAATCTTGACTTTACTCAAGATGAATTAGATGAAATTGACAAAATCGTTAAGTATAAATAATTAAAAAAGGTATGCTTACTAAGCGTACCTTTTTGTTATTAAGACTAATAATGAGACTAAAATAAGGGCTGAATCCAAACAATTGGATTCAGCCCTTATTGTTAATTGTTCATGATTAGCATTGGTAAGATTAGGGGACTTCTTTGTGTTTTTTCATATAAGAAGTTTGATAAATCATTGACAATTGCTTTACTAATTGATTTTTCGTCTGCATTTTTATTCTTCATGGCACGACGGATGGTTCTAAAGACTAACTTTCGTCCTTCATCAAGTAATTCACCTGATTCGCGCATATAAACGAATCCACGTGAGAGAAGGTCAGGACCAGATTGGATTTCCTGGTTCTTTAAGTTGATGGTAGCAACAACCACTACTAAACCTTCTTCAGAAAGAAGCTGACGATCCCTTAGGACTTTATCACCAATATTTCCAACCCCATTGCCATCAATGTAAACATCACCAGCGTTGAAGTATCCAGCAACACGAGCACTATCTTTTGTTAAAGCGAGTACCTCACCATTTTTTAAAATAAAACAGTGATCGGCCGGGACTCCACATTCTTGTGCAAGTTTAGTGTGGATTTTTAACATTCGGTACTCACCATGGATCGGGACAAAGAACTTTGGCTTCATTAAACGAAGCATTAGTTTTTCTTCTTCTTGGCCACCGTGTCCAGAAGTGTGAATGTTATTAATCTTACCGTGGATGACTTTAGCGCCGTCTTCTTCAAGCTCATTAATGACCCGGTTAACACTTAATGTGTTACCAGGGATTGGGTTACTTGAAAAGACAACGGTATCACCAGGTTGGATCGAAATTTGTCGGTGAGTTCCGTTAGCAATTCGAGCCAAAGCAGCCATTGGTTCACCTTGAGAGCCGGTACACAGGATCATAACCTTATCTGCTGGTAAGTGCTTTAACTCTTGAGCATCGACGAAGGCGCTGTCAGGAACGTCTAGGTAACCAAGCTTTCTACCATTGACAATGGCTGCTTCCATACTTCTACCAAATACAGCAATTTTACGATCATGAGCTAGTGCTGTATCAATAGCAGTTTTAATTCTTGAGAGGTTGGAAGCAAAGGTGGCAAAGATAATACGACCCTTGACTTCGTCAAAAATATGACGAACGGATTTTCCAACCCATTTTTCTGACTTAGTCCAGACCGGCTTTTCGGCATTGGTACTGTCAGCCATCAAACAGAGTACACCTTCCTCACCCAGTTTGGCCATGGCTTGTAAATCAGGCGGCTGATTAGTGACAGGCGTGAGATCGAACTTATAATCTCCCGTTTCCACGATGACACCGTCGGGCGTATGAACAGCGACTCCCATTGTATCTGGTATCGAATGAGTGGTTCTAAAAAAAGAAACACTCGTCTTTTTGAATTTCAAAACTGACTTATCGTTAATCTCGTGAAGTTCAGCTTGTTTTAACAAGCCGTGTTCTTCCAATTTGTTTTTGATTAATGCTAATGCTAGCGGGCCAGCGTAAATTGGAACGTTGAGAACCTTTAAAAGAAAGGGCACACCACCGATATGATCTTCATGACCGTGGGTGATTACAAGTGCCTTAATTTTGTCCTTATTATCAATTAAGTACTGATAATCTGGGATGACATAGTCAATTCCCAATTGATCATCTTCTGGGAACTTGATTCCAGCATCAATTAAGATGATTTCATCCTGGAATTGTACACCATAAGTATTCTTACCAATTTCTCCGAGTCCACCAACACCATAAATAGCAGTTTCGTTATTTTTGATGTTTAATTTCTTCATAACTAGTTAAACTCCGTAATTTTAAAACCGGGATCATTTTTTTCAAATTCAAGGTGCTTCCCTTCGAGCGGTTCAATGAATTCAATGTTGTACTTTGTGTGTTGTTCAAGTTTAGTTCTAACGTCAGCAACGGTTTTAGCTTCTAAGTAAATCGTTTTAGTTGCTTCACGTTTAGGGTTAGAATTATTTTCATCTTGATATAAAACCTTGTAAATCAATATAATTACTCCTTTTTTGTTGATTTAATGTTATTTTTCGTACATTAGGTTGCAGGAACGCAACAATTAATCATATTTTAGCATATTATGGTAAATAAGTATAGAATCATGTGAATCGACAAACATGTTTCATGTTAGAATTGATCTATAAATTTACCTAATAATCAATAATGGGAGAAGAACAGTGAAAATATTTTTAGAATTGGTCGTTGCAATTGTTGTTGCTTTTTTAATTTATAACTGTTTGCACTATTTTTTTGTCACTTTACCGACCAAAAGGTATCAGTTAAAAATGAAGCATAGCGTTGATGGCGAAATCTATAAAGTGGTCAAATACTTTGAGGTTGAAGACAAACGTGAAATTGTGCAAAGTTACGTTGGGTCACAAGTACTGTCTGATTTCTGGGGTAGGGGAGTGATGGTTTTTGAATATCGTTGCGTTGTAAAAGAGGGTTATGATGATGCGGATCTCTTACGGGACCTTTTTAATCAAAAACTATCTGAATATGCCATTTCAGATGGTTTTATTGATTCCAATCATAAAAAAACGTTGATTGTGACTGACTGTTGGTTGAACAAAAGCGTAATGGTTTTTGATGTAGCCAATGTTATTAATCCTGCAACTCATGAATATTTAAGTGATTTGGATAAGTTAAATGAAAAAGAAAGGGAGACGTAGTAACGTCTCCCACAAAAAAACAATATTAATCAAAAAATACTTCATCTTCGGTTTTGGAAAATGGATCATCTTTGTCGATATGGTCGTAAAACAGAGTTCCGTGAAGATGATCAATTTCATGTTGAGCAATGATGGCTGGGTAGTGTTTTAACCTGACTTGATGAACTTTACCGCTCAAATCTTGATATTTAATCGTAACACGGTCTGCCCTCGGAACAAAACCAGGGACATCACGATCGACCGATAAGCATCCTTCACCTTCAGTTAATGCACCACGTTGAACGGAATTTGAGATAATAACTGGATTTATCATAATTGCCTTGAAGGGCGATTTTTGGTCTTCGCCTTCTGGTGGGGTTAAAACAGCAGCCATTGATTTGGATTGTCCAACTTGTGGAGCTGCCAAACCAACTCCTGCTCGCAAATGGTACTTTTTACATTGTTCAGGATCCTGACTAACTTCCAAGTAATTCATCATTTTTTCGCCTAATTTACGATCTTCATCGCTAAGTGGAAATTTAACGGGTTGACTTTGTTCCCGTAACACAGGATTTCCCTCTCGAGTTATGTCTTTCATTAAGTACATAACGTTTTACCTCCTAATTCATGTCAACTTCTACCAGTTATTTTATCATAAATCGCAAAACCAGTTAATTTCATGGTATTTCAGTATTTTAATTTACTCTTATGTGCAAAAAGAAATTTGAAATGGTATTTTATTAACAAGCAAAAAATTAATAAATTCTTTAAAAACAAAGAATGGAGGAATTGGAATGCAACCAAAAATATTAATTAAAGGAAGCATAACCAGGATCTTATCACTTTTGAACGCTTTAATTGTTTTAGACTTTCCCGTTACTATCCAAGTAGACGACAGTGAACAAGTTCGATCAACTGTCTTTTCTAGTAAGATGTGTCATAACTTGTCAATCCAGATTGCAAGTAAGCCAGAATTAAATAATTTCGATGCATTATTGTATTTGCCAAACATTGATTTCTATAATCCCAAGTTGACGGATGCTACTCAAATTGCAGAAGACTTGAGACCGGAAATTGATAAACTAAGGAATTTAATCAATGACTGTGTCTCAAATGGATTTCGCGGTAAAATAGTGATTGATGCCCCACATGATGAAGTTTTTACGTATTTTGCAGCAAGTTTTTCTGGACTTGATAATCAAAATATCATTGGCGTTGGAACTCTTCCCCAAGAAATGCTACTAAAGAATGAGCTCCAGAGGAATTTTGACGTTAGTGCTGATGATATTAATGTCAATGTCTTAGGATTAAATACTAATAATTTAGTCGCGTGGAGTAGGGTTTACATTGGTCCTGCAACCTTGCTTTCATACCTGGCTGATGATAGTAACAACTATAGTAGTGACATCATTACTCAAGTTCAGGAAGTGATTGATGATCAGGGGGTTGTTATTAATGAAATGATTCAAAGTAAAGCTATTGTCCGACTACTTTTTTCGATGTATGAGGGTCAATCGTTAATTTGTTCAGTTGTAAATGTTGATAAAGAAAAAGATGAGCTAAGGCTGGATGTTAGCCCCAAACTAATTAATCGAAATGGAGCAGCTCAATCGATTCGACTTCAGCTTTCAGAGGACGAACAAAAAAAGTTAAACTCAGACGTTGAATGGGCCAATAATATTATTGCAGCCGTGATTAATGGAGGAAAAAATGCCTCGAAAAACTAATGATAGTTATTCTTATCCCATTGTTGATGATTGGAGTCGAAAAGAATTAATTGATGTTTGTCATTTCTTTGAAAATATTGAAATGGCTTATAATAATAAGGGAGTTAATCGAAAGAAACTAATGGATAGTTATCGACGCTTCTGTGAGATTAATCCGGCAAGAGTCGAACAAAATAATTTACAAAGAGATTTTGAAAAGCAGTCTGGTTTAGATGTGTACCATGTTATTAAATTAGCAAAAGAAAACTCGGATTTAAAGACCATTAAGCGAAAGGAATGATTTCCATCACAACAGTAGATGATTTAAATAAAATTGATCAAGATGTTTGCCAAATCTTAAAAACCGCACGTGCGTTTGTCATGGAAAGATTAAATGGTCATTTAGACGTAGATGAAAAAACTGGAAGGAAAGATTTAGTTACAAACATTGATAAAGACAACGAAAAGTTTTTTGTAAAACAGCTAAAAGCACTTAAACCTGACAGTAAAGTTCTCGGTGAAGAGGGCTTAGGTGACAAAATTGACAATTTAAACGGACGGGTTTGGATTGTAGATCCAATCGATGGAACGATGAATTTTGTAAAGCAACGTAATCACTTCGCAATGATGATTGCCTATTATGTCGATGGCGTACCAACCCTCGGGTTCATTTATGATGTTATAAATAACAAGTTGTATCATGGTGGCCCTGATATTGGTATCTATGTTAATTCTGAGACAATGAATCCTCCAGTTAACGGTTCTCTTGAAGATGGGTTGATTGGAATGAGTGGTCCGCTTGTTATTAGGGATGTTTATCATATGCAAGAAATTGCAGAGACTAGTTCTGGTTATCGAATTTATGGTAGTGCTGGGATCGAAATCGTTGCTGCTCTTTGCGGAGAGACAATCGGTTATATTTCGCATTTAAGGCCTTGGGATATTGCTGCTGGTCGTGTTCTTGCTGAAACGCTTGGGATGAGCGTTTCTACTATTGACGGCAAGCCCATAAATATGCTATCATCAAACACAGTTTTGTTAGCGACAAAAAAGGCGCAAAAAGATATTCTGAAAATTTCGACGAAGCGTTAATCAAAAGCTGTGATGGACTCACAGCTTTTTTATCGAAGTTGGGTTATTAACTTATCAAATTGCAAATTTTTGAATTGCTTTTTTGAGGAGGAAACATTTTTGAAAACAAGAGACGATATTAGAAACATTGCCATCATTGCCCATGTCGATCATGGTAAGACGACCTTGGTTAATGAATTATTAAAGCAATCTGACACATTGAATGATCACACTGAGATTCAAGATCGTGCGTTAGATTCTAACGCGATTGAACGTGAGCGTGGAATTACCATTCTGTCAAAAAATACTGCCGTTAAATATGGCGACAAACAAATTAACATTTTGGATACTCCAGGACATGCCGACTTTGGTGGAGAAGTTGAGCGTATCATGCGAATGGTTGATGGTGTCCTTTTGGTTGTTGATGCAGCCGAAGGAACAATGCCACAGACCCGTTTTGTTTTAAAGAAGGCTTTGGAACAACATTTGACTCCAATCGTTGTAATCAACAAAGTTGATAAGCCTGGTGCAAGACCTGAAGCAGTTGTTGATGAAGTTCTTGATTTATTCATTGAATTAGGTGCTGATGAAGAACAACTGGAATTCCCAGTGGTTTATGCCTCTGCTATGAACGGAACTTCAAGTTATGATCCTGACGTTTCAAAGCAGGAACACACTATGAAGCCGGTTTTTGATACCATTATCAAAAACATCCCTTCACCAATCGATAATTCAGACGATCCATTACAATTCCAAGTTGCAATGCTTGATTATAACGATTTCGTTGGTCGAATTGGTATTGGCCGTGTCTTCAGAGGTAAGATCAAGGTTGGGGATAATGTTGTTCTCATGAAACTTGATGGGAGCACTCAGAAGTTCCGTGTTACTAAATTGATGGGATTCATTGGTCTTCAAAAAGTTGAAATCAATGAGGCTAAGGCCGGAGATTTAATTGCTGTCTCTGGAATGGAAGACATTAACGTTGGTGAAACCGTTGTTAGCCCTGATAAGCAGGAACCACTTCCTGTTTTGAGAATTGACGAACCAACCCTTCGAATGACTTTTGGAACCAATACTTCACCATTTGTGGGTCAAGACGGGAAGTATCTGACTGCTCGGCAACTTGGCGATCGTCTGAAGAAAGAACTTCATACGGATGTTTCTCTTCGAGTTGAAGACACTGATGATCCAGGTGCTTGGGTTGTTTCTGGACGTGGGGAACTTCATCTTTCAATCTTGATTGAAACCTTGCGTCGTGAGGGTTACGAACTTCAAGTTTCTCGTCCTGAAGTTATTTATAAGGATGTTGACGGAGTTAAGTGTGAGCCATTTGAATCCGTTCAAATTGATACCCCAGAAGAATATTCTGGTTCAATCATTGATACCTTGTCACAACGTAAGGGTGAGATGAAAAATATGGAAAACGTTGGAAATGGTCAGGTTCGAATGACTTTCTTAGTTCCATCACGTGGGTTAATTGGATACAGCACCCAATTCTTGTCATTGACTCGTGGATACGGAATTATGAACCATTCATTCAGTCAATACCTTCCAGCTATCAAAAATTGGAATCCTGGTCGTCGTAATGGGACCTTGGTTTCAATTAATTCCGGTAAAGTGACTACTTATGCCATCATGGCTGTCCAAGATCGTGGTAAGATTTTCACTGATCCTGGTACCGATGTTTATGAAGGTATGATTGTTGGTGAAAACGCACGAGATAATGACATTTCGGTTAATATTACCCGTGGCCGTAATCAGACCAACGTTCGTGCGGCTGGATCCGAAGATATTGCTAAGGTTAAGGAACCAGTTCATATGACCCTTGAAGAATCACTTGAATTCTTAAATGAGGATGAACTTTGTGAGGTTACTCCGGATCATATCAGATTGAGAAAGAGAATTTTAAATACTAATGAACGTGAAAAGGCAGCTAAGAAGCGTCGTCACAATTAATTAAAATAATTAAGACTATTTAACCATTGCTAAATAGTCTTTTTTTATTTGGTGATACTAGTATAATGAGAGGTATTAATTTATGGATTTTACATATTCAGTTGGAGATTAATATGATTAAATACTTAAAACAGCTAGACTGGTACATTATGGTACCGTACCTATTACTGAGTTTGATTGGAATTGTCATGGTCTTTTCATCTAGTGAAGGGCTAAGCGCTCATACTAATATGGCGTTTCGTTATCTGATTCTGCAATCGATATTTGTGTTTGTTGGTTTTATTGTTCTGTTGTTTTTTTCAAGGCTAAGAAGTAAATTGCTTGAGGGTAACTTAAAGTTCTATGTGTTAGCAATGGTTTTTATGGCCGTTGTTTTAGTGTTTTTGAAGTTTTTTGGTACTAGTACGAATGGGGCAGCCGGATGGATCAGAATTGGACCAGTTAGTATTCAACCGGCTGAATTTTGTAAGCCGTTATTCATCTTGTATTACGCAAATGTTTTAGCACACGAAAGACCATTCTTTAAGAACGTTGGGTTATTTAAAGAGTTTAGAACTGTTGCTAAGCCAAGCCTACTTCCAATTATCATGCTCGTTTTAATTTTCTTCCAACCTGATACCGGTGGTTTTGCAATTAACTTATTCATTATTTTAATGATGATTCTGGCAGCCGGAAGTAACTTTAAGGCTTCAAGAATTTGGATTGTTGTAATTGGCATCTTTATTTTAGGTTTTAGGATTTGGATTAAACCCTTTGATGGAATTTTAGATCATCTTCATAGTTACCAGTTTCAACGATTAATTAGTTTTTCCGACCCCTTTAAGTACATTCAGACTACCGGGCATCAATTGGTGAATTCTTATTATGCAATTAGTAACGGTGGTTGGTTTGGTGTCGGGATTGGTAACGGTATTCAAAAGATGGGTTACTTGTCAGAGCCAAATACTGATTTTATAATTGCAGTTATTGGCGAAGAACTTGGGATCGTTGGTATTTTAGTCGTTTTGGGACTCTTGTTGTATCTCGTTTTAAGAATTATCGCAGTTGGCAGTCGAACTAACGATACTTTTTATAGTACGATTTGTTATGGAACTGCTGCCTACATTTTTATTCAGACTCTATTCAATGCTGGTGGTGCGGTTGGTATGATTCCTTTAACTGGAGTTGCACTTCCATTTATCAGTTACGGGGGTTCAAGTATAACGGCACTTTCCATTTGTCTTGGACTAGTCCTTTATATTAGTAGAGTAGAAAAAAGAGAACGTAGTAATAAAAAAGTGAAGTAAGGTGAAATCATGGCCAAATTAACTGACCGAACGGAATTGATTGTTTCAACATACTCGATTCGTCAAATTAAAAACCTAAAGAGATTTGGTGATATTCGATTTGTATCGAAAAAGATGCATTATGTTATTATTTTTGTTGATAGTTCTGATTTAGATACGACTATCCAAGAAATTAATAAACTTAGGTTTGTTAAAAAGGTTGGTGTCTCTAAAACCGTTGACTTGGCACTTACTTTTGGTGAGATTAATGCTGAAAATAACGTTGAAGAGTAGGAAACAAAAATGAGAATAATTTCAGGAAAATTTGGAGGACGTAAAATTAAACCAGTCCCTGGGAATCGGACGCGCCCAACAACCGACAAAGTGCGAGAAGCGTTATTTAACATGATCGGACCATACTTTGATGGCGGTAGTTTTCTGGATTTATATGCCGGATCAGGAGCCGTCTCCCTTGAGGCCATTTCTAGGGGAATGGATCATGCCGTTTTAGTTGATAAACAGTATGCTGCGTATAAAACTATTAAACAGAACGTTGCGATTGATCCGAATGCTGCTGATTTTTCTGTGTGGAAGATGAATGCCGAATCAGCACTGGTTAAATTGAAAGAAGAAGGTCATTTCTTTGACTATATTTTCTTGGATCCCCCATATAAAAAGCAACAGATGGTTAAACAACTAGAAGAAATTAGCAATAGTGGTTTGTTAAGTCATAATGGGATGGTAATCTGTGAGACTGACAATCAAACTGATATGTCTGATGATGTTAAAAACTATCGCCTCATTAAACAAAAAGATTATGGTTTAACGGTGATATCAATCTATCAAATTTTAATATAAAGGGAAAAATTATGAAAAAAGCCATTTATCCGGGTAGCTTTGACCCCATTACCAATGGACATTTGAATATTATTAAGCGAGCAACGCAACTATTTGACGAAGTTGTCGTTGCCATTGGCGACAATTCGAGTAAAGTGGGGTTGTTTACCCCTAAAGAACGGAAAGAAATGGTTGAAACGTGTGTGGCTGACTATTCAAACGTTACTGTTAAGGTCTATTCTAATTTGACGGTTGATTTTTTAAAAGCAGAACATGCCAATATCCTGATCCGAGGGATTCGGGATACTAAAGACTTTGAAAACGAACAGGAAATTGCTAGTTTAAACCAAATGTTGGATTCGCAAATTGAGACCGTGTTGTTGTTTGCCAACCATGATTATGAATTGATTTCGTCTTCAATGGTTAAAGAGATTAATCATTTTGGTGGAGATGTATCAAAATTTGTTCCTAACGTTGTGTGTGAGGCATTAAAGGAGAAGAGAAATCAGTGAAGACAATCTGGAAATGGATTAAACATAACCGATATTTTTTGATTTTCCTAGGGATCATTATTTTTATATTGTGGTTCCTTTTTTGGCCGCTTAATGCTTTGATTGAAGCGCCTGGTGAAGCCGTTAACATTCAACCAATGGTTAAAATTCAAGGAATTAAACCAAATAAGAAGAATAAGTTTATGATCACTGCAGTTTCAATGTCGCAGGCTAGACCAATCACTTACTTGTATTCAAAAGTGAATCCCCATGTTTCAATTGAGAAAACGTCAGATGTGATGGGAAATCAAAGTAATCAAGAGTATGATAACGTACAAGATATTTATATGAAGACGGCTATCAATAATGCAATTTATGTTGGCTACCACAAAGCTCATGGTAAAATTAAGCAAAGTTATCATGGTGTGTATGTATTAAACGTTTATCCGCAATCCAATTTCGCCAATAAATTGAAGCCTGGTGATTTGGTTGAATCAATAAATGGAAAAAAATTATATAAGGGTCCCGAATATGTAAAGTACATTCAAAGTTTACCCAAGCATGCGCAACTTAAAATTACTTTTAAACGGAATGGAAAAGATAAACAGGCGATCGGCACAAAGAAACAACTGGTCAAGGGGTTTTATGGGATTGGAATCGGAATGATTGATGATATGAGTGTTAAAACTGATCCTAAGGCCAATATTAACCCAGGAAAAATTGGTGGACCCTCTGGTGGTCTGATGTTTGCCCTGCAAGTATATAGTGAATTAAAACATACGAATTACGATTACAAACGAATTGCAGGAACTGGGACGATTGCCGCCAATGGTCAAGTGGGCGAAATTGGTGGAGTGGATAAGAAAATAATTGCTGCTAATAAGAGTGGCGCACAGGTTTTCTTTTGTCCATACGTTAAACCGACTGAGCCAATTTTGAGAATGGAGCAAGGTCATAAGACTAATTACCAAGTGGCTAAAGCAACTGCCAAAAGGTATGCCCCTAAAATGAAAATTGTTCCGGTCACATCTTTTGATGACGCTTTGAATTATTTAAATCAAAAACACAGCTAAAAGCTGTGTTTTTTTCGTATTTAAATGTGAAAGGAGAGAAAGATGGATAAGTTATATGAATTTATTGAGGAATACAAGTACAGAATTATTGGAGGATTGATAATTATTGTGGTAGGACTGCTGGGATATTGTGTTTTTGCATCTCAAAATAGTAGCGGGCAAGCACCACGTACTAATTTGCAAACAACAGCCAAAGCAAATCGCAGAAAAAACGTTACTAAATCAACCGCAGAGAATTCGGCAGGCAATGGGAATGATGATCACCAACAAGTGTATGTTGATGTAAAGGGAGCAGTTAATAAACCAGGAGTTTATCAGGTTGGTAAAAACATGCGTGTTTCTGATGCAGTTGAATTAGCAGGTGGTTTTAATCGTTCAGCGGATGCTAAACACATTAATTTGGCGCAAAAATTGTCTGATCAACAGGTTGTTTATGTCCCAATTCGTGGAGAAATTAATGGATTACCAAAGACCAATCAAGTTGCTAGTGATTCATCAGGCAATTCGGCTGGAAGTGATAAAGGTTCTGATAGCGGAAAGGTTAATATTAATGAAGCAGATAAAGCTAAACTTCAACAGCTAAATGGGATTGGTGATAAGAAGGCTGATAAAATAATTGCTTATCGGAAACAAAGTGGCCCATTTAAAAAGCCTGAGGACTTGAAAAACGTTCCTGGATTTGGTGATAAGACCGTTGCAAATTTGAAAAGTTCGATTACTGTTTGAAGCAACTGTGATAGATAAATATTGGTATACTAGATTTAACTATTCTAGTGAAGGTGATGACAGTTATGAAAAAGAAAAGGATTCCGTGGGACCAATATTTCATGTTGCAAGCGATGTTAGTTGCGTCCAGAAGTACATGCAATCGACGATCTGTCGGTGCGGTATTGGTGCGAAATAAGCGAGTAATTGCTTGTGGATATAACGGTTCAGTATCAGGAGATGTCCATTGTATTGACGAAGGGTGTTATTTAGTAGATGGTCATTGTCAAAGAACAATCCACGCCGAGATGAATGCCATTCTACAATGTGCTAAGTTTGGTGAGTCAACTGATAATGCTGAGTTATACGTCACTGATGTGCCTTGTTTGCAGTGTACAAAGATGTTACTTCAGGCCGGGATCATTAAAATCAAGTATTTAAGAAATTATCATAACAGTGAGTATGCTAAAAAGTTATTGGACATGAAACATGTCTCTTTAGAAAAAGTTGATGTTAATCAAAATGATGTTAATAATCTACCGTTTGAATCATTCTTATCCGTCGATAAATAATTAAAAAGAATTTTTTGGTTTTTACATCCATTTTGTGGGTGCTTGGTGCATTCGCATTTTTTGGAAATCACGTAATTGGAATTGTTTTATTAATTTTATGGTTGATTCGTATCTTTCTTTTAAGAATTCCCCGTTTCTTTTCAAAAAGTGTCATCTCACTGCTAATTCCACTGATATTTTTTGGAATTTGGCAAAATCACATTAACCGACAAGTTAGGGTGATACCTAAGACAGAAACGACTTCGACTTGGATAGCTAAGGTCCATCCAGATGAATTACAGCTTCATGGAGATACGTATAGTGGAGTTGTAGAAATTCCCCGGCTAAAACAGCGGGTATTAATTTATGGGTTTGTAAAAAATAAGAGTGAAAAAGATGCTTTGCTTCATCTTAATCACACGAGCGAATTTATTATTGATGGCCAACTTAGTTTGATTGATTCACCACCCAATTTTGCTCAATTTGACTCCAAGAGTTTTAATCGCGCTAAGGGAATTGTGAGTGAAATTAAATGTGATCAAATTAAATACCGTCAGATTTGTAGCAATCAAGGTTTAGGTGATCGGGTTCACGACTTAAGGTTTCAAATGATTAAAACGTGTGATCAATTACCTAAACATCTACGGATGTACGTTTTGGGTATCATTTATGGAAGTCGGAGTAGTGATTTTAGAGAAGAACTGACCGGGGTCCAACGCTTGGGCCTCATCCACTTATTCACAATTTCGGGGATGCACGTTTATTATTTAATTGGTTTGATTACGTGGATTATGACGACTTTGCGATTGAGAAGGGAGCAGGTTAATTCATTCTTAATCATTTTTCTTCCATTTTACTTTGTAATTGCTGGTGCAGGAGCTAGTTTACTTCGGGCAATTATAATGGCCGAAGAACGCTTGGGTCTAGATAAAGTGTATCTTGACATATCTCCCTTAGATATCTGGTCCAGTGCGGTGATGATCAACTTGCTGATTAATCCATTGTTTATTTTTCAGTTTGGGTGTCAGCTTTCATATTTATTATCACTTGGGTTAATCCTGACGAAAAACTGTGGGTTTTTAAAACAAACTATCCTACTTAACTTAATTAGTTTACCGATTATTTTGTATCATATGTATGAATGGCATGCATTATCTTTGTTTGCCAATCTGTTATTTGTCCCTTTCTTTTCAACCTTTATATTTCCGATTGTGTTAATTGGATATTTGCTGTCATTTTTAAAATTTGATTTGATTGTTTCATTAATTGATACAACCTTAAAGACATTTGACCAGCTTTTAAATTTTCTTTCAAGGCTTCCAGGAAATTTGGTGATCGGAAAACTAAACGTATGGATCGTTTTATTAATGGTAATAATTTCTTTACTACTCATTGAAAAAGTAACTATGAAGCGAATGATTCTTTTAGTGTTATTTTTTAGCATTGGTTTTGTGATGATTCATTTTCCAATGAATGGAGAAGTTGATGCATTTGATGTTGGTCAAGGGGATAGTTTTCTTGTTAGAGAGCCATTTAATCGTTCGATTACGTTGATTGACACTGGCGGAAAGCCTAATTTCTTTGGCAAACAGAAGCGGGCCAAAATTTATCAAGCCAATGATACTTCAATCCAATATTTAAAAAGCATTGGGATTTCAAAACTTGATAATGTTTGTTTAAGTCATCAAGATGCTGATCATGTTGGTGATTTGCCGGCCTTCTTAAGTAAAATGAAGGTTGATCGGGTTTATGTTCCGTGGGGGATGACTAATAATCAAAGCTTTTTAAGGCGAATTAGACCGTATCAAGGACAGTTTCAGTTGCTTGATGCCAAGGATGGAAATCGAATTAAAAATTCCCCATTTCAAGTTGTTCATCCGATGAAAAGTGGGTCTGGTGAAAATCAAGATTCCATGGTACTTTTTGGTAAAATTGGCGGTTTGAAGTGGATTTTTATGGGTGATTTGAACCGAGAGGAAGAACTTAAGATTATCCAAAAATATCCTGATTTGCGAGTTGATGTGATCAAGCTAGGTCATCACGGAAGTAGGACTTCATCCGATCCTAGATTTATCAGGGCAATTAATCCTAAAGTTGCTCTGATATCTGCGGGTCGTCATAATCGTTATAATCATCCAAATCAGGAGACTATTGATACAATGAACCAACAACATGTTGCAATTATCAGTACCAAAAAGAATGGTATGATTAGATATAAATTCAAAAATAATAACAAAGTTGGAAAATTTGAAACAAAGTGGAAGGTGGCACGTCGTTGAGTGTCGTAGAACAAGTTAATCAGATTGATAGTGATCCTAAATCAATTTATTTAATCCTTGGAAATGATGATTATTGGATCGATATAATTCAAAAGAAACTAAAGTCTCTGATCCCAAATGATGAACGGACAATGAATTTTGCTACTTACGATATGGAAGAAACATCGCTTTCCGTTGCACTAAATGATGCGATGTCAATTCCTTTTTTTGGGAAAAAACGACTAGTCTTCATTAAGAATCCGTATTTTTTAACCGGTGAAAAAAATAAAAGCAAAACCGTTCATCATTCAGAAGAACTCATAAATTATTTGAAGAATGCTCCTGATGAAACAACTTTAGCTTTTTTTGCTCCATACCAAAAGTTAGATGCTAGAAAAAAGGTTAGTAAGGAGCTTTTAAAACGTGCGGAAGTAATCGACTTAAATCGGTTTTCTGAAAGGGAAATTAAGCACTTAGTGCAAAGTAAGATTAAGAACAGTGGATATTCGATCGATCGAAATGCACTTGAAGAACTTCTTTCTCGAACTTCGGGTAATTTGGCTAGTGTTATGAATGAATTAGATAAACTCTTTTTATACAAAATCAATGATAAAAAAATAACGCTTGATGCGGTCGATTCGTTAGTATCAAAATCGATGGATCAAAACGTTTTTGATTTAATTAATTATTTAATGAGTGGTAAAACAACGCAAGCAATCGAGTTTTATCATGATTTAATTTCTCAGAAGCATGAGCCAATTCAAATCAATGCAATTTTAGTTAGTCAGTTCAGATTATTACTGCAAGTTAAAATTTTAGATTATTTTGGCTATAGTCAGGGGAATTTAGCAAGTTCTTTACGGGTCCATCCGTATCGAGTAAAATTAGCAATCAGGAACAATCGCAAGTATCCTAGAGAATATCTACGAGATGCATATATTAGTTTGGTAGAAATTGAAGAGCAACTGAAAAGTACGAGTATTGATCCAGAATTGTTGTTTGAAATGTTTGCCGTTAAACTAAATCAGAGTATAAAAAAAGAATCCGATTAATCGGATTCTTTTTTAGTTGTCGTTTTTAGCAAGTTTATTTGCTAAATGAGACTTCTTACGATTAGCGTTATTAGCTTTGATAAGACCCTTAGATTTTGCATGGTCAATTGCTGCAACAGCACTGCGGTATACACTATCTAAATCATCGGCACCAGAAGCTTCAGCTTTTTCGAATTTTTTGATTGCACTTCTCATTTCGTTCTTTTGAGATGCGTTTTTCTTTCTAGCTTCTTCGTTAGTTCGCATACGTTCGATAGCAGATTTAATTACTGGCATTAAGTTCACCTCCACCTTGTGAAATAAATTCAATTATTCACATCTTTTGACGTTCCTAATTATACAAAATCCATTGATTAATTGCAATAGCACTAAAAACAAGACTAATTTTTTAATGATAACTTGAATAACGCTTTCTTTTAGGTTATATTAAATAAGTAACTTAATCTTAGTTTTGCGAGTCACTGACGTATTACTCAGATTGAGGGATTAGATTAGAAAGGTGGAATGTAATAATGGCTTTAACTAAAGAACAAAAGAACGATATTATTAAAAAGTTTGCTCAACACGATGGTGACACGGGCTCGACAGAAGTACAAATTGCTGTACTGACTGCTGATATTAATGAAATTAATGGACACATGAAGACCCACAAAAAGGATTTTCATTCACAACGTGGACTTATGAAGAAGATCGGTCACAGAAGAAATCTTCTTGCTTACTTACGTAACAATGATGTACAAAGTTATCGTAAATTAATCAAGGAATTAGGATTACGTCGTTAATCTTGATTTTAATAGGGCGGATTTTTTCCGCTCTTTTTTTATACATAAATAATTTAGTGCTTAATATAAATATGTTACACTGTTAACAGATATCATGAGCGCTTAGAGGCCAAGCTTCGCATAAAATAGTTAATTTTAATCGTAAGTAATTTTTTGAGAGGAACAAGTAATTATGAAAAAGAACATCAAAATCATTCCACTGGGTGGAGTGAGAGAAAATGGCAAGGATCTTTATGCTATTGAAATTAATGATAATAGTATTTTTATTTTGGATTGTGGACTAAAATACCCTCAAAACGAAATGTTAGGAATTGATTTTGTAATCCCAGATTTTTCGTATTTAAGGGATAACGCCGATAAAATTGTCGGGGTCTTTCTTACCCACGGTCACGCAGATGCAATTGGTGCACTTCCATATTTTTTAAGTGAATTTAACGTTCCCGTGTTTGGAACGGAGTTAACGATTGGTTTGGCAAAGTTGGCGGTTGCCGATAATAAGAAGACTAAGAAATTTAATGATTTTCACGTCATTAATAGTAAAAGCGAAATTGTATTTGAGGATGGCACGGTTAGTTTCTTTGATACCACTCATTCAATTCCTGACTCAGTTGGGATCGTGATTAGTACTGAACTCGGAAACATTGTTTATACTGGTGATTTTAAATTTGATCAGACTGCTGCTGACGGGTACAAAACGGATTATTCAGCTCTTACTGATATTGGTAAAGAACACGTGTTGGCACTTTTAAGTGACTCAAGAAATGCTGACAATCCGGAAGAGAGTACTGACGAGAAAGAGATCAGAGACTATCTCTATGAAACCTTTCACTATCAGAAAGGTCGTGTGATCGTTGCCTGTCTTGCTAATAATATTTTAAGAATTCAAGAAGTATTAAATGCTGCGTCTAAGTCAGGTAGGAGAGTTTATCTAACCAGCAAGGGTCTAGAAGAGGTTATTGATACTGCGTTGAAACTTGGCAAGTTAACGTTACCTTCTGACGATTTGTTTATTGAATCTGCAAAAGAGTTAGAGCAAATGAATCCGCATGAAGTTTTGATTCTACAAACCGGTAAGAACGGTGAACCAATGGAATCACTTCAAAGAATGGCCGATAACCGAGACAGAGACGTTGATATTCAGCCAGGTGACCTGGTCTTGATTGCTACCAGTCCATCCCGTGCAATGGACACTCCATGGGCTAAGACTCGCGATATGATCTATAAAGCTGGTGGAGAGGTCATGAGCATTGCTGATGAAAAGAATATTTCAGGGGATGCCAGCAAGCATGATCTTCAACTGCTCCTTAATTTAATTCATCCTGATTACTTAATTCCAATCCAAGGTGAGTATCGATTAATGGAAGCACAAAAAGAGCTAGCTGAGGAAGTTGGGATGAAACCATCACACGTTATTTTACCCGCTAAAGGTGATGTAATTGAGTTTGATGGTGAAAACATGTTTTTGTCAGAAGCTGTCCCAGCTTCTGACACCATGATTGATGGGATTGGTGTCGGAGACATTGGAAACATTGTATTACGAGATCGAAAAGTGTTATCGGAAGATGGTGTCTTCGTGGCAGTTGTTACTATCGACCGTAAGAAGAAAAAAATTATTTCAGAGCCCAAAATCATGGCTCGGGGATTTGTTTACGTTAATTCTGATAAATCCTTGCTTAAAGAAGCAGCTGATATTGTATCTGAAGCAGTCCAGAATAACCTTAATAACAAGGAGTTTGACTGGGGTCATTTAAAACAGGATGTTAGAGAAGACCTTGGACAATTTCTATACAAAAAGACTGGGAGAAGACCAGTGATTCTTCCAGTTATTATGGAAGTCAATCAACACCATAGAAGAAAAAAAGCTAACAATAAAAACGATCAAGAAGACTAAAGAAGTTGAGCCCCGGCTCAATTTTTTTGTTTTCTTATGTGAGGATAATAGATTGAATGATCATCAAAAGGCAAGATTAAAAAAAGCACAAACAGACTTTAGGCAAAAACATTATCAGAAAAGTTCACAGGAATTGTTGGCTTTGTATGATGAAGTTGACGATTACAATGTGATTGATTTGTTGGGACACTCGCTCTTTAATGAAAAAAAGTACGTTGAATCATATCGATTATTAGAAGATAACTTTAATTATTTTGTTGAAAATGACGTTAAATTATTAATAAATATTTACTTAAAAAACCGGAAGTTTATCCCATTACGAATAATTGTTGATTCAATTGATGTATTAGATAAGGATGATGTCAAAAGCAAAATCGAATCTTTAGAGAGAATCAATGACTCTGAGCAAGCTGAATCTAACCGGGCTAACTTGAAGCATTTTATGCACATGGGTGGACAAACGGGAATCAAGCAGCGCGACATAATGGAAAAGGCTGAAGAACTCCCGTATAAGCAATATTTGAAGGGTGCACAGTTTAACCTAGTAGATCCAGACGTCAATCCAGTATGGAGAAATCAGTTACTTAATAATTTAGCTAAGTTAAAGTATGATAAACCAGTTAAATATATTTGGATGGATGGAAAAACGTATACTTTAACACCATCACAGCTTGTTGATGAATTGGATTCTAGTGCGTATCAAGCAATGCAAAAGGAAATTAGGGAACGCTATGGACAAAATGATCCAATTCGTTATCAGCAAATTTCTAACGCGGCCGAATATGATGCTCAGATTTTGTATCCGTTTATTGATGATGTGATTAAGGAACCTGATGAATGGGTAACCGCTATTCATCGGCATATCATTAATCCGAATATGGTAGTGGATGATGAAAAAATGAAATCAATTGATCATTGGTTAGTGAAAATTGATAAAATCATGAATTTATTACTAAAGTAATTTAAGAAATTGTCTATATCTGGTTTACAAATAATTTGTCAGTGGATATAATATGAAAGTGAATTCCCAAAAAGGTGACAATTTTGCCTTTTAGGGGAAATGTAGTATAATTAATAATAAAGAGACGTTGGCGTTTTGCTGATGTTTATCTTACGAAAATGACAGGAGGGTTTCATAAATGGCAAAAGAACATTATGAAAGAACAAAGCCCCACGTTAATATTGGTACTATCGGCCATATTGACCACGGGAAGACTACTTTAACTGCAGCAATCACTAAAGTATTATCAGAAAAAGGCTTGGCTAAGGCTGAAGACTTTGCTGATATCGATGCTGCACCAGAAGAAAAGGAACGTGGTATTACTATTAATACTGCCCACGTTGAATACGAAACTGAAAAGCGTCATTATGCACATATTGACGCCCCAGGACATGCTGACTACGTTAAGAACATGATCACTGGTGCTGCCCAAATGGATGGTGCCATTCTTGTTGTTGCCGCAACTGATGGTCCTATGCCACAAACTCGTGAACACATTTTGCTTGCTAGACAAGTTGGTGTTGACCACATTGTTGTCTTCTTGAACAAGACTGACATGGTTGATGACGACGAGTTGATCGACTTAGTTGAAATGGAAATTCGTGAGTTGCTTTCAGAATATGGTTACAATGGTGACGATGTTCCGGTTGTTCGTGGTTCAGCTTTGAAAGCACTTCAAGGTGACAAAGAACAAGAAGAAAACATCATGAAATTAATGGATGTTGTTGATGAATACATCCCAACTCCAGAACGTGATGACGACAAGCCATTCTTAATGCCTGTTGAAGATGTATTTACCATCACTGGTCGTGGAACTGTTGCTTCTGGTCGTATTGACCGTGGTAGCATCAAAGTCGGCGACGAAGTTGAAATTGTTGGTTTAGTTCCTGACACATTGAAGACTACTGTTACTGGTCTTGAAATGTTCAGAAAGACTCTTGACAAGGGTGAAGCCGGTGACAACATCGGTGCATTACTTCGTGGTATTGATCGTGACCAAGTTGTTCGTGGACAAGTTCTTGCAGCACCTGGTTCAATTCAAACCCACAAGAAGTTCACTGGTCAAGTTTATATCTTAACCAAAGAAGAAGGTGGACGTCATACTCCATTCTTCTCAAACTATCGTCCTCAATTCTACTTCCACACCACTGATGTTACTGGTGTTATCGAATTAGACAAGGGAACTGAAATGGTAATGCCTGGAGACAACGTTACTTTCCACGTTGACTTAACTAAGCCAGTTGCCATTGAAAAGGGTACTAAGTTCACTATTCGTGAAGGTGGACATACCGTTGGTGCCGGTGTTGTTACCGAAATCGATGATTAATTAGTATTTTTATTTAGAGATTGAAGACATTGTCTTCAATCTCTTTTTTTATTGCTATGGCCGTTTTAGCGTCGCTGTTTACTTTTGAGGACGCTTAAGTTAGAATATTATTTGAATACTATTACTTGGAAAAATGTGTAAATATTTTTCATGTTGGAGGAAATGTTATGGCAGATTGGAAGAAAAAAGGTACCAATGATGGGGAATTAACCTTTGAAATTGGTCTTGATAAGATTAAAGAAGGATTAGATCGAGCTTTCAAAAAGAATAAGAAAAATATTAAAGTTCCTGGATTCCGTAAGGGCAAAGTTTCAAGACAAGTATTTAACCAAATGTATGGTGAAGAAGCTTTATACCAAGATGCTTTGAATTTGTTATTACCAGATGCTTACAGTGAAGCAATTAAAGACGCTGGCATTGAACCCGTTGGTCAACCGGACGTTAGTGTTGATTCAATTGAAAAAGGGAAGCCTTGGGTCTTAAAGGCTACTGTTAGCGTTAAACCTGACGTTAAACTTGGTCAATACAAAGGACTAAGCGTTCCAAAGGAAAGCACTCGAGTTTACAAGAAAGACGTTGATGCTAAGATTGATAAAATGCGTCAATCTCAAGCTGAACTTGTTCTAGTTGATCGTCCTGCCAAAAAAGGTGACACTGTTACCATTGATTTTGAGGGATTTGTTGATGGCAAGCCTTTTGAAGGTGGAAAAGCAAATAACTATTCTCTTGAACTTGGTTCAGGATCATTCATTCCAGGATTTGAAGATCAATTGATTGGAAAAAAGGCTGGCGATGATGTCGAAGTAAAAGTTACCTTCCCTAAGGATTATCAAGAAAAGTCACTAGCTGGCAAAGAAGCTACCTTTAAGGTTAAACTCCATGAAGTTAAAGAGAAACAACTTCCTAAGCTTGATGATGACTTTGCTAAAGATGTTGATGAAGATGTTGATACTCTTTCTGAATTGGAAGACAAAGTTAAAAAAGAACTTAAGGAACAAAAAGAATCAGCCGCTCATGATGCCAAGGAAAATACGGCTATTAGTGAAGCAGTAGATAATGCTACTGTTAAAGATATTCCAGAAGTTATGATTAATGATGACGTTCAACGTCAGATGGATCAGTACTTAGCTGGAATGCAGCAGCAGGGTATTAACGCTGAAATGTACTACAAACTCACTGGTACTAAGCCAGAGGACTTAAAGAAGCAATTTGCTGATGGTGCAGATCGTCGAGTTAAAACTAATTTGGTCTTAGAAGCAATTGTTAAAGCTGAAAAGATTGATCCTAGTGAAGAAGACATTCAAAAAGAAGTTAGCAACCTCGCTAAACAATACGGAATGGAAGAAACAGCCGTTCGTAATGCATTATCTGATGACATGTTAAAACATGATATTGGTATTCAAAAAGCCGTTGACATTGTGGTTGACAGTGCTAAAGAAGAACCAAAATCAACTACCAAGAAGGCTTCTGAAAAGAAGGATTCCAGTAAAGAAAATAAGAAATAATTTATACAAGATGGGATCCGCTTGTTAGAGCGGGTCTTTTTTTGTAGAGCAAATTATTTTAAAAGGTTCTATTAGTATGGTATAGTTTCAAATTGCAGGCAACGAGACGAATTAACAACGAATTAACAAAAAGGAGAGATACCATGTATGATGATTCAAATCAAAATGAGACCATTACTTGCTCCTTTTGTGGAAAGTCACAGGACCAAGTAAAAAAAATTGTTGCTGGACCCGGTGTATATATTTGTAATGAATGTATCGATTTGTGTGAACAGATCATGAGTGATGAATTAAACAAGACCAATGCTGAAGACATCAATGTGCTTACCCCAAGTGAAATTGTTAAAAAACTTGATGAGTATGTGATTGGTCAAGATGAAGCCAAAAAAACGCTAGCGGTGGCTGTCTTTAATCATTATATGAGAATTAAGGCTTTGAATGATTCTGAAGATAATGATGAAAGTGAAGATGGTAACCAAGAACGACATGCTTATGATGATGCTCAGATTCAGAAAAGTAATATTGCGATGATTGGACCAACTGGATCGGGGAAGACTTATCTGGCCCAAACACTTGCTAAAATTTTAAACGTTCCCTTTGCAATTGCTGACGCTACGACGTTGACTGAAGCTGGATATGTTGGAGAAGATGTTGAAAATATTCTTTTGAAACTCTTACAGAACGCTGACTATGACGTTGATCGGGCTGAAAAGGGAATCATTTATATTGACGAGATTGATAAAATTGCTAAAAAAGCCGAAAATGTTTCAATCACAAGAGATGTATCTGGTGAAGGTGTCCAACAAGCTCTGTTAAAGATTTTAGAGGGAACTACCGCTAATGTTCCACCAAAGGGTGGTAGAAAGAACCCGAGCCAAGAGTTTATTAAGATTAATACGAAGAATATTCTGTTTATTGTTGGTGGGGCTTTTGATGGAATTCAAGATATTGTTAGACGACGCTTAGGTGATAAGACAATTGGTTTTGGGGTTGATAATCATGAGACCCAAGACGTTGCTGATGAAGATATTATGCAAAAAGTAATTCCTGAAGACCTGATGAATTTTGGATTAATTCCAGAGTTTATCGGTCGTCTTCCAATTTTGACCGCTTTGAATAAGTTAAGTGAAAATGATCTGGTCAAAATTCTGACTCAACCTAAAAATGCGTTAGTAAAACAATACCAAAAGCTTTTATCACTCGAGGGTGTCCAACTTAAATTTGAAGACGCTGCACTTAAGGCCATGGCAAAAAAAGCCATTGCTAGAAATACGGGTGCTCGTGGTCTTCGTTCTATGATTGAAAGTGTGATGAGAGATATTATGTATTCACTTCCAAGTCGTGATGACGTTAAAGAAGTGATTGTTACCCCAGATTCAGTAAATAGTGGTAAAGAACCAAAGATGGTCTTAAAAAGCGAAACAAAGTAATTAAACGGAGATAATAATGGACGTAAATGATGTTGAACTTGTAATGAGTGCAGTTGATCCCAAACAGTATCCCACTACTGGATATCCAGAAATTGGCTTTTTGGGTCGATCTAACGTTGGCAAGTCTTCACTAACGAATGTGTTGATTAACCGGAAGGATTACGCTCATACGTCTGGCCAACCGGGAAAAACTCAAACTTTGAATTTTTATCGCGTTAACGATGAACTCTATTTTGTTGACGTTCCAGGATATGGCTATGCGAAGGTTTCTAAAACAGAACGGGAAAAATGGGCTCAAATGATTGAGACTTATCTAACGCAACGTGAACAGCTCCGGGGAGTGATCAATTTAATTGATGGTAGACACGCCCCGAGTGAGTACGATATTCAGATGCGTGATTGGTTAGAGTATTATGGAATTCCCGTGCTTTATGTAGCGACTAAGGTTGATAAAATTCCTAAAAGTAAGATCAAGAAACAAGAACAGACGTTGCGAAAAGGGCTGGAGCTTGAAGCAGATGAACCGCTGATAATGTTCTCTGCTAAAACCAAGGTCGGAGCAGATCAAATTTGGAACTGGATTGAGCAACAAATTAAGTAATAAAAAATCAGCTGTGAGAACAGCTGATTTTGTGTTTATTTGGTTTTGTCTTGATCTAATATTTTATTCTTTTTTGATTCGCGCTGGTCTTCTTTGTTTTTATGATTCAAAAACTTGGTACGGTTAGGATCTTTCGGATTCTCTTTAGCGAATTTACTGAACATGGCATCAAGATCTTCATTTCTTCTAATTTTTAGTCCCATATCGATCGCTCCTTTAAACTCATCATAGCAAAAAAATCATTTCATGTCAGTTTGTTATACAAACTGTAACTAATTCATTATAATTGTAACAGTAGTATTTATCGGAAAGGAGGGAGTTTATGGCATCTGATTTAATTGAACGAAAGTTAACGTTACTTCCGGATCAACCCGGTTGTTACATTATGAAAGATAAAGATGGCAAAATTATTTATATTGGTAAGGCAAAAAACCTAAAGAATCGAGTTCGCTCTTATTTCAAGAGTACTCAGTATGGGAGACGAGCCAAATTAGTGCGAAACATTGCTGATTTTGAGACAATCATTACTTCAAATGACAAAGAAGCATTTTTACTTGAAATCACTTTGATTCAGAAGCATCGGCCTTATTATAACGTTCGTTTAAAGCAAGGACACAGTGGGTATCCTTACATTAAAATTACTAATGAACGTGATCCCCGAATGTTGATTACTAATACCGTTAAAAATGATGGTGGATATTATTTTGGACCATATCCAAACGTCTATGCTGCAGATGAAACCTTGAATTTCTTACAAAAGATGTATCCACTCAGACGTTGTAATGGGTATCAAAAACGAGCTTGTTTGTACTACCACATGGGACAGTGCTTGGGGGCTTGCTTTAAGAAAGTACCTAAGTCAGAGTACGATGCTCAAATCAAGAAAATCAAGTCATTTTTAAACGGTAGTGTGGGACCTGCTAGACAACTACTGACTAAACGAATGAATACGGCATCAAATAACATGGAGTATGAGCGGGCAGCTGAATTGCGCGATCAACTGCATTACATTGATGCGACCGTTGAGAAACAAAAAATCATTTCACATGATAATACCCCACGAGATGTGTTTAATTTTTATGCTGATAAGGGATGGCTTTCTGTACAAGTTTTCTTTATTCGGCAGGCACGTTTAATGAAACGTGAGAAAAAATTGTTTCCGATTATCAGTACCGCCAATGAAGAGATGACTAGCTATATCGTTCAATTTTATAACGATTCTGATCGGATTCCACCCAAAGAAATTTTGGTACCTAACTCAATCGACCATGATGTTCTTTCGAAGATGATCGGAGTGCCAGTTAGAACCCCTCAACGTGGCCAAAAGAAAGCCCTTTTGGACATGGCAGAGCATAATGCGCGATTGGTTTTAAACGAACAGTTTAAGTTAATGGAAATGGATCGCAAAAAGACTACCGGAGCAATGGATGAGTTGGGTGATGCTTTAGGAATTGGTCATCTCGGACGAATCGAAGCTTTTGATCATTCTCATATTTCAGGTGCTGATTTGGTTTCTGCTATGGTAGTATTTGAAGATGGGAAACCGAATAAAAAGAAGTACCGAAAATATAAGTTAAGAACCGTTGATCATGCCGATGAAGCAGCCAGCACGCGCGAAGTGATTAGAAGGCGCTACACACGTTTATTAAAGGAGCACGCTGAAATGCCAGATTTAATCCTAATGGACGGAGGCGAGATTCAGATGAATGCCGTTACTGATGTTTTGGAAAATGAACTTAATCTGCACATTCCAGTAGCTGGAATGGTGAAAAATGAGAAACATAAGACGGCTGATTTGCTTTACGGAAGTAATGATCATCACGTTAATTTAAATCCGAAAAGCCAGGCCTTTTATCTAGTTCAAAGGGTTCAAGACGAAGTGCATCGCTTTGCAATTAACTATCATCATCAACTCCATAATAAGAATTCGATGACTTCTAGATTAGATAGTATTAGAGGAGTGGGACCCAAAACTAGAAATAAACTTTTGCGAAAATTCGGTTCCACCAAAAACATTGCAGATGCTAGTGTCGAAGACATTCAAGCAGTCGGTATTTCAAAGAAAGTTGCTCAGACGGTAAAATTGACCTTTGAGAACGTTGCACCAGTGGCCAAGATGATGAAAAACTAATATGAAAATGGAGAAATTATGTTTGTAGATCAAGTAAAATTTAAAGTTAAGGCTGGTAAAGGTGGAGACGGAATGGTCGGATTTCGTCGGGAAAAATATGTACCAAATGGTGGACCTTCTGGTGGTGATGGTGGCCATGGTGGTAACGTTGTTTTCAAAGTTGATACTGGAATGTCAACTTTAATGGATTTTAAGTATAAAAAACAATTTAAAGCCAAAAATGGTGGGAATGGTGCTAACAAAAAGATGACGGGTGCAAGTGCACCGGATTTGGTAGTACATGTCCCCGATGGCACCACGATTTATAACTCAGAGACCGGCAAGCCAATTGCGGATTTGACTAAAGCAAACGATGAAGTTGTAGTTGTAAAGGGTGGTCGTGGAGGAAGAGGAAACGTTCATTTTGCCACCCCTAAAAATTCTGCGCCAGAAATTGCTGAAAATGGGGAACCAGGTCAAGAAATGGAGATCGAACTTCAGTTAAGGTTATTAGCTGATGTTGGTTTAGTCGGTTTTCCATCGGCTGGTAAATCCACGTTATTAAGTGCAATTACTTCATCAAAACCAAAAGTAGCTCAATACCACTTTACGACCATTGTTCCTAATCTGGGGATTGTACGAAATCATGATGGAAGTGACTTTGTGATTGCTGATTTGCCTGGACTGATTGAGGGAGCTTCCAAGGGTGTGGGATTAGGTTTTGAATTTTTAAGACACATTCAAAGAACTCGAGTTATCCTTCATGTTGTTGATATGAGTGGAGTTGAGGGACGTGATCCGTATGATGACTATGAAAAAATCAATCATGAACTGGCTAATTTTGATAAAAGTCTTTTGAAACGTCCCCAAATCATCATTGCTTCTAAAATGGATATGCCGGATTCGGCTGAAAATCTTAAGTTGTTTAAACGTGAATTAGCTGAACATAATGACCACGTTAATGGCAAAATTATTCCCATTTCTTCCATTACTCATTCAGGGCTTAATGATCTCATTCGAGAAACGAGTAGTGAACTTGATAAGGCACCAAAGTTTCCAATTGTGGGTGCTAACGAGCTTAATGATTCTAAGGAAGTCATTTACCGTCCCGATGAGGATGAAAAGCCGTTTACTTTGACAAAAGATGAAGATGGAACTTGGGTTCTGTCTGGACATCAGATTGAACGAGTAATTCAAATGGCCAATACTGAACATGAACAAGGTGTGTTAAGATTAGCTCGAAAATTACGTGGAATGGGTGTTGATCAAGCACTACGGGATGCCGGCGCTAAGAATGGCGATCTGGTATCAATTTCGGACTTTACCTTTTCATATGTTGAATAATATAAAAGACGGTACTTGTGGTATCGTCTTTTATTATCCAAAAATAAGCTCATCATTTTTTAAACGATAACCGAATAGTTTTGGAGTTTCAATTGTTTTACAAAAAAGTGATAGATGATCATCAAGTTCTCTTGTCCGGGTATTAAATTGATTCAAGGTTAGTGACCGTTTGTTTTTGCTTGGTACTAATAAAATTTTATTTTGCGAAAATTCAATGTCAAAAACTGGTAAAATAACCTTATTAATTTCAACGTATATTTTATATGAATTATTTAAATCTTCAGATGAGACGTAAAATTCGTTTAATCTCAAAGTTATCACCTAGATTCAGCTTATTATTGCTAATGTGGTATGCTACAATTGTATAGTAATTCTTCACGAGTGTAAAAATTTGAGTGTCAAAAAGGAACGATAGGATATGCAATTAGAGTTTTTTGGAACTGGTGCGGGAGTTCCTGGTAAGTTTCGAAACGTTTCTAGTGTCGCTTTAAGATTGTTGGATGAGATTAATTCCGTGTGGTTGTTTGATGCGGGGGAAGGTACTCAACAACAAATCTTGCGATCAACGTTAAAACCGCGAAAAATTAATAAGATTTTTATTACCCACCTTCATGGTGATCATATCTATGGTCTTCCGGGATTATTATCAAGTCGTTCGTTTCAAGGCGGAGATGATCCGGTTACCATTTATGGCCCCTTTGGAATCAAAAATTACGTTCAGACTAGTTTGCAAGTGACGCAGACTAAGTTAGGGTATAAAATAAAATACGTAGAGCTGGACCAGCCTGGTAAGATTTTTGACGGTAAAAAGTTTACAGTTTATGCGGAAAAGCTTGATCATCAAGTTCAAAGTTGGGGTTTTCGAATTGTTGAACATGATCATCCGGGTGAACTGCTTGTTGATAAATTGCAGGAGGATAATATTCCGTCTGGTCCGCTGTACGGAAAGCTTAAGGAAGGTAAGACGGTTAAACTTAGTGACGGGAGAGTCATTAATGGCAAGGACTACATTGGTAATTCCCAAAAGGGGAGAATTGTTACCATTTTAGGGGATACGAGAAAAGTTGATACCATCAATAATTTAGCGCAAAATGCTGACATTTTAGTTCATGAAAGTACGTTTGGAAAGGGCGAAGCAAAATTAGCTCACAATTACTATCATTCTACGAACATTCAGGCTGCTAATACCGCCAGGGATGCCAACGTAAAACGATTGCTATTAACGCACATTTCTGCAAGGTATACTGCTAAAATGGCTCATGAGTTACAGAGGCAGGCTCAACAAGTTTTTCCAAATACCAAGGTAGTTAAAGATTTTGATTTTATTGATATTCCCTTTAATAAGGGAGAGGAGAATGCCCAATGAAAAAGCAAGTTTCAATGATTTTAAGCATGGTCTTGATTGTGATTGTCGCTATTTTTGTTTTGTTAAATATGGGAAGTGCGGAGATTAATTTTGGTTTTACGACGGTTAAAATGCCGTTAATCTTAGTCTTATTATTGACATTACTAATTGGGGCTTTAATCATGTTCTTATTGTCAATGATCAGTTCATTTAAAAATGGTTCCAAACGGAAAAAAGAAAATCGTGATTCACAGAAAACCATTGATGGATTAAAGGGACAAATTAATGATTTAAATAAACAAATTGATTCTCTAAAGATGCAGTTAAAGAATTCAATTAGTAAACAAAAGGTTAATCAAGATAATCGAAACGTTGAAGATGTAATTAATAAACAGCAAAAGGACAACGAAAAATAGTGAAAAGAGGATCCATATTTGCTTTCTTCAAAGTATAATTGGGAACTAAAACAAAATAATCTTAACCAAGATGCTGTTAATCAACTAGCTAATGATTTGGGACTTGAACCGTTAGTTGTTAGCTTACTGTTTGAACGTGGTTATGATAATGTCGATAAGATTCAACATTACTTAAACCCGGATACTAGTGACTTAAACGATCCCTTTTTAATGCATGATATGCAAAAAGCGGTTGATCGGATTGAGTTGGCAGTTGAAAACGGTGAACAAATTACTGTTTATGGGGATTATGATGCTGACGGGCTTACTAGTACCGCCATTTTATATGAAACGTTAGTTGAGATGGGAGCGGAAGTTCGTTATTATATTCCTAATCGGTTTAAAGATGGATACGGTCCAAATGTGAAGGCCTTTCAAAAAATTATTGATAGTGGAACTTCGTTAATTGTTACTGTTGATAATGGAGTTGCTGGCTTTGATGCAATTGAGGAAGCTAATAAATTGAGTTGTGATGTGATTATTACCGATCATCACGAATTACCAGAAAAGTTGCCAAACGCCTATGCAATCGTTCACGCTCAGTTGGGCGATCCTAAATATCCGTTTCAGTATCTTTCTGGAGCTGGAGTAGCTTTTAAGTTGGCGACGGCATTAATGGATGAAATTCCTCAAGATAAACTAGATTTAGCCGCAATCGGGACGGTTGCTGACTTAGTATCATTAACTGGAGAGAATCGGGCACTCGTTCAGTTTGGATTAAATGTCATTCACTTGACGGTGCGACCTGGATTAAAAGCCCTTATTAAACGATCTGGAATTGATTTGGAAAAAGTTGATGAACAAGACATTGGGTTTAACATTGCTCCTAGATTAAATGCACTTGGACGGATGGGTGACGCCAATATGGGCGTTGATCTGCTTACTACGGTTGACGACGAGCAAGCTAATGAACTAGCTAAGAAGACTGAGCAAAAAAATGATCAGAGGAAGTTACTGGTTAGTTCAATTACGGACGAGGCAATCGCTCAAGCTGATTCACCTGAGAATAAGAAGAGAGAAACCCTTTTAATTGTGGGAAAGGATTGGCATACTGGAGTTTTAGGTATTGCAGCTAGTCGAGTTAAAGATAAATTTCATAAGCCGACGGTTGTTGTCAGTGTTGATGACCAAAATAAGATCGCCAAGGGATCCGGAAGAAGTGTCAAAGGATTTGATCTTTTTAAAGCCTTAGATAGTGAACGTGATCTGATGGATGCATTTGGTGGACATGCGATGGCAGTTGGATTAACGGTTCCAGCTGATAATTTAAAAACACTAGCTGAGCGGTTTGAACGGTCAGCAGCAAAACAGCAGGTTGATTTATCACAAAAGCCAACTTTAAAAATTGATTTTAAAGTTACTCCAGATGAAATTGATCAAAAGTTATTTCAACAAATTCAAACTTTGAGTCCATTTGGGACTGATAATGAATGCCCCCGATTTGACGTTGATCCGATTGCTTTAACTAATATTCAGGCAATTGGGAAAGCCCATGATCACCTTAAATTTCAAGCTGTTGGCAATCATTCACGGATTTCTGCAATTGACTTTGGGATGGGTGATGTTGCTACTGAAGTTTCTAAATTGTCAGCTAATATTAACGTAGCAGCGACCTTGAATGAAAATGAGTGGAAGGGTCGTACTAATCTTCAGTTGATGGTTGATGATCTTAAAGTTGACGGAACCGTTGTTATTGACAAACGGACCACTACCTTAACTAAGTCAATGTTTGTAAATGCGGGAACGTATATTTTCTTTCATCGTAACTTGTATCAACAATTAAAATCATATGTTGGTAAGAAGTCTAAAGCTATGCTTGCTTCGGATGTTAAAAAAGATATTACGAATGGGGTAGTTTATCTTGTTGATTGTCCTGAAACACTTGGTGAATTAAAAGGCGTTGTTAATCATTTCCAAAATCCTGAAATTATATTGTATTTATATAAAAAGAATCATATTTTAAATTTAGGGATGCCAGAACGTTCACAGTATGCTAAACTATTTAAGTTCGTTGAAACTAATAAAAATGTGCAAATTTCAAAGAATGTTGGTGAGGTTGCAAACCATTTGCAGGTTCCAACCAATATTCTGGTTTTCATGTTGCAGGTATTTAATGAACTGGGATTTATCACCATTCGGGATGGAATTTTGAATGGTATCAGTAATCCGAACAAGCAAAGCTTGTCAACTTCTCCCACATACCAATTGCGAGAAGAGCAATTAAAAGTAGAAGATGCTCTTTTTAACGTTTCCCCAAGTGATTTGGTGAAAATAATCAATAAGATTGGGAACTGATAATAAGAAAGGAAGTATTTTTTATGGTCCTTAATTTAAAGGATTATGTAGCAAGTTATCCTAATTTTCCAGAGCCAGGTGTAACTTTTCGAGATATTTCTCCATTACTAGAAAGTGGCGAAGCATATCGTCAAGCTACTGACGAAATTGTTAACTATGCCAAGGGTAAGAACATTGATATGATTGTTGGTCCCGAAGCGCGTGGCTTTATTGTTGGATGTCCCGTTGCATATGAACTTGGAATTGGATTTGCTCCTGCAAGAAAAAAAGGGAAGTTACCTGGTAAAACTGTCAAAGCTACATATGGCTTGGAATACGGTCAGTCATCGCTTTATTTGCATGATGATGCGATTAAACCAGGTCAGAGAGTTCTTGTGACTGATGATTTGCTAGCTACAGGTGGTACCATTGAAGCTACCATTGAGTTAGTCAAAGATCTTGGTGGAGTAGTAGTTGGAACGGCTTTTATTGTCGAATTAATGGACTTAAAGGGTCGCGATAAGATTAAAGACTATGATATTCTCAGTCTGATTAAATATGATTAAGTTTTAAATTAAAAACACTTCTCAAGTTGATTATCGGTTCTTTTATGATTATACTTAAGTGGTGTTAATTTTGGCGAGTTGGCAGAGTGGTAATGCACCGGACTCGAAATCCGGCGAACCGGTTTATAGCCGGCGCGCAGGTTCAAATCCTGTACTCGCCTTTATAAGTAGTATTACAAAACAAAAAGACTACCAAAATTACAAGTTTTGATAGTCTTTTTGTGTTATTGAGCTTTTATAATTCAGATTGCATTCGGATTGCTTTTCCAATGATTTTGCCTGGATTATCTTTATTCAAGATAATCGGTGGGTACTCCTTATTATCAGGAACTAAGACGGTTTGGTCTTTTTGAGTACTAATCCTTTTAAGAGTAGCTTCTTCGTTATCGTTTAATAGGACAGCGGCAATTTCACCATTCTCCACCTCTGGTTGATAATGGATTAAAACGTACGATCCGTTTTGAATGGTAGGAGCCATTGAGTCTCCGTCACATTTTAACCAGAAATTCTCACCACTTGGCAGTCCTTCTTTTAAAGTTGGAAAGTACGCGGTAACGTTCTGTTCAGCAAAGATTGGTTTTCCGCAAGCAATGCTGCCAATGAGAGGAAGATCAATTGTCTCATTAGTTTTTGATTTAGCACTTGTACTATCATTGTGATAGTTAAGTTGATTAGTATTTCCTAATAGGTAATCGATCGACACTCCAAGTACTTTGGCGACTTTTCCAAGGCTTTTTGTACTAGGAGTTTTCTTGTTCCAAGTATAAATATTGTTAATCCCAATCCCAGCCTTCTGGGCCACTAACTGAAGTGACCATCCACGCATTCTTGAAAGTCTCTTTATTCGTTCAATTGTTGTCAAAATTGTTTCTCCTTTTCTGAAATTGGTGGTTAAAAAAGTTATTTCAAATAATAGAGAAAATCATTGACATTTTATTTTATATGATTGATAATTAATTTAGTTAAGTAATTGATCAGTCAGTCCAGAATAATATCAATGGTTAAAAGTATCTAAACTAGTTCCCACGAAGAAAATAGTTTAAATACAGTCCATTATTTTCATCATATTTACATTTTATTCCAAAGGATAGACATAGTCAATAACTTAATTAATAAATTGTGAAAGGAGGGATCAATAATGGCTAACGTTGAATTGGAACGTAATGCTCAAAGAGTATTTAAAAAGATCAAAGTTGCTTTAATTAACAA
Organism: Fructilactobacillus sp. X3R2C1; assembly: GCF_059901235.1. NCBI lineage: Bacteria > Bacillati > Bacillota > Bacilli > Lactobacillales > Lactobacillaceae > Fructilactobacillus > Fructilactobacillus sp. X3R2C1. The sequence continues at coordinate 78,813 of NZ_JBWXVA010000002.1, forward strand.
GGACTTGACTCAAGTTGATATGTCAAAAATTGTTGATGTCTCACCAGTTGAATTAAATCGGGCAATTCATGGTGAGATGAGTCCTAAATCTCAAAGAATTAGAAAGCAAATTTTTAAGTACCTAGATATCAAAGTTTCGTAATCTTCATTTGTTATCCATGTGATAAAAGAGCAGTAAGATAAACTAAATGTATTAATACTACTTGTTTTCACGTTTGTAATTAGTATTAGTATGTGTAGTGATCGTAAGATTTAATAAGGCCTAGATCAGTTGCAGTAGTTGATCTAGGTCTTTGTCGTGTAATTAGTTTATTTGGTCTCATCAACTGACAATTGGTTTACTAATTGGTCAATCTGATTGCGGACGTTTCTAAAAGTTTCAATTACTTCTGATTTGGATCCCTTAAATTGTGCAGGATCTTTAAGTGGCCAGTGAATTTTTGCAACCGATTGTGGGGTAACTGGACACTTATCTTTAGCGTCTCCGCAAAGCGTAACGATTAAATCACACTTAACTAAATAACTTTTATCAATTAGCTTGGATGTGTTGTGAGAAATATCAATTCCACGTTCTTTCATCACCTTAACCGCAACTGGATTTAAACCATGAGTTTTTACTCCCGCACTTTTTATTTGCCAGTTTTGCGGGAAATATTTTTTGGCAAATCCTTCCGCCATTTGGCTTCGGCACGAGTTTCCCGTACACAAAAAATAAATTTTTTTCATTTTAATTCATCCCTTAATAATTTATACGTCATGATACCAAAAGATGATGACTATGGATACTATTAGTAACTTATCTTATCGGTTATTAATTGCTTAACTTATGGGTAGTTCAATCAAATTGTGTGCAAATAATTTATTAAATATTGAACATTTTGTAGTCTCATTAGGTAATTGCGTGGTACTATAAAAATGTTCATAGAGAACGACAATTTAAAAATTGAAGGAGGAAGCAGATATGAAAGTAGCTGTAATTGGATCATCTCATGGTGGATTCGAAGCTGTCAGAGGAGTTTTAAAGGATTTTCCTGATGCTGACATCGAATGGTACGAAAAGGGAGACTTTGTATCTTTTCTATCTTGTGGAATTGAATTATATCTTCAAAACGTCGTAAAAGATGTTAACTCTGTAAGTTATGCAACTCCAGAAGGCATGGAAAAATTAGGTGTAAATGTCCACATTAATACTGAAATCACTGATATTGATCCTGAAGCTCACACATTAACCGCTTTAAACGTTAACGATGGTAAAGAGAGCACTGAAAAATATGATAAATTAATTTTAAGTGTTGGTGCTAATCCATTCCAACTTCCAGTTCCAGGGAAGGAATTAGGTAATATCTACGCAATGCGTGGACGTGATTGGGCCATTAAATTGAAGGAAGCTGAAGTTACTCCAGGTATCAACAACGTCACGGTTGTTGGTTGTGGATACATTGGGATTGAAGCAGCTGAATCATTCGCTAAAGCTGGCAAGCACGTTACCTTGGTTGATACTGGTAAAACCATTCTTCCTACTTACTTGGATCCAGAGTTTACTAAAATTCTTGAAGCTGAGCTTAAAAAGAATGGCGTAAAATTGTCATTGAACCAAAGTGTTAAAGAATACGTTGGTGATGATGATGAAAACGTTTCTTCAGTTATTTCAACTAATGGTGACCAATGGGATGCTGATCTAGTGATTGAAACTGCCGGAATTCGTCCTGCTACCGATTGGCTTAAGGGTAAAGTTGATCTTGACGAAAAGGGCATGATCAAGACCGATGAATATCAAAGAACCAATCAACCTGATATTTTTGCCGTTGGTGATTCTACCGAGGTTACTTTCGCACCCACTGGCAAGAAGCAAATCATTGCTTTAGCTTCTAACGCTAGACGTCAAGGTCGCTCAGCTGCCATGAACCTGAACGATGAGAAGCGTAAGACTACTGAAGTTTCTGGTTCATCAGCACTTCATGTTTTTGATTACAAGTTTGCCTCAACTGGATTTAAGGACGTTACTGCTGAAAAAGCTGGCGTTGACGTTGAATCTGTCTTTGTTGTTGACACTGCGGTTCCTCCGTTTGTTCATGATGATAAGTTGAATGCAGAAGTCTACTTCAAGTTAACTTTTGATCCCAAGACTCGTGAAGTTGAGGGTGCTCAAATCATGTCGAAACGAGATGTAACTGCTAATATCAATACCATTTCATTAGCAATTCAACAACACATGACCGTTGATGACTTGGCATATGCTGACTTCTTCTTCCAACCAGGTTTTGACCGTCCATGGAATATCATGAACGTCGCAGCTCAAAAAGCACAAGATAAGTTAGATCACAAATAAAACCAAAGGGTCCGTTGACTTAATCAACAGACCCTTTTTATTACATACTTTTTGCTACTAGAATATCACCATTTGACAATTTGAACGTTTTATCAAAACCATTTAGATAAATGGTAGTACCTCGTTCTGGAAAATCTTCACTGGTCTTAGGAAGAAATTCAATTTCAAGTGAATGGCCATCTGGAGCCAGATTATCTAAGGTAGTTAATTTCATGACGTACTGATTGTCATCGTTAACTTTAATGGTTTTAGTATCTGAATTTCCAGGTGCTGGAAATGTTAAAGTAATCCGTTTCATATCATCCCTTCTTTCGTAGTTATTATACTACCAATTAATTTTTGGTATTGGTATGAATCTAGTAGTAAGAGAAGTGCTAACATATAAAATAAATCTTAAAGAAAATGGTGAAGCAATAATGAAATTTTATACTTCTGATAATGTGGAATTAGACTATGATGATGAGGGAAATAAAAGCAATCAACCCGTGATGATTCTTACCGGAATTGGGGGCTATAAAGAGATTTGGACCCTTACTGTCCAAAAATTAGTCGAAAGCGGTTTTAGGGTTATTAACGTGGATGCTAGAAATCAGGGGATGTCTGAGCGTACTAGTAAGGATGAACGAATGTCGCGCCATGCGATGGATTTATATGAGATTCAGAATAAACTAAAATTAAAAGAACCAATCTTGCTTGGGAATTCAATGGGAGCAGCAACCATGTTTGCGTACGTTTCTTTGTTTACTGATAAGGGAATTAAGGCCATTGTAGACGTTGATCAGAGTCCTAAGATGATTGCGGATCGGTCATGGCCATACGGATTTAAGGCTTTAGACTGGAGTAATTTTCCTGAATTTTTGAAGCAGCCATTTGGACGTTCGACTTATAGTAAAATTAATGATCTTTTATATAGTAAGATTCAATCGTTAAAACAGAAGTATCCATATGACGCCGACTTAAACTATTCGTTGTTAGTGGATCATGCTTTTCAAGATTGGCGTGACATTTTGAGTGATTTGAAGGTTCCATTGATGATTATAGCGGGAAGAAAATCACCATTTTTTGATTATCACTTTGCAAAAGTTGCAGCTGGGATGGCTCATAATGGTCATTATCAGATTGTTGAAGATGCGGGGCATATTATTATGGCTGAACAGCCAGATGTGTTTAACGATATTTTGTTGAAGTTTGTGAAAATAATATAATAAATCACAATGGTAAGAAATATCATCGTGTGAATTATTAGACTTAACCCTTTAATAGCGGTCTCACTTTAATGAGGTCGTTTTTTATTTGGGTTTGTTAAAGAGTGTTAACTTGGTTGACTTTACGCACTTTGGTTAATATAATCACAATGTAAGCGGATATGAGCAATCGTGTCTGCGTGAAAATAAAAACAATTGGAGGGGTTTACGTGGCTGATAATATTTATTCCATTCATGAAAAGCACACGGGAATGCTAGAAATGGAATCAGAATTTCCTGTAAAAAACCGTGAAGAACTTAGTGAAGCTTACACACCTGGTGTTGCTAAGATTTCCAAGGCCATTGAAAAAGACCCTAGTTTAAAGGACAAGTACACAATGAGTGGAAAGTTGCTTGCTGTTGTTACTGATGGTTCAGCAGTTCTAGGATTAGGTAACATCGGACCGGCTGCAGGGCTTCCGGTTGTTGAAGGGAAGGCTTTGTTATATAAAGACTTGGCAAATGTTAATGCGTTACCAGTTGCCATTGAGCAAGAAGATGCCAATAAAATGGCCACTCACATTAAAAGTATTCAAGATACCTTTGCTGGGATCCATTTGGAGGACATTGCGGCACCAAAATGCTTTGAGTTAGAGGATATCTTGAGTAAAACATTAGATATTCCGGTCTATCATGACGACCAAGAGGGAACTGCTATTGTAGTTTTGGCCGGATTAATCAACGCTAGTAAAGTAGTTGGTAAAGAGTTGAAAGATTTAAAGATCGTCGTCAATGGGGTTGGAGCATCTGGTGTCGCTACTGCCTCGTTGTTGGAGCATGTTGGCATTAAAAATATTACTTTGGTTGATATCGATGGCGTGGTTAAGCCAGATAGTGAGAACTATAACTCATATCAAACTGGACTTGCCCAATCCTTGAACGGAAAAGAAGGACAAACTCTGGATGATGTAATTGATGATCAGGATGTTTTTATCGGTCTGTCAGATGCTAATGTTTTAAGCACTAGTCAAGTTAAAAGAATGGCAAAGGATCCGATCGTCTTTGCGCTTGCTAATCCAGTTCCGGAAATTCTTCCACAAGACGCTAAAGCTGGTGGTGCTAAAGTGATTGCGACTGGATCTAGTAAGTATCCAAACCAAGTTAATAATATTTTGGTTTTCCCAGGTCTGTTCAAAGGACTTTTAAAGAGTGGAATCAAAAAGGTTACATACCAAATTGAGGAAGTCGTTGCTGACGCGTTAGCCAGCATGATTCCTGATCCTACTCCAGATAAAATTGTCCCTGGGGTTTTTGATGAAAATGTTGTTAAAACAGTCACAAATTCAATTATAAAATATAGTGAAAAAGGATAAGAGGTGCAATTATGGCAATATTTATTACATCAATCCAGAGTGTGCTAGCGATTGTAATTATGATTGCAGTTGGTTATGTAACACAAGGACTCGGGTGGTTTAAAGAATCATTTTCCGGTTCAATCTCAAAGATTATTATGAAAGTTGCTTTGCCATGTTCTATTTTTGTGGCGATGCTTAAATATTTTCATCCAGAACAACTAGCTAATTTGTCAACTGGATTAATCTATGTTGTCCTTGCTATCCTTTTAGGCTACGTTATTTCATGGATTGAAGTTAAGTTATTTAGAGTTAAAAAGGGTCGAAGAGGACTGATGATGACCGGTATTAACGGTGCTAATACCGTTTTTATTGGAATGCCCTTAAACGTTGCCTTATTTGGTGAGATATCAGTCCCTTATTTACTTGTTTACTATATTGTAAATACGATCATTATTTGGACTTTAGGTGTTTGGGTAATTGCTGCAGACGATCCAACAGCTAAAGATGGTTCCAAAGCTAAATTTGATTGGCACCATTTGATTCCGGCTCCATTATGGGGATTCATTGTTGCCATTCCATTTTTGTATATTCCATGGCTTCAGGAACATTTATTGGTTAATTTTGTCCAAACAACCTTAACTGATTTGGGGGCACTGGTTACTCCACTTGCATTAATCTATATTGGAATTATGTTGAGATCATTTGGTCTTAGAAACATGCATTTTGATAAAGATGTCATTTTGACTTTAGCAGGCCGTTTCGTGATTTCACCATTAGTCATGGCTGCAATTATTTTTGTTGGGTTCAAGCTCGGAGCATCAATGGTTCCGACCTTCTCCAAGACTTTGATTGTTCAAGCTGCTACGCCTTCACTTGCAGTTCTGCCAATTTTGGCACAAACTTATCATGGTGACGTTAAGTTTGCTACAAACGTGGTTGTATCTACCTCAGTCCTCTTTATCATCGTAATTCCGATTATTATGTTAATCATGGGTTAGTAGAAACGGGAGATTATTGAGGATATGAATATTGAGACTAGAGAAATTAATTTAGAGGTTCCTGACCAATTTAATCAGTGGAGAGATTTTTTGAAATCACTTGGCATCGCCAATTTTTCTGGTGATGAGGTTGATCCCTTAGATTATACCGTTGGACTTTTTGATGGGAATAAATTAGTTGGTACTGGTTCATATTCTGGAAACATTTTGAAGTACATTGGTGTTTGTCATAAGTACACTGAAAATGGGGTTTATTTTAACAAGGTAATTTCGAATCTTTTAACAAGTTTGGGACAACGTGGAGTCTTTCATGTCTTTGTCTTTACAAAGCCAATGTATGCGGAAAGTTTCGAACACGTTGGGTTTAAGGAACTCGTTCAAAGTGATGATGCGGCCTTTTTAGAGACCGGTGATTATAGTATTACTGATTATCTTAAAAGTCTGCCTAAAGTTAATAAAGCTGATAATAATGCCGGGATTGTCATGAATGCTAATCCTTTTACCGATGGTCATAGATATTTGGTTGAAAAAGCGTCAGAAGTTAGTGATAACGTTTACGTATTTGTTGTAAGTACTGATAAATCACTGTTTACGTCACAAGAACGATTAAAACTTGTTCAAGAGGGCGTTTCTGACTTAAAGAATGTGATGGTTGTTCCGGGTGGCGATTACTTAGTAAGTTATGCCACTTTTCCTTCGTATTTTTTGGGTGCGCAAGCAGATAAGGTGCGGTATCAGACAACCATTGATGCATTAATCTTTAAAGATTGGATTGCCAAAGATCTTGGCATTAACGTTCGGTTTCTTGGAACGGAGCCAAATTCCAAAACGACCTCAATCTATAATCAAATTTTAGAAAAGGTTCTCCCGCCTGAAGTCAAAGTTAAAGTTATTAAACGAGATCAGGATGAAGCCGGAAAAGTGATTTCGGCCCGAACGGTTCGGATGGCCATTAAGAATGGTGAGTTAACATCAATTAAAGGGATTGTCCCAAAAACAACTTACGAGTTTATTACCAAACATATGGATTCGTTACAGGAAAGAATTAAGAAGGGAATGAAGATCAATGGGAATTAATAAAACGGCAATGGATGGAACGCTGGAATCTTCTGACATTCAGATCACAGTCAGTAAGGGTACTAACGGAATCCAAATTAATCTTGAATCTGATGTTAAGAAACGGTTTGGTGATGATATTATTGCTACCATTAAGGAAGTTGTTAACAAATTTGAATTAGATAATGTCAATATTAAGGCAGTTGACCAGGGAGCTTTAGATTGCGTAATTAAAGCTCGAACGATTACCGCAATTCAACGGGCCATGGGCGACAGCGAACAACCAGCATGGGAGGCACTATAATGGCTGAAAATGGTGAACGACTCAGAAGAACGATGATGTTTGTTCCAGGTAACAATCCAGGGATGATCAAAGATGCTGGGATCTATGGCGCCGATTCAATCATGTTTGATCTTGAAGACTCAGTTTCGTTAGCGGAAAAAGATTCTGCAAGAAACTTAGTTTATGAGGCTTTAAAAACGGTTGATTATGGTGATGCAGAATTAGTTGTTAGAACTAATGGACTCGACACTGACTTCTTTGAAGCTGACGTCAAAATGATGGTTAAGGCTGGCATCGATGTTATTAGAATTCCTAAAACTGAAAGTGCGGCAATGGTTGAAGAGATGGAGAGTCTAGTTGTTGACGCTGAAAAGGAGTTCAACATTCCAGTTGGAACCACTCATTTAATGGCCGCAATTGAGAGCGCTGAAGGTGTCATGAATGTACTTGAGATTGCTAAAGCCTCTGATCGCATGATTGGGATTGCTTTATCGGCGGAAGATTACACAACGGATTTAAAAACACACCGTTATCCAAATGGCTTGGAACTACAGTTTGCCAGAAATATGATTTTAAATGCTGCTAGAGCAGCTGGTATCGCCGCTTTTGATACGGTTTACACCGATGTTGATAATGTGAAGGGATTCTTGGCAGAAACCGAGTATATTCATGAGTTGGGTTACGACGGAAAATCAGTTATTAATCCACGCCAAATTCCTTTGGTAAACCAAGTTTATGCCCCAAGTGAAGATGAAATTAAGAATGCTGAAAATGTACTTGCTGCGATTGAAAAAGCAAGAAAAGCTGGCTCAGGAGTTATCTCAATGAACGGACAGATGGTTGATAGACCAGTTGCACTTAGAGCTGAGAGAGTTATGAAACTAGCTAAAGCTTCTGGCTTGATTGATAAGGAGGGTCATTACATTGGAAAATAAATTAGGTCGTAATTTACCCGATAAATTAATGAATGAACTGCACTTTAAACCATTTGAAACTACTAAGATTGGTAACCCGGTCTTTCAAAGAACGGCTCCTAAAGTCCAGGTTCAAGATGGACATGATAAATTAAAGGATGATTTAAAGCAGGTTGTTAAAGATAACGTGAGGGATGGGATGACCATCTCATTTCATCACCATTTACGTAATGGTGATTACATCTTTAATCTTGTGATGAAGGCGATCATGGACCTTGGAATTAAAGATCTAACTTTAGCACCTTCTTCACTGACCGGCGTAATGAATGATATGGCAATTAAAGCCATCAAGAATGGAACCGTTACTAACATCACCACATCCGGAATGCGTGGTTCATTGGGTGACGAAGTTTCTCATGGAATTCTTAAAAATCCAGTGATTTTCAGATCCCATGGAGGCCGTGCTCGTGCCATTGAAAACGGTGATATCAAAATCGATGTTGCCTTTTTAGGGGTTCCTAATTCTGACTGTTGTGGTAATGCTAACGGGATGGAAGGTCCAGCCGCATTTGGTTCACTAGGGTATGCGTTAATGGACGCAGCTTATGCTAATAAAGTCGTTTTATTAACTGATAATGTGGTGGACTATCCCAACACCCCTGCCTCAATTCGACAAACACAAGTCGATTATGTCGTTAAGGTGGATAAAGTTGGTGATCCTAATAAAATTGGCTCTGGCGCTACTCGTTTCACTAAGGATCCAAAAGATTTGACCATTGCTAGAGCGGTCAATCAAGTAATTGTTAATTCACCGTACTTTAAAGATGGCTTCTCATTTCAGACTGGCTCTGGTGGAGCTGCCCTTGCCGTTACTCGTTACTTAAGACAAGCAATGCTTGATAATCATCTTCATGCCTCGTTTGGTTTGGGTGGAATTACTAAACCAATGGTTGATTTGCTTGAAGAGGGATTAGTTGATAAGTTAATGGATGTTCAAGACTTTGATAAAGCCGCTGCTGATTCAATGAAGAACAACAAAAACCAACAGGAAATTGATGCGTCATGGTATGCTGATCCTGATAATAAAGGATCAATGGTCGCTCAGTTAGACATTGCGGTCTTAAGTGCCTTGGAAATTGATACTGATTTTAACGTTAATGTGTTAACTGGTTCTGATGGCGTAATTAGAGGAGCGGTTGGTGGACATCAGGATGCTGCTACATCTAAGATGACAATCATCTGTGCTCCACTGGTACGAGGTCGCATTCCAACGGTGGTAGATCATATTAGTACAGCTGTTACTCCAGGGCAATCGATTGATGTCTTAGTAACCGAATTTGGAATCGCCGTTAATCCTAATCGTCCAGACCTGATTAAGCAATTTAAGGATGTTCCGAGTTTGCATGTATACAGCATCCAAGAATTAGCTGAAAAAGCTGAAAAGATCGTCGGCAAAGAAGAACCACTGAAGTATACTGATAAGACGGTTGGATTGGTTGAGTATCGGGATGGAACGATCATTGATTCAATTCGACAAGTAAAAGATTAATTTTAAAGACGGTGCTATCTGTAAGGCAGATGGAGCCGTTTTTTTAAGGAGTTTGATAAGTTGGAAGATAATATTTTTTTAACTGGGAAAGTGCAGGGGATCCCAGCTGTACTTGCTAACAAAGACAGACGGGCACACATACAGGCTCAATTAAAGGAGCAGTATCCAAGGGATACGATTGTGTCAATCAAGTTAAATATTCCGGGTCCCATCAAGAACAACCCACAAATCATGAACTTATTTGATGTTGGCTATAAGCGATTCTTTAAAACGCAGTTGTACAATATGAAAATTATCGATAAAATGGGGTGGAACACTGATGCGGGAAAAGAACGGTTTTTGGTGGTTGATGGTGATGGGCTTGTTTTGAAGAAACGAGCAATTCATTTTGAAGATCATGATCGTTTAGGACGTTTGTTTGATATTGACGTAATGGATCATAATCATTCTCATTACTCCCGGACTGATGTCAAAATGAGACCCAGAAGATGTCTGATTTGTGATCGAAATGCTAAAGAATGCGCTAGGAATCGTACTCATTCCGTGTCTGATTTGCAACGAAAAATTAGCGAGATATATTTTAGGAATGTCGGATATGAATAATGCGGTAATGGATTGGAAAGTTAAAATTTGTCAAAAAAATAAAACCGTTAACGCTGTGATGGAATCAATGTTAGATGAAGTTGTTTCTAATCCAAAACCAGGATTGGTTGATCCAGTTTCTCATAAATCTCATCCTGATATGGATGTCTTTACGTTCATTGACAGCATTATTACAATGCGTCCTTATTTTGAAACCGCTTTTTTACGAGGACAAAATTTTTTAAGTGATGACTTAAGTCAATTATTGAAGTTGATTCGACCTGATGGAATTAAAGCTGAAAAAAACATGTTTAGGGAGACTAACGGTGTCAATACCCATAAGGGTGCAATCTTCGTAATGGGAATTATTGTTGCAGCACTAGGCTATCTTTCTCAGTCCAAAGCTTCCTTTACACTTGGAGATATAATTAATGTAGAAAAAGCTATGACTGCTGGAATCGTTAAATCAGACTTTTCGCAGGTGAGAAGAAAATCTGCTAGCAAATTAACCGCTGGTGAGCACCAATTTTTAGAATATGGGATGACAGGAATTCGTGGAGAAGCCGAGGCTGGATTCAAAACTGTGACAGGTCATGGCTTGCCAGCTTTGGTCGCTTTTAATGGAAATAAAAATGAAAAGATTCTTCGGGCGTTACTTAACATTGTTGCTCATAGTCAAGATAGTAATTTGATTAAACGTGCTGGATCGCCTGAAATCGTTGAAAAGGTACACAGGCAGGTTACTTCAATTTTAAACACTGAAGCTTTTAATTCCGCTCTAATTAAAGAACAACTGGAAAAAATGTGTGAAAACTTTGATAATCAAGATTTAAGCTTAGGTGGTTCAGCTGATTTATTAATTTTAACCATCTTTTTTGGTAAGATAACTGATCATTTTTAAACATGAGTGACGTTTAGAAAATTAAATTGAAAATGGAGTGGTATTAGTGAAAGTTGGAATTGATAAAATTGGCTTTTATACCCCATCTTATTTTATTGATATGGTGGATTTAGCCAAAGCACGTGATGAAGATCCAAACAAGTATTTAATTGGGATCGGGCAAACTCAACAAGCTGTCATTCCCTCCACCCAAGATTCTGTTACGTTGGCAGCCAATGCTTCGAACCAAATTGTAAGTCAAGAAAATCGAGATAAGATTGATTTAATTATTTTTGGATCAGAAAGTGGAATTGATAACTCTAAGTCGGGAGCAATTTATGTTCAAAACCTGTTAAAACTGAGTTCACACGCACGAGCATTTGAAATTAAACAAGCCTGCTATGGAGCAACTGCAGGATTACAGATGGCTAAAGACTATGTTCACTTGCATCCCGATAAGCAGGCTTTAGTGGTTGGATCTGATATTGCTAGATACGGAGTTCAAACTGCTGGCGAGGTTACACAAGGTGGTGGAGCAGTTGCCATGACGGTGTCGAGTAACCCACGTATTATGACTATAAGCGATGATAGTAGTGTTTATTCTCAAGACATTATGGATTTTTGGCGGCCAATCGGAAAGACTGAGGCCCTTGTGGATGGACACTACTCAAATGATATTTATGAAAAATTTTTTAATGAAACCGTTCATGATTATTTAAAAAGACATGGTCTTACTTTTAATGATTTAAAGGCAATTGTTTTTCATTTACCTTACACTAAGATGGGGTTAAAAGCATTACGCCAAGTTCTTCCTGAAATTTCAGTTAGGGAACAGGAGAAATTGTTAAGAGAATTTGAGGCTAGTAGGGTTTACAGTAAACGAGTTGGTAATTTGTATACTGGATCATTATATTTAAGTCTTCTTTCACTTCTGGATAATTCTTCAGATTTAAAGGTAGGAGACCAAGTTGGCGTGTTTAGTTATGGTTCTGGGGCTCAGGGCGAGTTTTATACCGGAATATTACAAGATAACTTTAGAGATCAAAAGCGAAAACAGTTAATGAATGAGCTGTTAGACAGTCGAAAGAAATTATCAATTGAAGAGTATGAACAAATATTCAATGGTTTGCCTAGTCTTTTGGATGATAATTATGAATTGGATCTAAGTAATGATCCTGCTAAATTTGTCTTTTCTGGTGTTAAAGAAGGTAAACGTCAGTATTTAAATCAAGAAAAAAACCATTCACTTTGAAGTGAATGGTTTTTATTTAATGCCGATTCGATATAAACCGACAACTTTACCTAAGATGACTACGTTTTTTAAAATAATTGGTGCCATGTCATCATTTTCGGGTTGGAGTCTGAAATGGTCACTTTCTTTAAAGAATCGTTTGCAGGTGGCTTCGTTTTCGTCGTTCATGGCGATAACAATATCACCATTTTCAGCGGTATTTTGGCGTTTTACAATTACCTGATCACCGTCTAAAATTCCGATATTGATCATACTTGTACCACTAATGGTAAGCATGAAGAGTGAATCAGAACTTCGTTGGAGTTCGGTTGGAATCGGGAAATAATCAGTTGCGTCTTGAACCGCAAGAATTGGTTCTCCGGCAGCAACGGTTCCAAGTAAAGGCATCTCGTCCGGCTTTGATTCTTGAGAAACACCAAGATAGTTCATTCCATCAGAAGTAACTTCAAGGGCACGCGGTTTAGTTGGATCCTTGATGATATAGCCCTTCTTTTCCAGACGAGCGAGATGACCATGGACCGTTGAAGTTGACGATAATCCAACGTGTTCGCCGATTTCTCGAACGGTTGGTGGGTATCCTTGATCACGAACTTGTTTCCAAATGTATTCGAGAATATCATGTTGTTTTGTTTGTGATGCTTGCGACATAAGGCACCTCTGTGCTTTCTAATTGGTTTTTAGCTAAAATAAGAATACCACAAAAACGGAATTTTGCAAACGTTTGTTCGTGTACAAATCCTTGTTTTCACGCTTTATTTCGTGATATTATGATATCAGATGAAGGGAGAGGTTAACATGGCTGAAGATAAAGAATTAGAAAAACTCATTCCAAGAATTAACGAATTATCTAAAAAATCAAAAAACGAAGGTTTATCTGAAGAAGAAAAAGAAGAACAGAAGAAGTTACGAAAAGAGTACTTAGATCGTTTCAAGGCTAATTTTAAAAGTCAGATTGAAATGACTAAGGTCTATGATAAAAAAGGGAACGAAATTACTTCAGACAAAGTCAAGGAATCTCAGCGAAAGAAAAATTTGCGAGACGATTGATTCCAATCTTTTCAAAACCTTGCTAATTGTGTAAAATAATAATAAAAGGCTTGAAGGGAGGTCAATGATTTGTCTACATGGATCTGGATTTTAATAGTGATTTTGGCTTTACTAGCTGGTGCACTAATTGGCTTCTTCGGTGCTCGTAAGTACATGGAAAAGTATTTGAAGGATAATCCACCAATCAACCAGGAACAACTTAAAGCGATGATGCTTCAGATGGGACAAAAGCCATCACAAAAGAAACTTAACCAAATGATGAACGCAATGAAACATCATCAAAATTAAAAAAACGTCGAATTACTTCGACGTTTTTTTATTATGCGGTTTTGATTCATCAATGTACACGTAGTTGGGATTAATTTCATCATCGAGCTTGTCAAAGGCGGCTTGCATTTGATTTTCAATTAATTTTTGATTCTTATCATCCAATCTTTCTTTTTTGTTGATATAAATTGGATCACCAAAGTTAATTGAAACTTTCTGGCGTTTGAAAACTTCTTTGAGGGTCAATGGCCCCTGATAAACAACTGGTACCAGGGGCACTCCAGCTAGTTGGGCAATCAGTGCTGCACCGCCCTTGAGTTTTTTGGAATGCCTAGTACCAGACGGGAACATCATGAGTGATAGATTGGTTTTTCTCAGTGTTCTAACTGGAATTTTAATTGCTGAAATTCCTGGATTTGAACGATCAACCGAAAATACGTTGACGTGCCGCAAAAACCATCCCAGCATTGGATTTTTGAATAGTTCTTTTTTAGCCATGAAACACAACTGTTTAGGGCGAATTACCGTTGCAATTAGAATCATATCAAACCAACTCCGGTGGGGAGCAATTAACACGTAATTTCCGTCTGGGATACGATTCTTGTGCATCACATTCATTGGTCCATTTATAATTCTTAAAATGAATTGGCCAACTGTAAATAAAAACGAGTACCACAAAAGATTTTAAGCTCCTTTTTTTAAGATGTATAATTTAATAGTATATTATTAACGGTAAAAGTGACAAGTTAAATTTAAAAAATGGTGGTGAACTAGGTGAACTTGATTGGTGATGAACGAATTGACCAACTCTACAGTCAGGACATTAAAGTCATTCAAAGTCCAAGTGTGTTTTCATTTTCTTTGGATGCCGTAATGCTTGCTAATTTTGCTCAGCCTAAGATCAATAAGAATAGTCTTTTGGTTGATTTATGTGCTGGTAATGGTGCCGTTGGTTTGTTTTTAAGCAAAAAAACACATGGTAAGATTGCCGAAGTCGAGATTCAATCACGTCTAAGTGATATGGCAACTAGGAGTGTTCAACTGAACGGCTTAGAGGATCAGATATCCGTTTATAATGATGATTTAGCTAATGCTACCACAATTTTTGGCAAAGATGAGGTTGATACTATTACGGTTAACCCTCCGTATTTTTCAAATCTTCCGACTAGTAAAAAAAATCCGAATGAATATTTAGCGATTGCAAGACACGAAGTAAAAACTAATTTGAAAAGCGTTATTAAAACTAGTAGTGAGCTTTTAAAAACTGGTGGGAAACTTTACATGGTTTATCGTCCTGATCGCCTACATGAATTAATGAACTTAATGACTAACTTTCGACTAGCAATGAAGCAAATTCAATTTATTTACCCTAAAGAGGGAAAGAATTCTAACATGATTTTGGTATCTGCAATTAAAGATGGAAAAAATGCTGGTTTAAAAGTCGATTACCCTATTACGGTTTATGACCATGGTAGTTATTCAAAAGAGGTTAAAAAGATGTTGTATGGAAAGTAAAAGTTACTATATGTATGTCTTACTTTGTTGTGACGGGACGTTTTACGGTGGGTTTACCGATGACGTTTATCGTAGATTAGCGGTTCATCAAGCTGGGAAAGGGGCCAAATATACTAAAACTAGGCGACCTTTAAAGCTACTGTACTACGAAAAATTTAATGATAAAAGGAGTGCCATGAAAGCAGAATACGCTTTTAAGCATCAAACTCGGAGAAAAAAAGAATTTTTTCTAATTAGCCATGGAATTGACTCGACTCTTTGGGGTAATTAGTGGTTGGGTGTTATAATTATGGTGAAAAGAAAAGGGGGACTAAGTTATGAAAATCATTGCATATGGAATTAGAGACGATGAACGACCATACTTAGAACAATGGGATAAGGCTCATCCAGACATTGAAGTAAAAGCAGAATCAAAATTATTGGATAATGACACTGTCGACGAAGCAAAGGGATTTGATGGTGTGGTTGCATACCAGCAAAAGCCTTATACTGCTGATATTTTAGACAAATTAGCTAGTTTTGGCATTAAATCACTTTCACTTCGAAACGTTGGGGTGGATAATGTTGATGCTGATGCTGTTAAACGTGATGGCATTAATGTCACTAACGTTCCAGCTTATTCACCAGCTGCTATTGCTGAATTAGCGGTTACAGAAATGATGCGGTTACTTCGTCATACTAAAAAGTTTGAAGATAAGGAACGCCATGGTAACATGACCTGGGCTCCAGATATTGCTGACGAAATGAACAAGCAAACCGTTGGTGTCTATGCTACTGGGAGAATCGGACGCCAAGTTGTTAAAATCCTTCAAGGTTTTGGTGCCAAAGTGATTGCTTATGACCCTTATCCAAACCCTGAGCTCAAAAAAGAGGGAATTTACGTTGATACCCCTGAAGAATTGTATGCAAATTCTGATATTATAACTCTTCATGCCCCAGCATTAAAAGAAAATGATCATATGATTAATGATGATTCAATTGCGCAAATGAAAGATGGAATCAAAATTATCAATGCTGCCCGTGGAAGTTTAATTGATACTGATGCTTTGATTCGTGGCCTTGACAGTGGCAAGATCTCAGGAGCTGCTCTTGATGTGTACGAAAACGAAGTGGGTATTTTCAATGTTGATTTTGGAAGTTTTGATAAGATCCCAGATGACAGACTGAAGAACTTGATGAAACGGGATAATGTTTTAATCACTCCACACATTGCATTTTACACGAAGCCTGCGGTTAAGAACATGGTTCAAATTGCACTCGATTCAAACGTTCAATTGATTAAAAACGGTAAGTCCGATAACTCAGTTGAAGTTAAATAGGAAATCAAAATAAAAAGCGCACTTCATATGAAGTGCGCTTTTTATTTTGATAGAGCCTTTAAAAGATCACAAAGTTCAGTTTGAGAAGTTACTGTTTGGTCAGGAACGAAGTTTGTTTCTGGAACAGACCTTTTGCGGTGATTGAACCAAAAGGCATGCCAACCTGCTCGCTTGGCTGAAATGATGTCACCAGTAAATGAATCGCCAATGTAAGCTACTTCGGATGGGCGGACATCTAATCTATGATTCATAACGGTAAAAATTTTAGGATCCGGTTTTAACATGCCAACTGACTCTGAAGCAATGATGTAATTAGGATCAATGTAATCATCTAATCCAAGGATCTTTAGTTCGTTATTTAAGAATTGACTTGATCCGTTAGCAATAATTCCAATTTTTAAATTATTTGACAATATTTGGATTGTCTTTAAAAGATCGTGATAAGATGAAATTTCTTTAATACAAGTTAGATAGTTTTTCTTAAAATGTTTAATTTCTTCTTTATCCGGATCAAGATCATTAACACCATTTTTGATGTTTTGATAAACTAGTTCATTTTGCTTGTAAGTTCCAGACATTATATTGGAATAAACTAAGGGACTTTGAATTTGAAAATTTTTAAATGAAGTAGCTGAGTCAATAATTGGATGATTAGGGAACGTCTTAAAAAAGGCCTCTTCTGAAACCCGCTTTTGATCATACAATGTGTCGTCGACATCAAATACGACAGCTTTTATCATTTAAACTCCTCCTCAGATACATAGAACCGTAACACATTTTTAATATTATACGCAAGATTTGATTAAATCTCAAAATATTATTGTTATTTACGTTGATATTTTGTATACTAATCCTTGGTGTTAATTACCAATACACACCTAGAAGGTTTTGTAAGGCGGTGCTCATTTGAGTTCCTTGCATAATTCTAGGGAGGAAAAAACTTTTATATGGAGGCTAATTATGGCTGTAGTTACAATGAAACAATTACTTGAGGCTGGTGTTCATTTCGGTCACCAAACTCGTCGTTGGAATCCTAAGATGAAGAAATACATTTTTACTGAACGTAATGGTATTTATATCATCGATTTACAAAAGACGGTTAAGTGCATTGACCGTGCTTACAACTTTATGAAGGATGAAGCAGCAAATGATGCTGTAATTCTTTTTGTTGGTACTAAGAAACAAGCTCAAGATTCAATTGAAGAAGAAGCAAAACGTGCTGGTGTTTACTACGTTAACCATCGTTGGCTAGGTGGTACTCTTACCAACTGGAACACGATTCAAAAACGAATTAAGTACTTGAAGAACCTTAAAAAGATGGCTCAAGATGGCACTTTTGAACGTTTACCGAAGAAGGAAGTTGCTTTGCTTAAGAAGCAAACCGACAAACTTGAAAGATTCTTAGGCGGTATCGAAGATATGCCTAAGATTCCGGATGTAATGTTCATCGTTGATCCACATAAGGAACAAATTGCTTTGCATGAAGCTCAAAAGCTTAATATTCCGGTTGTAGCAATGGTAGATACTAATACTGATCCTGATGGAATTGATTATGTTATTCCTTCTAATGATGATGCAATTCGTGCCATCAGATTGATTACTTCAACAATGGCTGATGCTATTATTGAGGGTAAACAGGGTGAAGATGAAGTTAGCGAAAAAGATTTTGATAAAAATGCTGACCAAAAAGATGAAAAATCCGAAGAAACTAAATAATTAAAGTGATAGGCTGACTTTTGTTTAGACCCTTTTGGCCTAATTTAAGTCAGTTTTTTATTAAAACAAAGGAGATCACAATTATGGCAAAAGTAACTGCTAAACAAGTTAAAGAGTTACGTGACAAGACTAGTGCTGGTATGATGGATGCTAAGAAGGCTTTAGTTGCCGCCGATGGTGATGAAAAGAAAGCCATTGATATTCTTAGAGAAAATGGGGTTGCAAAGGCTGAAAAGAAGAGTGGAAAGGTGGCTGCCAGTGGCCTCACTCGAGTTGCTGTTCATGATAACAAGGCTGCGATCGTTGAAATTAACTCGCAAACGGACTTTGTTGCCAGCAATGATGACTTTAAGGATTTGATTGATGCTGTTGCTGATGCAATTGCTTTAAATCAGCCTAAAGATTTAGATGCAGCAATGAAACTTGAATTAAACGATGGGACCGTCGAAGATGCCATCATTAATACCACCCAAGTTACTGGTGAAAAAATCAAATTGCGTCGTTTCAAGACCTTTAATAAAAATGATGATGATAGTTTTGGCTTTTATCTTCATAATGGTGGAGAAATTGGTGCTTTGGTTGAACTTCAAGGTGGAGATGACAATACTGCTAAGGATGTTGCCATGCATGTTGCTGCTGAAAACCCAGAATTCTTAACTCAAGATGAAATTCCTTCAGATCGGTTGCAGCATGAACGTGAAGTTCTTAAAAAGGAAGCTCTAAGTGAGGGTAAACCTGAAAAGATCGTTGAAAAGATGGTTGATGGGCGTTTAAAGAAATTCTTAGCTCAAATTAGTTTAGCTGATCAACCTTTTGTTAAGGATCCTGATATGTCTGTTCAACAATATGTTGAATCAAATAATGGTAAACTAAAAGGCTTTGTTCGATATGAAGTTGGTGAAGGTATTGAACAAGATACTCAAAGTTTTGCTGATGAAGTTAAACAACAAATGAATCAATAATATTTCAGCAAAAAGTCAGTGTTAAATGCACTGGCTTTTTTGGTATACCTAACTTCAGGGCACTGTTGTTATACGTTAATATATGCTAAAATTATCGTAGTTAATTTATATTGTTGGAGGAAATCTGATGGCAGATTTAAAGTACAAACGGATCGTTTTAAAGTTAAGCGGTGAAGCTCTTGCTGGTGATAAAGGATTTGGAATTAATCCCCCCGTTATCAAGACGATTGCTGAAGAAATTAGAGATGTTTATAACTTAGGGATTCAAATTGCCATCGTTGTCGGTGGTGGAAACATGTGGCGTGGTGAAGCTGGTGAAGAAATGGGAATGGAAAGATCCCAAGCCGATTATATTGGGATGCTTTCGACCATTATGAACGGTTTAGCCTTACAGGATAACCTTGAATCAGTGGATGTTCCGACTAGGCTTCAAACATCGATTGAAATGAAGCAAATTGCAGAACCCTACATTCGGCGTAAAGCAGTTCGCCACTTAGAGAAGGGACGAATTGTGATTTTTTCTGGAGGTACTGGTAATCCGTACTTTTCAACTGATACTACGGCAGTCCTCCGTGCTGCTGAAATTGACGCTGATGCCATTTTAATGGCAAAAAACGGAGTTGACGGAATTTACTCAGCTGATCCTAAAACCGATCCCAATGCTAAAAAGTATGAGAAATTAACGCAAATGGATATCATTAACAAAGGCTTACATGTTATGGATACTACTGCAAGTTCACTTTCGATGGATAATAATATTCCGTTAGTGGTATTCAATTTAAATAAGCCTGGCAATATCAAGAAGGTTGTTCAAGGTGACAAAATTGGAACAATCGTGGAAGGAAAATAATATGCCTAGTTCAAATGAAATTATTGACACAACTAAGTCAAAAATGAAGAAAGCAGAGGAAGCCTTACAGCGGGAACTTGGAAACATCAGAGCTGGTAGTGCTAATGCTAGTTTATTAAGTCCGGTTAGAGTTAACTACTATGGGGCATCAACGCCATTAAATCAGGTAGCTTCAATCTCAATTCCAGAACCGCGTGTAATTTTAATTACACCTTATGATAAGAGTTCGTTAAAGGACATCGAGCATGGTATTTTAGAGGCTGACCTTGGAATTAATCCGATGAACGATGGTGACAATATTCGAATTGTGATCCCACAGTTGACAGAAGATCGTCGAAAAGAAATTGCGAAAAAAGTTAAAGCAACTGGTGAAGAAAGTAAAGTAGCAGTTAGAAATGTTCGTCGTGACGGCATGGACGCTGCCAAACGTGGTAACAAAGATGGTGATTTTACGGATGACGAGTCTCATAATTTGGAGGACAAAATTCAAAAAATCACTGATAAGTCAATTTCTGAAGTGGAAGACATTATCTCGAAAAAGGAAGACGAGATTCTTAATGGTTAATAAAATGGGGAGTTTTTCTAATGGCTGATGATAATGATAACGAAAAAGAAGTAACACCGGGCACACCTGAGTTTGATCACATGGCATTTCGTTTGAAACAGCCAGTTAACGAAGGAAACCTGCGTGCACTGGACTATGATGGTAATCAATTACAGAAAATTCAAGATAGTGTGTACGTGATGCCCGCTTATATTAATGATGACTTTAACTTATTTTTTGTAGTTTCTCCCTTGATCGAAAATGACTGGATTATTGCTTTCTCAAAAGCGACGATTGAGAATGGAAACGAGATTACAGATCTGTCAGAGCCAATCCCAACGGGTGAGGGATTGAATCAACTCGGGGAACAGAGCCCAGAAGACGCTAATAAGATTTTAAAGTATTTTAATACTTTGGTTGACGCAGGTCGTGGAGAATGGAAATTAGTAAAGTAAAAGGATGAGGATTCTCTCATCCTTTATTTATGTAAAAGTATTGAGGTACTCAAATGACTAACGAACTGGATATAAAAAACATTCCTAATCATATTGCAATAATTATGGATGGAAACGGGCGCTGGGCAAAAAAAAGACACTTACCTAGAATTGCTGGCCATAAGCGCGGAATGGAAGTAGTAAAAGATATTACTACCAAAGCAAGTAATCTTGGGGTTAAAGTATTAACGTTATACGCATTCTCTACTGAAAACTGGAAGCGACCCGCAAAGGAAGTTGGCTACTTGATGAGTTTGCCAGCTAAATTTTTTGATGATTTTGTTCCGAGCCTCATTAAACATAATGTTAAGGTTACGACAATTGGTGACATTTCTGGATTACCTAAAAGAACCCAAAAAGCAGTTTATGACGCAATTGGTGATACTAAGGATTGTACCGGGATGGTTTTGAATTTTGCTTTAAATTACGGTGGTCGTGACGAGATTGTGCGTGGCGTTAAGGAAATTGCGCAAAATGTAAAAAGGGGTAATATAAATGTTGATGGAATTTCTGATCAGACAATTTCAGATCATTTGATGACCGCTTTTTTGGGTGAATATTCTGATCCTGATTTATTGATTCGAACTAGTGGTGAAGAACGGATTTCTAATTTTTTGTTATGGCAAATTGCATACAGTGAATTAGAGTTTGTTGATCAGTACTGGCCTGATTTCACACCTGCCGATCTAGAAAAAACAATTATACAATTTCAACAGCGTCACCGTCGATTTGGTGGTTTGGACGCAAAATAGGAGATTTATTATGAAGCAGAGAATTATCACAGCGGTTATTGCTTTGATTATTTTTATACCGATTATCATTGCTGGTGGAATATGGATTGATTTAGCCGCTATCGTGTTAGGTTTGATTGCTCTAGCAGAAATTTTTATTATG
The DNA here is from genome assembly GCF_059901235.1 of Fructilactobacillus sp. X3R2C1. Taxonomy (NCBI): domain Bacteria; kingdom Bacillati; phylum Bacillota; class Bacilli; order Lactobacillales; family Lactobacillaceae; genus Fructilactobacillus; species Fructilactobacillus sp. X3R2C1. The sequence goes on from NZ_JBWXVA010000002.1 coordinate 100,803, forward strand.
AAAAAACGACTTTTAGTGTCTCCAGAGACACTAATTGCGTTTGTTGCGACAATTGCTATGATTATCCCGACAAACTGGTTATCATTTTTACCATTGTGGATTAAGCCTCCATTTGCAATTTACATTTTAATAATGTTATTGATGTTATTTACCGTATTTTCTAAAAATAAGTTCAATTTTGATGACGCTGGAGTCTTTACCTTGGCAATTTTGTACATTGGGTTTGGATTTCATTACTTTATTGAAGCCCGGACTGATGGATTAACAACCCTGTTGTACGCTCTATTTATTGTGTGGTTAACTGATTCTGGTGCCTACTTTTTTGGAAAGGCATTTGGAAAGCACAAATTGGCACCTCATATTTCTCCTAATAAGACTTGGGAGGGATCGATTGGCGGTACAGCACTAGCAGCCATTTTGTGTACAATCTTTGTCTGCTTTTTCCCAATTGATGGGATTGGTACTGTAAGTATGTTCTTTATTACGATTGTTCTTTCCATTTTTGGTCAATTTGGTGATTTAGTTGAGTCAGCTTTAAAGCGTTATTATGGAGTTAAGGATTCCGGCAAGATTTTGCCAGGCCACGGTGGAATATTAGATCGATTCGATAGTTTATTATTTGTTCTACCACTACTACATTTATTTGGAATTGTGTAATATCTGGAAGGGACTGGGTCTTTATTGTTAATTACAATCATTAGTTTCATAATCATTTTTGGAATATTAGTTTTTGTTCATGAATTTGGTCATTTTATCGTGGCTAAAATGTCAGGAATCATGGTCCGTGAATTTTCAATTGGAATGGGTCCCAAGTTGTTTTACTATCGACATAATCACACGACTTATACACTACGATTACTGCCTATTGGTGGATATGTTCGAATGGCTGGAAGTAGTGATGATGAGGATGAAGAAATTCAGCCAGGGACTCCAGTTCGGCTTCAAACTAATAGCAAAGGTGTTGTTACTAGAATTGATTTGAGTAATAAAAGCCAACTGTTTCAAGGAATACCACTAGATGTGTCGGGATCCGATCTAGAAGGGGGTCTCTGGATTGAAGGATACGAAAATGGTGATGATTCTGAGAAAAAAAAGTTTTCTGTTGATCACGATGCTACTATTATTGAAAAAGATGGGATCGAGGTTCAAATCGCGCCGGTTGACGTTCAATTTCAGTCAGCACCCTTGTATAAACGACTTTTGGTAAATTGCGCGGGAATTTTTAACAACGTTGTCTTGGCAATTTTGGCATTTATGCTTTTGTCCTTCATGCAAGGTGGAGTTCCTAATAACTCAAACAAGGTTAACCTGTCGCCACAAGTTTCAATTGCGAAAAAAGCTGGTCTGCAAAATAATAGTAATATTTTGGCTGTTGATGGTCACAAAACCAACACGTGGAATGATATCGGCACGTTGATTCAGAAGCGCCCAGATAAAAAAGTAACTTTAACGGTTAAGCATGATGGAAAAGTTAAAAATATTTCAATGACGACCAAAGCCAAAACCATTCAGAAGCAAAAAGTTGGTATGATTGGAGTTCAGCAGGCGATGGACACTAGTTTTTCAGCTAAGTTGTTTTCTGGATTTACTCGAACCTGGGATATGACAACTGAATTGTTTGGTGTGTTGGGTTCAATGTTTACCCATTTTTCTTTAAATGACTTAGGTGGTCCAGTTGCCATTTTTGCGGAGACGTCTAACGCATCCAAGGGCGGTTTTTTAGGACTGTTGAGCTTTTTAGCATTTTTATCCATTAATTTAGCCATTGTAAATGTGTTACCAATTCCAGCCTTGGATGGTGGTAAAATATTATTAAATATTGTGGAAGCAATTAGAAGAAAACCAGTTTCGGAAAAAACGGAAACGATCATTACGCTCATTGGTTTTGCCATTCTGATAGTATTGATGGTACTGGTAACTTGGAATGATATTGAGCGATACTTTATTCGATAAAACTTTAGGGGTTATAAAATGAAACAGTCAAAATTATTGATACCAACTTTAAAACAAGATCCAGCGGGAGCTGAAGCTCTTAGTCATAAAATGCTAGTTCGATCTGGATTCGTTAGGCAGGTTTCGGCAGGTATGTATGCATATTTACCACTGGCATATCGCGTGCTTGAAAACATCAAAAAAATTGTTCGTGAAGAATTAGATAAAACCGATGCAGCAGAAATGTTGATGCCCACAGTTATTCCAGCTAAATTATGGAAAGATTCGGGTAGATATGACACTTATGGTCCCGAACTATTTAAATTTAAAAATCGACATGATACGGATTTTATTTTGGGTCCTACACATGAAGAAACTTTTACAGATCTAATTAAAAATAATATCAAATCATATAAAAAGCTTCCTTTAATTTTATATCAAATTCAACCTAAGTATCGTGATGAAGATCGGCCACGTTATGGATTGTTGCGTAGTCGAGAGTTTATTATGCTCGATGTCTATTCCTTTTCTGAAGATGATGATGATTTGGATAAGATTTATAAACAAATGGAAGCAGCGTTTCAGAGAATTTTTGACCGGATTGGGTTAAATTATCGGACCATCATTGGTGATTCTGGGTCAATGGGTGGCTCCGATTCAAAAGAATTTTCTGCTCCTGCTGCGGTTGGTGAAGATACGATTGTCTATTCGGATGATAGTGATTATGCTGCTAATCTGGAGATGGCAACGAATATGTTTGTTGATCAAAAGGGACATCAAGAATTAAATGATTTGGAATTAGTTGACACTCCAGATGTTAATAACATTAATCAAGTTAGTAAGTTCTTTGATGTTGAAAAAGATCAGATTATTAAAAGTTTACTTTATATCGTTGATGGTAAGCCAGTAATGATTTTGATTCGGGGAGACCAAAAAATTAATCCAACAAAGGTTAAGAATTATTTTGATGCTGATTCGGCAGAACTTGCTAGCCCAACTGAGGTTTCTAAATACTTAGACGTTAAACCCGGATCGGTTGGACCAATTAATGTTCCAGATGACGTTTCTGTTTATGCTGATCAGTATGTTAAAGGTATTAGTAATGGTGTTACCGGGGCTAACAAAAACGGGAAGCATTATAAAAACGTTAATTACGACCGTGATTACCAAGTAAAAGACTTTGGGGATTTTCATTTAGTTAAAGAAGGAGACATTTCTCCTGATGGTAGCGGAGTATTGAAGTTTACCAAGGGAATTGAAATTGGTCATATTTTCAAATTGGGAACACGATATTCCAAAACATTGGGTGCTGATATTCTCGATCAGAATGGTCGTAATATCCCGGTTGTCATGGGCTCATATGGAATTGGTGTCAGTCGTTTGTTGTCGGCAGTTTCAGAGCAGCAAGCTGATCAAAATGGATTAGTTTGGCCAAAAGAAATTGCTCCATATGATGTTCATGTTATCCCAACGAATGTTAAAAATGATGAGCAATTAGAGATGACATCTTCAATTGAAAAAGAATTGGAATCAAAAGGACTATCTGTTTTGGTTGATGATCGTAAGGAACGTGCCGGGGTTAAGTTTGCTGATTCTGATCTTATTGGAATTCCAATTCGGGTTACAATCGGCAAAAAGGCGGATGAAGGAATTGTAGAAGTTAAAATTCGTAAAACTGGCGAAACGATTGAGACTAAACAAGATGATTTAAGTAATACAATTGATATTTTGTCTAAAGAGATTTAAATTAAAGACCAGGTTTTAACTGGTCTTTTTTAAACTAATGAAAGAGAGGATCAAAGTGAGTTTAAATAAAAAAGAATTATTTAGTAAATTACTTCAGCAAATTAAATTAGAAGATTCAGCTGATCAATCTTACTTTCAAAATGCTGAAATTGACAAAATCGATGTCCATCAGAAATCAAATCGATGGCATTTTCATTTGGTACTACCAGAGATTATGCCTTACGAAAAGTTTATAGAATTTGTTCATCATTTGGGTGTGGCCTTCGATGGGATTGCTAAGGTAGATTTCGAGATTAAAACTAAGAATAGTGGTTTTGATAATCGTAAGCTTGGTGATTATTGGCAATGGGTTGTAAATCACGCTGGAATTACTTCAAATTTAACGCATGAATTATGTAATAATAATTTACCAAAACTGATTGATGACCGAGTTACCTTTCTTGCTGAAAATGAAATCGTCAAAGATTTTTTAAATGGTAATGCTTTGGGACCAATTGAATCAACTTATCAAAGAGTTGGATTTCCTAAATTTTCCATTCATACCATGATTGATACTACAGCATCTCAAGAAAAAATAGATGATTTAAAGAAAAAGAAACAACAACGTGACGTTGAGTTGGCTCAAAAGGCGATGCAGGCTCTAAAGAATTCCTCAGGCAAATCACATCCAAGTAAGCATTCTAAAATGATTGGAAAGAAAATCAAAGATGATGTTGATATTACTAAGATGGTGGACATAACCGAAGAGGAACGTTCCGCCGTGGTTAGTGGATATGTTTTTGATAAAGAAATTCGATCATTACGATCTGGCCGCCAATTGATGATTTTAAAGGTTACTGATTATTCTTCGTCAATTGTTGTTAAAAAATTCTCCAAAAATGATGACGAAGAACAAGAATTTGCATCATTAAATGTAGGAGATTGGGTTAAAGTCCGTGGAAGCATTCAAGAAGATAACTACTCTCATGAATTGACACTTAATGCTTATGATATTAATCCAATTAAACACGAAGAAAGAAAAGATACTGCCCCTGAAAATAAAAAAAGGGTTGAGCTGCACTTACACTCTAACATGAGCCAGATGGACGCTACTAATTCGATTAGTGATTATGTTAGTCGCGCCAAAAAATGGGGTCATCCCGCAATTGCCATTACTGATCACGACGACGTGCAAGCCTTTCCGGATGCCTATCATGCTGCAGTTGATAACGATATTAAAATGATTTATGGAATGGAAGCAAATGTCGTTGATGATGGTGAACCAATTGCTTATAACGATAAACATGTTGCTTTAAAGGATGCTACATACGTTGTCTTTGACGTTGAAACCACTGGTTTATCAGCAATTTACGATAAGGTTATCGAACTTTCAGCTGTAAAGATGCAAAATAACAATGTGATTGAACAGTTTGAAGAGTTCATTGATCCTGGTTTCCCATTGTCTGAACAAACTACCAATTTAACTTCAATTACCAATGATATGGTGGCTGGTTCTAAGTCTGAAGAAGAAGTCTTTAAGTTGTTCCGTGAGTTTTGTGGTGATGCAATCATTGTAGGACATAACGTTACTTTTGATATTGGGTTCATGAATACTGGTTACGAACGCCATGGTATGAGTCGGATTAGTAATCCAATTATTGATACTTTGACGTTGGCACGTTTTCTATATCCTAATTTTAAGAGTTATCGATTAAACACGTTAGCTAAAAAGTTTGACGTTTCATTAGAGCACCATCACCGTGCGATTTATGATGCAGAATCAACTGGTCATTTAAATTATCTTTTTTTAAAAGAGGCTGAAGATAAATATAACATTCAGTATCACAATCAGCTTAATGATCATATGGAGGAACATGATGCTTATAAGCATGCTCGTCCATTCCATGCGATTATCCTGGCGAAAACTCAAGCTGGTTTAAAGAATCTGTTTAAACTGGTGTCACTTGCTCATGTTGATTATTATTATCGGGTTCCTCGAATTCCTAGGAGTCAGCTTAAGAAGTTTCGGGATGGTCTATTGATTGGATCGGCCTGTTCGAGTGGCGAAGTGTTCACAGCGATGATGCAAAAGGGTAAAAAAGAGGCACTGGATAAGGCTAAGTTTTACGATTATCTTGAAGTTCAGCCTCAAGCAGCGTATCAGCCACTAATCGACCAAGGATTAATTAGTGATCGGGGTAAGTTACAAGAAATTATTAGTAATATGTATGAAATTGCCCATGAGCTAGACATTCCGTTAGTAGCAACTGGTGACGCTCACTATCTCGATCCTCATGATTATATTTATCGTAAGATCTTGATTAATTCTCAAGGTGGAGCTAACCCACTGAATCGCCAAGAATTACCCGATCTCCATTTTCGGACCACTGATGAAATGTTGAAAGATTTTAATTTTCTGGGTGAAGATAAAGCTGAAGAAATTGTAGTTGATAATACTAATAAAATTGCTTCCGAAATTGATGATGTAAAACCCTTAAAAGACAAGTTGTATACACCAAAAATGGAGGGTGCTAAGGACGAAATTAGAGATCGAACGATGAATACAGCGCATCGTTTGTATGGCAATCCGCTTCCTGAAATTGTCCAGAAGCGTCTTGATAAGGAACTGAAAAGTATCATTGGAAACGGCTTCTCTGTTATTTATTTAATTGCTCAAAGATTAGTTTCTAAAAGTAACAAGGATGGATATTTAGTAGGTTCTAGGGGCTCAGTTGGATCGAGTTTAGTTGCCACTATGTCTGGAATTACTGAAGTTAATCCACTTCCTCCCCATTATCGTTGTCCTAAATGTCAGTACTCGCAATTTTTCACTAAAGGTGAATATAGTTCTGGATTTGATTTACCACATAAAAAGTGTCCAAAGTGTGGAACAGTTATGGTTGGTGATGGGCACAACATCCCCTTTGAAACTTTCTTAGGATTTAAGGGAAATAAGGTCCCGGATATTGATTTAAACTTTTCTGGAGACTACCAACCAATTGCGCATAATTATACCAAGGTTCTGTTCGGTGAAAAGAATGTATATCGGGCCGGAACGATTGGAACCGTTGCTGATAAAACAGCTTACGGATACGTAAAGGCTTATGAACGGGACACCGGGAAACGTTTTCGAAATGCTGAAATTGATCGACTTTCTAAGGGTGCAACTGGTGTTAAAAGAACTACTGGACAGCATCCGGCAGGAATCATTGTTGTTCCAGATTACATGGATATTTATGATTTCACTCCAATACAATATCCGGCCGAAGATCAAAATGCGGCATGGAAAACGACTCATTTTGACTTTCATTCCATCCATGATAATATTTTAAAAATTGATATTTTGGGACATGATGATCCAACGATGATCAGAATGCTTCAAGATTTATCAGGAGTTGATCCGACAACGATTCCAATGGATGATCCGGGTGTGATGTCATTGTTTGCTAGTCCTAAGATTCTTGGTGTGAGTCCTGAACAAATTTTTTCAAAGACAGGGACACTTGGAATTCCTGAATTTGGGACGCGTTTTGTGCGGGGAATGCTTGAAGAAACTAAACCAAGTAATTTTTCTGAATTATTGCAAATCTCTGGGTTGTCACACGGGACCGATGTTTGGTTAGGAAATGCTGAAGAACTGATTAAGGATGGGACGGCTACCATTGCGAATGTGATTGGATGTCGTGATAATATCATGACCGACTTGATCAACTGGGGATTAGATTCAGAAACTTCATTTCAAGTGATGGAACAAGTCAGACACGGCCGCGGGATTAAAGATGAATGGCAGGATAAGATGACAGACGTGGGTGTGCCACAGTGGTACATTGATTCTTGTTTAAAGATTAAGTATATGTTTCCGCGAGCTCATGCGGCTGCTTATGTGTTAATGGCACTAAGAGTGGCTTACTTTAAAGTCTATTTTCCACTCGTTTACTATGCCGCTTACTTTTCTGTTCGGGCTGATGATTTTGACATTGTGGCTATGAGTCATGGAAAAGAAGCAGTTAAATCAAGCATTAAGGCAATCAACGATAAAGGGACCGAAGCATCCACTAAAGAGAAAAATCTTTTGACTGTTTTGGAAATTGCCAATGAAATGTTGGAGCGGGGCTATGAATTTGAGATGGTCGACATTAATCGCTCGGACGCTTCTGAGTGGTTAATTGATGGTAAAAAATTAATCGCACCATTTCGAGCAATTCCTGGATTAGGTTTAAACGTTGCTAAACAAATCGTGGCGGCTCGAGAAGATAAGCCATTTATTTCAAAGGAAGATCTTGCTAAACGTGGTAAAGTTTCTAAAACCATTATTGAATTTATGACCCAAAATGGAGTCTTAAGTGAATTACCCGATGAAAATCAGTTAAGTCTGTTTGATATCTAGGGCTCTTTGATATTATTTGGGTTATATGGTATAGTTATACCAGTAATAATAAACTCTTCTGATGAGTGAGCAGGGATGCTCGCTCTTTTTATTGGTATTTTTTAGGAGGTAAAGTATTTGAGCGAAGTTATTGATAGAGTTACTAAAACCGTTCAACCGATTTTAGATGATAACAATTTTTACCTTTATGACATTGAGTATGTTCAAGAGGGTGGAAGCTGGTATTTGCGAGTTTATATTGATAAAGACCAAGGAATTAGTTTGGATGACTGTGTTTTGGTTAGTGATCAGTTAAGTGAAAAACTTGATGAATTGGATCCAGATCCATTTGACGAACCATACTTCTTAGAGGTGTCTTCGCCAGGTGCCGAACGGCCATTAAAACGGGAGTCTGATTATCAAAATGCAATTGGTGATTATATCCACGTTTCTTTATATCAAAAACTCAATGGGAAAAAGTCTTTTGAGGGAACCCTCAAAAGTGTTGATGATGATAAATTAACGTTAGCAATTAAAGATAAAACGCGAATTAGTGAACTTGAAATTCCGCGAAAATTAATTTCAAAAGCTAGATTAGCAATTGAATTTTAGTTAGGAGATTAAAATGAGTAAAGAATTAGTAAGTGCGCTTGATCAACTTGAAAAAGAAAAGGGCGTAAAAAAAGAGGTTGTGATCGATGCCTTAGAAGCAGCATTGTCTTCGGCTTACAAACGTAACTTTGATCAGGCTCAGAACGTCGAAGTTAACTTCGACGAAAAAACTGGAAGTATCCATGTATACGCCGTCAAAAAAGTCGTTGATAAAGTGGAAGATCAACGTTTGGAAGTTAGTTTGGATGAAGCTTTAAAGATTAATAAAGGATACGAACTTGGTGACGAAATTAAATTTGAAGTTACACCAAAGAACTTTGGAAGAATTGCTGCCCAAACCGCTAAACAAGTTATTACTCAAAGGGTTCGTGAAGCTGAACGTGAGACCGTTTATGACAAGTACAGTAAGTATCAAGATGAACTTGTAACTGCTGAAGTAGAACGTCAAGATAGTCGTTTTGTGTATATGAACCTTGGTCAAGTTGAGGCCGTGATGGCTAAAAATGATCAGATGCCAAATGAAACTTATCGTCCACAGGACAAGTTAAAAGTGTATGTTACAAACGTTGAAAATTCCTCAAAGGGACCACAAATTTTTGTAAGTCGAACTGCACCTGGAATGCTAAAACGACTCTTTGAACAAGAAGTTCCCGAAATTTATGATGGAACAGTTGAAATTGTCTCGATTGCAAGGGAGGCCGGCGACCGTGCTAAGGTGGCTGTTCGTTCTAATAGTTCTGATATTGATCCAGTGGGAACTAGTGTTGGACCTAGAGGAACCAGAGTGCAAACAATTGTAAATGAACTTGGTGGAGAAAATATGGACATTGTCCAATGGGATGAGAATCCAGCTGAGTACATTGCCAATGCATTGAAACCCGCTGACGTTATTGACGTTATTTTTAAAGATGGAGACGATCGTTCTTGCACCGTTGTTGTTCCAGACGACCAGTTGTCGTTAGCAATTGGGAAACGTGGTCAGAACGCACGGTTAGCCGCTAGACTGACTGGATACAAGATTGACATTAAATCCGAATCAGAAATGGATGGCACTGACGAAAGTGACAGTGAAGATAATCATTCTACTGATGATGTTTCATCAAATGAAGACGAAAACGAGGAATAATTTTTGAGGAGGTACTGTTATGAGAAAAAGAAAAGTGCCAATGCGAAAAGATGTGGTGTCGGGTGAAATGGCACCTAAACGACAATTAGTAAGAATTGTTCGTGATAAAGAGGGTAATGTGTCAGTCGATCCAACTGGGAAAAAATCTGGTCGAGGAGCTTACGTAAAGATTGACGTAACAATTGCCAAAAAAGCCAAGCAGGATAAAATCCTTGATCAAGTTTTTGATGTAACTTTAACAAATGATTTTTATGATGAACTTATTAGTTACGTCGACCATAAGCAGGCTCGACAGGAATTGATTGATAATGACAAATTATAATAAAGTCTTAAACTTATTGGGAATTGCAAGACGAGCTGGTAAAATAATCTCAGGTGAGGGGATTGTCTTGAATGCAATTAAAAAGGGACAGATTAATTACCTGTTTATTGCATCAGACTGTGGTGCAAGTACCAAAAAGAAGTTTCTCGATAAAAGTAAATTCTATGAAGTTCCAGTTAATACTGGTATGCTTAAAGATGATCTTAGCGACGCGATTGGGATGAAACGATCAATCGTAGCGATTAAGGATAAAGGATTTTCGAAAAAATTTAAAGAATTAAAATAATACAAGTAAAGGAGTGTGATTATATGGCCAAAAAAAGAATTTATGAATTAGCCAAAGAGCTTAATATACCTAGTAAACGTGTGATTGACACTGCTAAGTCAAATGGTTTTACGGTTAAAAACCATATGTCATCGCTTGATTCAAATCAGGAGAAGACCGTCCGAGGCGCGCTTAAGAATAGTCAGAAAGCGGCCAGTGGAAGTGAACAACGGCATGCTCCAGCAAAAAAGACTGCTGACTCCCATAACGGAAGTAATGGTCACAATACTTCAAAACATGAAAATGGTCAGAATAACAATCATTTTGGTAGAAGCAATCATTCTAACAATCAACATCGACCAAGTAATTCTGAACATAAACAAGTAAATAAACATCAAAATAATGGGCAAACAAGTAATCAGCGTCCAGAAAATGCTCATAGCAATGGTGTTCATACTAACGGTCAGCACCGGAATCAGAATTCAGGTAATCATTTTAATCACAACAATCATCAAAATAGTCAACATTCGCACACGAATAATAGTCAAAATGCGGCCCATGCGAATAGTAATCGTTCTACAACTGCAAATAGTGCAAGCAAGAAGCCGGTTAATAATACTTCTAAGCCACATAATAACGGAAGTGGAAAATTTGGTGGTAGTTTGAACCGCAACAAAAATAAAAAGGGCAAGAAGCGTAATAAGCGTCGCGATAATCGTTATAATATGTATTCTAAGAATCAACGAATTCGTCAGAATCACAAAAAGAATGCGGCGCCAACCCGTAAGAGTCGTCCATTACCTAAAGTTTTAATCTATCAGGATGGTATGAATGCGCAGGATCTTGGTAAGTTACTGCATCGGGAACCAGCAGAGATTGTTAAAAAATTATTTATGCTGGGAATGATGGTTAATCAGAATCAATCCTTGGATAAGGATGCCATTGAACTTCTTGCCACCGATTATGGGATCGAAGCTAAAGAAAAAGAAAATGTTAATGTATCAGATATTGACAAGTTCTTTAATGAAGAAGAGCATAACACCGATTACCAAGAAAGCCGTCCACCCGTTGTTACCATCATGGGACACGTTGATCATGGTAAAACCACGTTACTAGATTATCTTCGTCATTCACACATTACAGCAGGTGAAGCCGGTGGAATTACTCAAGCTATCGGTGCTTATCAGTTAAAACATGGCGATAAGACCATTACCTTCCTTGATACTCCAGGACATGCTGCTTTTACTGCCATGAGAGCTCGTGGTGCTGACATTACCGATGTGACTGTTTTGGTAGTGGCAGCTGATGATGGTGTTATGCCACAGACTGTTGAAGCAATTGATCATGCTAAAGCAGCGGGAACTCCAATTATTGTTGCAGTTAATAAAATTGATAAGCCGAATGCCAATCCACAACATGTTAAAGAGCAATTGATGAACTATGGATTGGTTCCTGAAGATTTTGGTGGAGATACGATTTTTGTTGATATTTCTGCTAAAAATGGAACTAATGTTGATGAATTGTTAAATATGATCTTACTTCAGTCCGATGTGCTTGAACTTAAGGCTAATCCAAAACAAAATGGAGCTGGCTCAGTCGTTGAAGCAAGATTGGATAAGGGTAAGGGTCCTGTTGCTACCCTTTTGGTTCAACAAGGAACTTTGCACGTTGGGGATCCAATCGTTGTTGGTGACACTTTTGGTCGAGTTCGAACCATGACTAATGAGAACGGGAAAGAAATCAAGAATGCTAAACCATCAACTCCAGTTGAAATTACGGGGTTAAATGATGTTCCTGAAGCCGGTGATCGTTTTGTTGTCTTTAATGACGAAAAGACTGCTCGTGCTGCTGGAGAAGAACGAGCTAAAGAAGCTCAAATCGAAGAACGGAAGCAAAATAACCGTGTTACTCTTGATAACTTGTTTGATTCAATGAAACAAGAAGATATGAAACAGGTTAACGTAATTATTAAAGCTGATGTACAAGGATCAGTGGAAGCCTTAGCTGGAAGCCTCAAAAAAATCGATGTTGAGGGAGTTAAGGTTAACGTTATTCATGCCTCTGTTGGTGCGGTGAACGAAAGTGATGTTGCACTTGCTGAAGCAAGTAATGCCATCATCATTGGTTTTAATGTCCGTCCTACTCCGCAAGCTAAAGCTCAATCTGAAACTGATAAGGTTGATATTCGTCTTTATCAAGTTATCTATAACGCCATTGATGACGTGGAAGCTGCAATGAAAGGCATGCTTGATCCAACTTATGAAGAAGAAGTTACTGGTAATGTCGAAGTAAGACAAATTTATAAAGCTTCTAAAGTTGGAACGATTGCTGGTGGAATGGTTCTTGATGGGTACGTAAAAAGTGATAGCAAAGTTCGTCTGATTAGAGATAATGTTGTGATTTATGATGGAGAGCTTGGTAGTCTAAAGCGTTTTAAAGATGATGTTAAAGAGGTTAAACAAGGCTTCGAGTGTGGTTTGACAATTGAAAACTATAATGATATTAAAGTTGGAGATAAAGTCGAAGCATACCACATGAAAGAAGTCCAACCTAAGTAGATACCGTAAGGAGTGATTGTCATGGCACAATATCGTGTTGGAAGACTACAGCAGGAAATTCAAAAAGAAGTCGACGATATTTTACTTAAGCGTGTTCGTGACCCACGAGTTCAAGGAGTAACTATTACTGGTGTTGAAGTTACTGGTGATTTGCAACAAGCTACGATTTATTACAGTAGTTTATCTGACAAGAAGTCTGAACAAGAAAAGGTGCAAAAGGGATTGGATAAAGCAACTGGTTTAATTCGAGGCGAGTTAGGTCATCGGTTAAGTATCTACGTTACTCCAGAGATTCATTTTGAACGAGATGGATCCATTCAATACGGAAGTAAGATTGATCGTTTGATTGATAATTTAAATAAAAAAAATAAGTAAAAAATTGACTGGAAATATTTATTTCCGGTCTTTTTTGCGTATATGGTACAGGAGTGAGTGAATTGGTCACTGGAATTATCCCTTTGTATAAGCCTAGGGGAATGACGAGCTTTGATTGTGTGAGTAAGATTCGACACATTATTGGACAAAAAAGAGTGGGCCATAGTGGCACACTTGATCCTAATGTAGATGGAGTTTTACCGATTTGTTTGGGCCATGCCACTAAAGTAGTTGATTATTTAATGCAATCAGGGAAGGTTTATAGTGGGTCAATTACGTTAGGTTTTTCCACTACTACCGAGGATTTAGATGGTGAAATTATTGATACTAATTTTGATTTTCAGCCAATCACAGATCAAGAAATTGACGAAGTCTTGAAATCATTTTTGGGGATTTCGACCCAGATTCCTCCCATGTTTTCCGCTGTTAAAGTGAATGGAAGAAGGTTATATGAGTACGCACGTGCTGGTATGAAAGTTGATCGGCCTAAAAGACAAATTAACGTTAGTCAATTTGTTCGTATCAATGCGAGTTCCTACAATCGTGATACTCACACCCAAACCTTTAATTTTGAGGTGAAGTGTGGAAAGGGAACTTATATCAGAACTTTGGCAACTGATTTTGGAAAAAAAGTTGGCATCCCAGCTGTGATGTCAAGTTTAACTCGGACTAAAAGTGGTGGATTTAATCTTTGCGATACAGTAACTTTTAAAGATATTAAAGAAGCCATGAATTCTAATCAAATCAATAAAGTTGTTTTTCCAATTTCACATGCTCTTAAAGATTTTAAGACTATTGTGATTAATAAAGAGCAGTGGAATCGTGTTCAAAATGGCGGTTTTTTAAGTATTGATGAGATCGCTTGTCAAGATGAAGTGATAGTTTTAAAGTATAATAATATTGATCGAGCTTTGTATTATAGAAATGAACAGGAAAATAATTATAAGCCCAAAAAAATGTTTGATTTAGATTAGAGGAAATTATGGAAGTCAATTATTTATCATACCCACTTGATAAGAACGAAAAAAATCGTCCCCAAGTCATTGCCATGGGGTTTTTTGATGGAGTTCACCTGGGACATCAAAAAGTGATTAATCAAGCTAAACAAATTGCTAAACAAAAAAAACTTCCTTTGGCAATTTTAACTTATGATCATCACCCGTCGTTAGTGTACAAGAAGTTGGATGGAAATGAAAAACGTTATTTAACCCCGCTTAATCGTAAATTACATTTATTTGAGCAACTGGGGGTTGATGTGGTCTATGTCATCAATTACAACTTTGCTTTTCAAAATCAAAATCCCCAAGAATTCGTTGATAATTATTTGATTGGATTGAATGCTGATACGGTTATAGCAGGATTTGATCATACTTATGGAGAACAAAATGCGGGCATGAAAGAGCTCCCTCAATATGCCAGGGAGCGATTTGATGTAGTCAGTGTGGCCGCTGATGAAATGGACGACAAGAAGGTTAGTTCTACTAGGATTCGTCGAAATCTTGAACAGGGACACATCCGGACGGTTAACGATCTTTTGGGATATGAATTCGAAAATGACGGAGTGGTTGTTCATGGATTTGCTCGTGGTCGTGAATTAGGTTTTCCCACTGCTAACGTTGAGTATTCGGCAAAACAGCAGTTGCCCAAACTTGGGGTGTATGTGGTCCAGCTTGAAGTTAATGGTACGTGGTACAAAGCGATGGCATCAATTGGCAAAAATGAGACGTTTGGAAATGATAATCCAGTTACTTTAGAAATTAATATTTTGGATTTCGATCAAAATATCTATGGTAATCACGTCAGAGTTAGATGGTTATCGAAAATGAGAGACGAGGTCAAATATCAGGGGCGGAAACCGTTGATTGATCAATTAAAAATTGATGAAAGTAACACCCGATCTTATTTTAAGAAATACATTAATTCTCACCAGTAAACTTATTTCTTGACGTTCTTTAATACCTTTGGTAAGGTATAAATGTACGTTAGCACTTGATAATAAAGAGTGCTAAAAGAGGTGGTAAGAATGCTCACAAAGAGACAAGATATGATTCTAAAGTACATTGTTGATGACTATACTAACAATGGTGTTCCAATTGGATCAAAACGCTTGGCTGATCAACTCCCAATGAATGTTAGTTCGGCTACCATTCGTAATGAGATGGCAGTTTTAAGTGGTCAAAATTTGATTCAAAAAGTTCATACTTCGTCTGGAAGAGTTCCTTCAAATGAAGGATATCGATATTACATTGATAATTTGGTTAATCCTGTACTGGTTGGCAATGAAGAAAAAAGTTTGATTCATAATGCTCTGGGAGGAACATTTCAACAAATTGATGATATTGTTAAACAATCTGCTGATATTTTGTCCAGCTTGACCGATTATACCGCGATGACTTTGAGCCCAGAACAGACTAATACCGAAACTTTACAACATTTTCAACTAATTAAGTTAGCCGATCACCAAATGATGGCAATTATGGTGATGAATGATGGGCAAGTTGAAAGTCAGCCCTTTATAACTAATCACCAAATTGATGAAGATAAGTTACTTCAAGTAACTAATTTAGTTAATGACAAGCTTTTTGGTAAGACAATTCCGGAAGTTTTAGCGGCACTTAAAAGTACAATTCCTGACGAAATTAGACACTATTTAACTTCTTCAGAAAACTTTGTTGGAGCTTTTGAATACGTCATTAATAAATCGCTTAAAGACCATTTCTTTGTTAGTGGAAGAATGAATTTATTGGATACAATGGATGATAAGAACGATCTAAAAAATATTAAGCCACTTTATTCAATGTTTGGAAATAACTCGAATATGGCAAAAATTTTAGATAATGAATCCAAACCCATTTCAGTTATGATTGGTTCTGAGCTACGAAATGATTTATTGAAAAATTATAGTATTATCTCTGGAACTTATGATGTTGGAATTCATGGTGTTGGTAGGATTGCCGTAATTGGTCCTACCAGAATGTCTTATCCTAAGGTTTTGGGCCTAGTTGATGCGTTTAAAGATGAACTTCAGAAACGAATCAATGGATACTATGATAATTATGATAAATAAAAAGGAGGTTCAAAATGGCGAGCGATAATGAAAAGCAAAGTAAAGATTTAGATGATAAAACGGAAAAGGTTGATGAATCGAGTAAGTCAGAGCAAGAAGTCAAAACGGACAAAAAAGATGATTCTGCAAAAAAGATTGATGAACTAAATCAACAACTAGATTCAGTTCAAGACAACTACTTACGAGCAGAAGCTGAGATTCAGAACATTCAAAATCGAAACAAAAAAGAGCGTGCTGATTTAGCAAAGTATGGTGCACAAGATCTTGCTAAAGACGTTGTGCCTGTGATGGATGATTTAAAAAGAGCTCTTGACGTTGACGTTTCTGACGAAAACGGTAAGCAACTCAAAAAGGGGATCGAAATGGTCCAACAACATCTTGAAAAAGCTCTGAAGGATAATGATATTTCGGAAATTAATGCTAATGGAGTGGAATTTGATCCTAGTTTTCATCAAGCTGTTCAAACGGTTGCTCCAAGTGATGAACATCCAAAAGGAACCGTAGTATCGGTACTTCAAAGCGGTTATAAAATTGCTGATCGGGTCTTAAGACCAGCAATGGTAGTAGTGGCACAGTAATTAAATAGTTATTAAATATATAAAAAGAAGGTTTAAGTTATGGCAAGTAATAAAGTTATTGGAATTGATTTAGGAACAACTAATTCAGCTGCAGCCGTTATGGAAGGTAATGAACCAAAAATCATTACCAACCCAGAGGGATCAAGAACGACCCCATCAGTAGTTGCTTTTAAAGATGGCGAGATTCAAGTTGGTGAAGTTGCTAAGCGTCAAGAAATTACTAACCCAGATACTGTTGTATCAATTAAGAGTCACATGGGTGAGCAAGGTTACAAAGTAAAGGCAAACGGAAAAGAATATACTCCACAACAAATTTCAGCTATGATTCTTCAATACATTAAAGGCTATGCGGAAGATTACATTGGTGACACTGTTAGTGAAGCTGTTATTACCGTTCCTGCTTACTTTAATGATGCACAACGTCAAGCTACTAAAGACGCTGGTAAAATTGCTGGGCTTGATGTTAAGAGAATTATTAACGAACCCACTGCTGCTTCACTTGCATATGGTTTAGACAAAAAAGATAAAGATGAAAAAATCTTGGTTTATGATTTAGGTGGAGGTACTTTTGATGTTTCCGTCCTTGAATTAGGTGACGGAGTCTTCCAAGTTCTTTCAACTAATGGTGATACTCACTTAGGTGGGGATGACTTTGATAAGAGAATCATGGACTGGTTAATCGATAACTTCAAGAAGGAAAATGGGGTTGACCTTTCGAAAGATAAGATGGCTTTACAACGTTTGAAAGATGCTGCTGAAAAAGCTAAGAAAGACTTGTCAGGTGTAACTCAAACTGAAATCTCACTTCCATTCATTTCTTCTGGTGAAAATGGTCCGCTTCATTTACAAACCACGCTTACACGTGCTAAGTTTAACGAATTAACTTCTGACTTAGTTGAAAAGACTAAGGCTCCTTTAGACAATGCTTTGAAGGATGCTGGACTTTCAGCTAGTGATATTGACCAAGTAATTCTTAATGGTGGTTCAACTAGAATTCCTGCTGTTCAAGAGGAAGTTCAAAAGTGGACTGGTAAAGAGCCAAGTCATTCAATCAACCCCGATGAAGCTGTTGCTTTAGGTGCAGCTATTCAGGGTGGAGTAATTACTGGTGACGTTAAGGATGTTGTTTTACTTGATGTTACTCCACTATCACTTGGTATTGAAACGATGGGTGGTGTATTCACTAAGTTAATCGATAGAAATACAACCATTCCAACTTCCAAGTCACAGACTTTCTCAACTGCTGCTGATAATCAAACGGCCGTTGACATTCATGTTTTGCAAGGTGAACGTCCAATGGCTGCTGATGATAAATCATTAGGTCGATTCCAATTAACTGACATTCCTGCAGCACCAAGAGGTGTTCCTCAAATCGAAGTTACCTTTGATATCGACAAAAACGGAATTGTAAATGTTTCTGCCAAAGATAAAGGGACTGGTAAACAACAAAAGATCACCATCAAAGATTCCAATGGTCTATCAGACGACGAAATCGACAAGATGATGAAAGAAGCCGAAGCAAATGAAGATGCTGATAAGGAAAAGAAGAACAAGGTTGATCTAGATAATGAAGTTGACCAATTGATCTTCCAGACTGATAAGACATTGAAAGATGTTAAAGGCAAAGTTTCAGATGATGAGATTAAAGCCGCTCAGGATGCTGAAGACGAACTCAAAAAAGCTAAAGAAGATGGCGATACTGATGCAATGAAGACTAAAAAGGATGCTTTGAACGAAAAAGTTCAAGCATTAGCAGTTAAATTGTATCAACAAAACCAAGGCCAAGCTGATCAAGGACAACAAGGTGGAAATGATACTAATGGTGGATCATCTAATGGAAATGATGATAATACTGTTAATGGTGACTACCATGAAGTTCATGATGATGACAACAAGTAATTGTTGCAATTGATGCTATTAACAATTGATGAAAAGCTAAAGTCAGTTTGATGGGCTTTGGCTTTTTGTTGTATTATTTGAGCTTGGAGGCGAACTAATGGCTAGTAAAGATTATTACAAAGTATTAGGCGTGGACAAAAGCGCCAGTGAAGATGACATTAAGCATGCCTATCGAAAATTATCAAAAAAATACCATCCAGATATTAATAAAGCTCCAGATGCAGAGGCAAAGTTTAAGGAAATAACCGAAGCATATGAAGTTTTAGGTGACAAAAAGAAACGAGCCAATTATGACCAGTATGGTTCAGCTGATGGTCCCCAAGGATTTGGAGGCTTTGGTGGCGGAGCCGGTGCTGGTGCAGGCGGACAAGGTGCCGGATTTGGTGACTTTTCTGATATTTTCAATGATATTTTTGGTGGTGGCGGAAGACGTCGTCAAGCTGACCCAACTGCACCACGTCGTGGACGAGATTTGCAATATCAGATGACACTTACATTTGATGAAGCTGTTTTTGGGACTAAAAAGACCATTAAGTATAATCGTGAAGAAACTTGTCCGACCTGCCATGGCACTGGGGCTAAGCCCGGGACTAAACCAGAGACTTGTTCTAACTGTCATGGAAGCGGGTATGTTACTAAAACGGTTAATACCCCGCTCGGTCAGATGCAGACCCAGGAACCATGTCCCGTTTGTGGCGGCACTGGAAAAGTAATTAAAGAGAAGTGCCCAACCTGTGGTGGCACTGGAAAAGTTGAGAAACAACATTCTCTTGAAGTTACGGTCCCTGCTGGTGTCGAAGAGGGACAGCAAATGCACATGCAGGGTCAAGGTGATGCCGGTGAAAATGGCGGTCCTTATGGTGACTTGTACGTGATCTTTAGAGTTCTTCAAAGCAAGTACTTTAGAAGAGACGGATCTACCATCTATTTTGATCAACCAATTTCATTTGCCACTGCTGGTTTAGGTGGAGAAATTAAAGTTAAAACCGTTCATGGTGACGTTGATTTGAAAATTCCTGCAGGCACCCAGACTGGGACGGTCTTCCGTTTAAGAGGGAAAGGTGCGCCTAAACTTCATGGAAATGGTAATGGTGACGAAATGGTCAAAGTTAAGGTTCAGACGCCAAAGAAACTTAACTCTAAGCAAAAAGTTGCTTTACAAGCTTTAGCTGAAGCTAGTGGTGATACTAATGTTGAAGAAGGCAAGAATTTCTTTGATAAAATGAAAGATGCTTTTAAATAAACAAATAAAGGAGCGGTTTAATAACCGCTCCTTTATTTGTTTGTTATACATATATCGGGTTGTTATAATAATAGTAACGACTTGGACGAATTAATAATGAAAGTAGGAAAATATCGTGGATTATAAAAAAATGAAGGAAAAGCAACGCCGGACGAGAAATTTTGCTATTGTTGCTCATATTGATCACGGTAAGTCAACTTTAGCCGACCGAATTTTGGAGTTGACTGACACTGTTTCTAAAAGGGACATGCAAGATCAAATTTTGGATAATATGGATTTGGAACGGGAACGTGGAATTACCATCAAGTTAAATGCGGTTGAGTTAACTTATCATGGTAATGATGGGATTGATTATGTATTTCATTTGATTGATACTCCCGGACACGTAGACTTTTCTTATGAAGTTTCTAGAAGTCTGGCTGCTTGTGAGGGTGCCTTACTGGTTGTTGATGCCACTCAAGGAGTTCAAGCTCAAACCTTAGCTAACGTTTATTTGGCTTTGGATGATGACCTTGAAATTATTCCTGTCATTAATAAAATTGATTTGCCTTCAGCAGAGCCCGAGAAAACTAAAAAAGAGATTGAAGATGTGATTGGATTGGATACCTCTGATGCGGTTGAGATTAGTGCCAAGACTGGACTCGGGGTTGAGAACTTATTAGAGGAAATTGTTAAAAAGATTCCTGCTCCAAGGGGAAATATTGAGGGTCCGCTCAAGGCGTTGGTTTTTGATTCAGTTTACGATGATTATCGGGGCGTAGTGTTGAGTGTTCGTTTGTACGATGGTGTCGTAAAACCTGGGGATCAAATTCGCTTGATGAACAGTGGAAGTGAATATGAAGTCACAGAAGTTGGTGTTAACTCGCCGAAGCCACTTCAACGAAAGTACTTAATGGCTGGAGATGTAGGATACATTACTGCCAGCATTAAAGATATCACTAAAACGCGAGTTGGCGATACAGTTACTGACGCAAACAATCCAACTGATAAAGCTCTGCCAGGATATCGTGAAATGATTCCCATGGTTTATGCTGGATTGTATCCAACTGATAATGCGAAGTTTGGTGATTTAAGGGAAGCACTTGAAAAACTTAAATTAAACGATGCTTCACTTGAATTTGAGCCGGAATCGTCTGAAGCACTGGGTTTTGGATTTCGTTGTGGGTTCCTTGGATTACTTCACATGGACGTGGTTCAGGAACGTCTGGAACGCGAGTTTGGGCTGGATTTAATTACTACGGCTCCGTCAGTAACTTATCATGTGGATTTAAATGATGGAAGTACACTTGAAGTTGAAAATCCATCTGAAATGCCAGATGTATCAGCAATTAAGGATATTAAGGAACCATTTGTTAAGGCTAGTATCATGGTGCCAAACGATTATGTTGGTGCTGTGATGGAAATGTGTCAAGATCGACGTGGTCAGTTTGTCACGATGGAGTATCTAGACGATGCCAGAGTGAATGTCATTTATCAAATGCCATTATCGGAAATTATTTTTAATTTTTTCGACAAATTAAAATCAAGTACGCATGGTTATGCATCACTTGACTATGAATTATCTGAGTATCGACAAAGTGATTTAGTTAAAGTGGATATTCTATTGAACGGTGATAAGGTCGATGCTTTAAGTTTTATTTCCCATAAACAGTTTGCTGCTGGCCGAAGTCGTGAAATTGTTAAAAAACTCAAGAGTATTATTCCAAGACAAAATTTTGAAATTCCAATTCAAGCAGCAATTGGCGCTACCATTATTGCTAGGACTAATATTAAAGCTTATCGAAAAGATGTGACATCTAGAATTCATACTGGTGATCCTGATCGAAGAGCGAAGTTACTTGAGAAGCAAAAACGTGGGAAAAAGCGGATGAAAGCGGTTGGAAAGGTTGATATTCCCCAAGAAGCCTTCATGGCTGTCTTACAAACTGATGAAGACCAAAAAAGCGACAAATAGTATTTGCCGCTTTTTTGATACTAACAATTATGGGTTATAATAAGTTAAATTTGATGATTGGAAGTGAATATATGTGGATGGTAAAGTCATTTGATCAATTAACTTTGAACGAATTGTTTGATATTTATCAACTGAGATGCGAGGTGTTTGTAGTAGAACAAAAGATTACTTTGCAGGATATTGATGATAATGATAAGAAGGCATGGCATGTTTTTTTGCTTAACGATCAAAATCATGTTATTGCTTATGGGCGAATATATAAACAAGATTACTATATAACTTTTGGAAGAATTGCCGTTTCTGCCGAACAACGTGGAAAACATTTGGGAACAAAATTAGTTCAGAGAGTGATGAGGGTTATTAAAGAAAAATATCCTCATAAAGAGATTATTATTGAGGCACAAAAATACGTTGAAAATTTATATGTTTCATTTGGCTTTCGACCAGAAGGAGAAGTTTTCATGGAGGGGAATGTTGAACATGTAAATATGGCCCACGAACCGCTTTTTAAATAATAATTATGATATTTTAAAAATTAAAATTTATTATTTTATTTAGTACTAAAAACCACTATTATAGAATAGTGGTTTTTTAGTTTAAATGATATTATTCTTTCCGTTAATTGTTAATAAATTTCATGAAATGCCGGTATTATGATTATGAAAATCATTAGTTAATGTTATGGATTACACAATTGGATTGAGTACACTAATGAAGTGATATGACTAACTTTTCCAACTATCAAACGAAAGGGTTCTTTGTTTTTAATTATGAATTGCCACTATTAATCCCGTTGTCATGGGTGTTAAGATATGTGATATGGGAAACAATATAATTGTAAAAATTTCTTAGAAAAATTTTTTATAAGATAAAAATTGCTTTATGATTAGTCTTTGTGTTCTCTTATAAGGAGTATATTTTGATATTTTTTACTTATATACTTGATTAGTAACAGCTAATATAATATACTGTAAAAGTAAGGTAAAGATTAAAGAATTCACGCCAGGGGATTTGAATGTACAAAAAAAGCACTCAAATAGAGTGCTTTCTACGATTAGAGAGGTTCAAGAACTGTAGCATAGTTATGAGAAGTAACAATCTAATAAGTAAAGATCTATGAAATAAAAGAGCACACGTGTCTAAGACTAATAAGCAGTAGGAGTGGAAAGCCTTAGCTGATGTGAATGTTGAGAATGTGACAGAAATTTATTACCTCTCTAATCTACACTCTATATTTAATCACACTTTACGAAATTTTACCAGGGAATTCTCATAATTATGATGCTTATTTACCAAAGAAGTACTATCTGTTAGGTAGTACTTCTTTTTATTTTGGAATTGCCATGAACACAACCGTATTATTTGATGGGAATGAGTTCTTTTCACCGAATTCATCAAAGGAAATACTTTCACCAGGAGCTCCCAATTCATGTTTAGCGTCTTTTGTAATGGTTAAAAGATGTTCATGATCACGATCAATATCGTCAAGGGTGACGGCGTCTAATTCTACTTTTTCACCAGATGGCATTTTTACGGTAACTTTTCTAAGATCATGAACTCCATCGGCTTTGATTGCAAATGGGACATTTACTAGCATGTTATTTCCTCCTTTATACTTCATTATTCATTATACATATTTTTTGTTTGCATTTACAATATCTTTTATATTTTATAAATGATACATTTATCTTAATTTGTCACACTTTGAATTTTTTTATCAATTTCTCTCTTATGATCGAATAAAAAATGAAGCTATAAAAATAAAAAAATTTTTTTATGGACCAATGTTGGGCCAATTTATAAAAGTTAGGGTTGTTAGCAAATTTGTTTAGAGATTATAAGTGTGTAATGATGAAAAGTGAATTCAAATTTGTCGAAGGGATGATTATTTATGTCGGAGAAAAACAACATTGCGGCTTATGACATATTAAAGCCTAATTGGTATGTCAATCAGATGAAAGGTTGGAGCTTTAAAAGCTATTTGTTGCTCCTATTTGGTTTGGGAGTCATTGCTGGATCAACTGTCACACAACCACTTTCGTTTATTGCGATTATGACGATGTTAGCGGGGATGCTCGGATTTACTACTACCATTTCAATTACTAATACGAAACCATTAAATGGAATTTTTGGTTTGATTAGTGCTTTGATTTATATCTATGTTGCATTCACTGCTAAGAATTACAATGATATTATTCTCCAAACTACATACATTGTACTTTTGGATATTCCGGTCTTGTTAATTCCTAGTTGGGCTACTAATGTTGATGAACATATTAAGAAATTGACTGTTAAGGGTAATCTTAAAAAAACGTTTATGAATTGGGGGTTGACAGCTCTTTTCTTTGTTATAGTATTAGGAGCTTTATATGCCTGGGAGCATGGATACAGTGATAGCCCTCGTCCTTTTGTAGATAGTTTTGCGGCCACAATTGGAATTACTGGTGCTTTACTTACGACTTTAAGGTTTCGGGATACTTATTATTTCTGGCTTGCCCAGGGGATTTTCTCGATTATTCTGTGGGGCATTACTGCATATCAGGGTGGTGCCAATTGGACGTTATTCTTAACTTACATTTTGTACTTATGTAATGACTTGTTAAGCTTCTTTGACAAAAACATTGCATGGTTCCATACGAAACCAATCAATCATTAATATTTAAATTGAAAGGACAGTGATTAGATGGTCACTGTCCTTTTTTATGATTTGGTACTGTATCCAGTTTGATAATTAATATTGTATCCTGGCTCGACGTTAAAAATGTACACGTTAAAGTGAATTTGATTACTTCCGACTGATTGGGCTCTCATTTGGACACCACGACTAAGTAATTCATTATTTCGATAAATCGGAGTGACCTGATATCTAACGTAGTTATTTGGATTTTCTTTTAGATAAGTAGCAATATCATCCTCATGATAAAGCATTAATGGGGAATTTAACGTTCTTGTCCCAGTTATTAAGTTTTTGGGATTATTGTTTTCACCACATAGTTGGTAACCAATCAGATGACTTCGGTTATATAACCAACCACTGTTGGTGTGTTTATTGTGCCATCCAGTGGGATTAAAGGTAAGTGGTTCACGTTTCTTAGTGGGCATTGTTTTAACGTTTAACATACCGTTAGCATCGGTGGCTCGGTTAAGATGATCAAGGTTACTAAATCGTAACCAGGGGCGTTTATTATGCAATTCTTCAGTAGAAAAATTAGGATTATTGTGATCAACTTCTACTTCTTGATTTCCGTCGTAATTTAAGTCACTTAATTTTAAATCTGGTGCATGCTTCAATTGGTATTGAAGTTTTTTAAGCTTTGATCTTTTAGTATCAACTTGCCCTTGAAGTTGATTAATGCTTTTTTCAAGTTGCTGGGTACTTTCATTATCATCGGCGCTTTTATGTTCGTTTGAATTGGTTTGTTGTGAACATCCAGCAAGTAATAAGGATAATATTATGATTGGAAATAGCAGGAACTTTTTCATCGTTTAGCCCTCCGATATCCAGCTGCTTGTGCGTCTGCCTCCGAATTAAAGTAGATGACGTTTTGGCTGTTCATGTTGTAACCCGTTTGGCCGGGAACATGATAAATGTGTGAATTTTTATTTCCAACGACTCGCTGAGTGTTTGAAGTATTGATGTCATTGCTATTACTTTGATCTTGATGATTTGGTGTAGGTTTTGTTTTTAAGGTATCGGAGTCGTTTGTTTTGACATTTGAGACTGGATTAATCGATACATATCTACTGTTTAGATCATTTTCCGTATGATTGATTTGTTTTGATAGTTGTTGATTCTGTTCAATGAGTGCTTTTTTCTGGGAAATTAATTCTGATCTACTAGATTTTGAAGCAGACAGAATTACTGCCGGAGTAGTGAATAGTAATGAGGTACAGCCGATTAATATTATTGCTTTCTTGATTCGATGCATGGTTATTATGCTCCGTTTCTACTTAATATAATTAGAATATCATAAAAAATAAAAGCAAAAAATTATATTTACAAAGCAAATGAAAGATAGTAATATTTAATACGAACAGATGTTCGGGCAGGTGATATTTTGAATTATGATGATGAACCTCATGGTGTTTACTTTTTCATTGATAATAAGTCTTTTTATGCAAGTTGTGAGAGTGTTAAACGTGGACTTAATCCACTTCGTTCGATTTTGGTGGTTATGTCGGAACAAGCTAATACAAATGGAGGATTAATACTGGCCGCTTCTCCTATGGCAAAAAAGTTATTTGGGATTAGCAACGT
The DNA here is from genome assembly GCF_059901235.1 of Fructilactobacillus sp. X3R2C1. Lineage (NCBI taxonomy): Bacteria > Bacillati > Bacillota > Bacilli > Lactobacillales > Lactobacillaceae > Fructilactobacillus > Fructilactobacillus sp. X3R2C1. Next base: position 127,083 of record NZ_JBWXVA010000002.1, read on the forward strand.
TAGTCGTCAGCGTGATCTTCCTGATGATGAAAGGTTGTTGATTGTTCCTCCACGAATGAACTTATACATTAAAAAGAATCTACAAATTAATGATATTTTTGCTGAATTTACTGATGAACACGACATTTTGCCATACTCAATTGACGAGTCATTATTGGATATGACTCATACTTGGAGATTGTTTGGTAGTAGTTTGAGGGAAGTGGCCCTTAAAATTCAAGAGGAGGTCAGAAGCCGTTTAGGACTGTATACAACGGTTGGGATTGGTGACAATCCCGTTCAAGCTAAGCTAGCGTTAGACGTTTATGCAAAGCATGATTACGACCTGATTGGTGAGATTCATTACGAAGATGTTCCTGATAAGATTTGGAATATCAATAGATTAACGGATGTTTGGGGAATTGGAAAAAGAACAAAAGTCCATCTAAAGCGACTTCATATTAATAATATGTATGAATTGGCGCATGCTAACCCGTATCTGTTGAAAGAAAAAATGGGAGTCATTGGATTACAGCTATTTGCCACTGCATGGGGAATTGATCGAAGTAACTTGAGACAACCCCTGCATACTAAAGAAAAAAGTTACAGTAATTCTCAGGTACTTCCACGTGATTACGTTAAGCGGGATGAGATTGAAGTTGTTATTAGAGAAATTGCGAGTCAGGTTGCTTCACGAATTCGTAATCATGGACTGCAAGCCGGATGTGTGACGTTATGGGTTGGCTTTTCTTTTTCAATAAAACAGCTTATTGGTAGCAATGGTTTTTCTCAGTCAATGAAAGTTGAACCAACAGATGATGATCATGACCTTGGTCGTTATTTAATTGAATTGTTTGAAAGGAACTGGCACGGTGAAGTTGTGCGAAATATTGGAGTTGACTACAGTCATCTCTCAAATAAGGTTGGAGAACAATTAAACCTATTTAAGGATAATCAAAATATGATTAAACAAAATGTGTTAAATAAAACCGGTGATCAAATTCGAAAACGGTTTGGTAACACGGCTTTATTAAATGCCAATAGTTTGTGTGTCGGTGCTACCGCAATTTCAAGATCTAATTTGGTTGGCGGACACAATGGAGGCAATTCTTATGAATAATGATGTGATTTTTATTGGGAATCAAGTTTTATCCCATATTAATCATCTATTTTTGCGAATTCCTAAGACCCGCTACTGGATGATGATTGTTAATAACACTTTTGATAAAGAGTACGATTGGTTTTTGAGTTCTAAGAAGAAGTATCAACAGGAGCGATCGCAACCAATCTATGTTATTTCTGATTACGACTTGGAACTTTTAGAAAAAGTAGTTAACTATGTAACTGAATATAACCTGTTAACCATTTATTATCGTAATTTTGATGACATGGTTTGGCCTGATTCACAGAAGAAAATTCAAGATTAACTTAAAGTTAGGAGAACGTTATGAACGAAGAAGCTGTACATGATTTTTTTAAGTTTGATTATCATGATCGTGGGATTAAAAAATGGCAGGGTTATTTTTTATCAGATCATACCAGTAAACTAAATCAAATAAAGAAAGAAAAGGATAATGAGCAAACCAGAAAATTAGATGATCAGATGGATCACTCAAAAATTGATGAAATTCTGCAAAAATCGTTTGTCAGTCGACTGAGAGTGGAACTACAGTATGCTTATTATGACAAAAACGAACTAAAAGTGGAACAAATTATCGGTAGGATGAAAGGGTATTATAAGAACTTAGTAATTGTGGGAGACCAAATTCTTAAATGGAATGAAATTGTGAGTGCTAAATTAATAAAATAAACTAGGATGATGGCTTTATTATTTATCATTAATGTCTTACAATGTAGTTGTTAGAGATTTCACATATGGTGAAAAATATATCATAAGGAGAATTATTATGGCACTTAGTAATTACTTTACCGGCATCCAACATGTTGGTATTCCAGCAAAAGATTTAGATGAAACGATTGATTTTTATAAGAAGTTAGGTTTTGATAAAGCTGGTCAATTCATGTATCAAGGAAATCGTTGTGCTTTTATGAAGTATGGCAATTTAATGATTGAGACATGGGAGGGCGATCCAGTTGCTGATAAAGATGGCGCTATTAACCATATCTCATTAAACACTACTGATGCTGACGCAGCGTTTAAAGAAGCTAAGAAAATGGGCTTAGATGTTCAGGAAGATGAAATTGATACTCGTCCATTCTGGGATAAGGGAATCCGTTTCTTTAACATTTATGGGCCTAACCACGAAAAAATTGAATTCTGTCAAATTGTTTAGTTTATAGTTTGAATGTTTATATTAAGACGTGGCGATACACGTCTTTTTGTTTGCTGGAAGTTAGATGCTTGCCAATTAAATATATCTCCATTATGATATAGACTAAAGGTTTTAAGAACGAGTTTTATTAAAAATATGAGAGGAGGATGAATATGTTAGATCAAACTAAAAGATTTTTGCGCGATCAAGGATATCATTACAAAAAAACATATATCAGACCGTTAATTACTCCAGATAACGTCTATGTATTTCGCTTCGGTAAAGATAATTTAAATAATCGGCTCATTATTCGTTATGGCCATGGATGGACAGGGCGACAAAGAATTAAGGAAATTGATCTTCGATTGCATAAACAAAAGCATCCTCGGATTTTTAAGACAGAACGAGGATTGCTTAAGTATTTGGCTGGTCATTTGAAACAACACGAGCAGAAGCTTAAAAAAATTGAGGACAATAAAAATAATGCATCCAATTAACGGGTGCTTTTTTTATAAAAAGATAAAAAGAATGAGGGGTAACAATGAACTTAGTCGAGATTTCAGTTGAAACCAGTCACGAAGCAGTTGATGCGGTCGCTAATATTTTAATGGACTTTGGAGCAAATGGAGTTCAGATTAATGATAGAAATGATTATGAGGTTTTAAAACGAGAATCTAATTGGGATCAGTATGAATTGGGAGATTCTAAAGCTGATAACGATCTAGTTAACGCTAAAGTAAGTGCTTATTTTCAGGATGATATTGAGGTAGATGCGACCGTAAAAAAGATTCATGAAAAAGTTGCTGATTTAACGCGGTTCGATTTGAATCCTGGTAAAAATGTGATAAATGTTCATGATGTAAAAGATGAGGATTGGGCGACATCTTGGGAAAAGTATTATCATCCAGAACGGGTGACACGATTTTTAACCGTTGTCCCAAGTTGGGAAGACTATGATGTCAAAAGCTCTGACGAGTTGATGGTAAAATTAGACCCTGGAATGGCATTTGGAACCGGCACCCATCCTACTACTAAACTTGCCATGCAAGCACTTGAGATTGTTATTAGAGGAAACGAAAGAGTGTTTGACGTTGGAACTGGATCTGGAGTGCTATGTATTGCAGCGAGGAAACTTGGTGCTGGCAATATAAATGCTTATGATGTCGATAAGGTGGCCGTTAAATCAGCTGAAAAAAACATTGAATTAAATTCTGGGATGAAGGGAATCAACGTTAGTGTTAATAATTTGTTAAATGGAATCGATGAAAAAGCAGATATTGTGGTAGCTAATATTTTAGCTGAGATTATCATTCCGTTAATCCCGCAAGCAGAACAATGTTTAAATGAAGGTGGCATGTTCATTAATTCCGGTATTATTGCCGATAAATTAGAGCTAGTGATTGACGCGCTAAAAAAACATCATTTTAAGGTTGATCAAGTTTTAAGTATGGATGATTGGCGATCAGTAATTGCAAAGAAAGATATTGAGGTTAATTAATTGCAACACTACTTTTTAGATAAGCCACTAAAAGTGGGTCAAATTGTTAAACTTCCAAACGATGTGACACATCATTTTGTTGGGGTTATGAGAGCAAAAGCTGGAACCAAGGCTGAGTTTGTTTCTAGTCAAAATATTATTTATATTGGGGAATTAGTTGATGAAACGGCCTCAACAATTAAGATTGTTGATGTAACTAGTCAAAATACTGAACTTCCGGTTAAAGTAACGATTATTTGTGGAATCCCGAAGGCGAGCAAAGCCGACCTCATCACGCAAAAGGCAACCGAAATGGGGGTCAGTGAGATTATTTTTGTGCCTACTGAGTGGTCAATTGCTAAATGGGGGAATAAGGCACCGAAGAAGATTAAGAGACTTCAAAAAATCGCTCAAAGTGCTGCCGAACAATCTCACCGAAATATTATTCCAATGGTGAAGTACACCGATTCAATCACTAAGGTAAAAAAACTTAGTAGTGATCAAAAAGTTGTGGCCTATGAGGAATCGGCTAAACAGGGTGAAAACAGTAAATTGTATGAATGTGTGTCGGAAATGAAGCCTGGCAAAAGCTTGACCGCTTTTTTTGGACCTGAAGGTGGAATTTCACTTAAAGAAATCGAACAATTAAAGCAAGATGGTTTTGTTCCCGTCGGATTGGGGCCGAGGATTTTGCGAACTGAATCAGCGCCTTTATATTTTTTATCAGCCGTTTCAACTATATTAGAATTAAAACAAAGTGAGTAGGATATAATGTCGAAAATTAAAGAATGGACACCACAAGAAATCTTTCGTGATGCTTCTGAGTATCTTGATGATAGTGATGTTCAAATGATAAAAAAAGCATATAAATTTGCCAAAATTGCTCATGAGGGGCAAGAACGTGCTTCTGGGCAGCCTTATATTAATCATCCTGTTGAGGTGGCAGGCATTTTAACTGATCTTCATATGGATGCAGAAACGATCACGGCTGGTTTTCTTCATGATGTGGTTGAAGACACCGGTGCAACGATTGAAGATGTTACTGAACTTTTTGGTAAACACGTTTCATTAATCGTTGATGGAGTTTCAAAGCTTAGTAAGATTAAGTATAAATCGAGTAAAGAACAACTTGCTGAAAATCACCGGAAACTATTACTAGCAATGTGCAAAGATATTCGAGTAATGATTGTTAAATTAGCGGATCGATTGCATAACATGGAAACGTTAGATGCTCTTCGCCCAGATAAGCAAAAGCGAATTGCTCAAGAAACTTTAGATATTTATGCCCCCTTAGCTGATCGGCTCGGAATTGGAACGATTAAGTGGGAATTAGAAGATCTTTCTTTGCGTTACTTAAAGCCTGATGATTATTATCAAATTGTTGATTTGATGAATTCCAAGCGGAATGAGCGAGTGGCATACGTTGATAATGCCGTAAAAAAAGTTCAACAAGCGATTAAGGGGCTGGGAATCAAGGGAGAAGTCTATGGAAGGCCTAAACATATCTACTCCATTTATCGTAAGATGCATGATAAACATAAAGATTTTAAAGAAATCTATGATTTACTAGCTGTTCGAGTGATTGTGAAATCGGTAAAGGATTGTTATGCAGTTTTAGGTGCAATCCACACTGAATGGAAACCGTTCCCAGATCGGTTTAAGGATTACATTGCAATGCCCAAGCCTAATATGTATCAATCGTTGCATACTACAGTTGTTGGTCCTGAAGGCAAACCACTTGAAATTCAAATTCGAACTGAGGAAATGCATCGAATTGCTGAGTATGGTGTTGCTGCTCACTGGGCTTATAAAGAAGGTAAAAAGGACGAGGTTGAAAGTAATAAAAACAATGTTCAACTCAATCTTTTTAAAAAGATCATTGAAATTCAAGAGGAGTCAGAGGACGCCTCTGATTTCATGGATAGTGTCCAAGGGGATTTATTTAGCGACCGAGTTTATGCCTTTACTCCATCAGGTGATGTTATTGAATTACCCAAGGGGTCAATTCCGATTGATATGGCTTACTCAATTCATACGGATGTTGGTAATTCAACCACAGGGGCACGAGTTAATGGTAAATTAGTTCCCCTAGATTATGAAATTAAAAATGGAGATATTGTTGATATTATCACTTCCAGTAGCTCCGACGGTCCTGGCAAAAACTGGATGGGCATGGTTAAAACGCGTCGTGCTAAGCATAAGATTAAGCAATTTTTCAAACGGAGTAGTCACGATGATGACATTAATTCTGGAAGAGAAATACTTGAAAAAGAAATTGTCGATTCTGGATTTGATCCGGCTACCATTTTAACTGATGATAATTTATCCCGTGTTATCAATGAAATGCATTATACAAGTATCGATAATTTATATGCAGCCATTGGGTTTGGTGATATTCAACCTAACGGAGTTGTTAATCGTTTACTAGAACCAGAAAAAGATGAAATTGAGAAGAAACGACAAAAAGATGCCGAACGTGATGTATTAGAAGGTCATAAAACCATCTCACATGAGAGTGAGGACGCAGAACAAGGAAAGAAACCAGAAGATAACATCAAGATTCAAGGCGTTGACAACCTATTAGTTCATATCAGTCGTTGTTGTGATCCGGTTCCAGGAGATGACATTGAAGGATACATCACAATGGGAAATGGTATCTCAGTTCATAGAAGTAATTGTCCTAACTTAATTCAAGCAAAGAATGGTAATAATCGAATTATTAATCTTAGTTGGCGTAAAACTGATAATAATGTCATTACTTATAGTAGTGATTTAGAGATTCAGGGATACAACCGAAGTGGTCTTTTAAACGATATCTTAAAACGAGTTAATTCTGCTACTAAGAATTTGAATTCAGTTGAAGGAAAGGTCATTCACGAGGACCTTGTTTCTATCCGGGTCTCTGTGGGCGTAAGAAATATTCAACAGCTAAATCGCATTATTGATAGTGTGAGTGCTGTTCCTGATGTTTATGAGGTTAAACGAACGGAAGGATGAAAAAGATTGAAATTAGTGATTCAACGAGTTAACCATGCAAGCGTAAGTATTGATGGTAAAATAAACGGGAAAATCGGCAACGGATATATGATCTTAGTTGGGGTTACAGATTCCGATGGACAAGATGAAATTGATCATCTTGTTCATAAGGTTGCTCATCTAAGGATTTTTGAAGATGAGAATGGCAAAATGAATTTAAACATCCAGCAAGTTAACGGCTCAATTCTTTCTGTTTCGCAATTTACATTGCTTGCTGACACCAAAAAGGGAAATCGTCCAACTTTCACTGGAGCTGGTAATCCTAAGCACGCTAAACTTATTTACGAAAAGTTTAATGACGCACTCAAAGAGATCGGATTGAAAGTTGAAACTGGCGTGTTTGGTGCCGATATGAACGTTGATTTAGAGAACCATGGTCCTGCCACATTTATTTTGAATTATCAGAAAAAAGGAAAGATTTAACATGACAAATGCAGTTTGGAATTTTGATGGAACACTTTTTAATACTTACCCGTACATGGTGACTTCGTTTTGTAAGGCGTTAGCTGAGAATGGAGTGAGTGATGTTAACTTTGATCCTGAGTCAATCTATGAAGATATGCGAGTTCATTCATTGGGCTCGGCTGAGACCAAATATTGCGCTGAATTTAATCTTAATCGAGATCAATTTCTAAAAGACTATAAAAAGTTTGAAGTTGATGAAGTTATGTTAGCAAAGCCATTTAAAGGGGTTCAATCTGTTTTGTTAAAAGTTTTAAAAACGGATGGAAAGAACGGACTTTTAACTCATAGAGATGACCAAGCATTAACTCTACTTGATCATTTTGACTTAAAAAGACTGTTTACTGGTTTTGTTACCAGCAAACAGTCTTTTAAAAGGAAACCTGATCCGGGGTCTTTGAATTATTTAATTGAAAAGATGAATTTAGATCGCTCTGATACTTTTATGATTGGTGATCGACGTTTAGATGTTGATGCTGGTCATAATGCCGGAATTAAAACCATCCTTTTCGATCCTGACTACGTAATTGTTGAACCAGGAGACCCAGATTACGTAGTTCATGATTTTAACGATATGTTAAGTTTAATTAAATGAACTTAGCACGCCGTCTAATAAGGGCCCAAATGTTTCCCCAAATAATACAACGTGCATTAGTGAGTAATAGAAGCGGTACCAACCGACCCGGTTTTCAAAACCCGGTTCAATTGGATAGGTGTCATTGTAACCGCGGTAGAAATCGCGGTTAAATCCACCAAAGACGGTTGTTACACCAAGGTCATACTCACGGTCGCCAAAGTAGACGTCTGGATCAATCAACATGGGCTCATGATTAGCTGTAAAAATAGCATTCCCAGACCAGAGGTCTCCGTGGAGCAGGCTTGGGATACTGGGATGTTTTGTGTAGTAGTCAATAATTTGTTGTCTCATAACTTGATAATGTTGGTCTCTGGAATCATTCCAGCGGCCCTTTTCTTTTGCTATTTTTACCAACGGATCAATTCGTTGTTCGACGTAGAATTTTTGCCAAGTGTCTTGCCAGGTGTTATTTTTTGGTATTTTTCCAGCATCAAAGTTTTGGTCTAATCCAAACTGATCGTTATGAATTTTATGAACGTTTGCGACCATTTTGCCAAGATCGTATTGGTTTCCAGAACCAACGTCAATCCAATCCAGGATTAAAAAGCCGTCACCATCAATTTCACCAGATGCTACTACCGTTGGGACGTTGGCCGCTTTCGATAACAAGTGAATTCCTTCAACTTCATGATCGAAGAATACTTTTCCACGATTAGGCTGGACCTTCATAAAATAAGTTTTATCTGGAGTTTTAACTTGATATGAGTCATTGATGTCTCCGCCTGAAACCGGAGTTAACGATTCAACGTTCTTTAATGGTAATTGAGTAATCCAATCTTGATTTAATTTTTTCATAGTAAACTCCCTTCTAATAAGTCTTGTTTACATAATTATTGATTCCATTGGTTACATCATTTGCAACGAGATTTTGGTAACTAGCATTTTTAATCTTACTAAAGTCATGGTCATTATTAATGTATCCCATTTCGAGTAAAACCGATGGGATTGAGACATCCCTAATCACTAAATAGTTACCAACTTGGACACCACGATTATTAAGGGGAACATCATCCATATTGGAATTGATGTCAGATGCCAGTTGTTTTGATTTTCCTGAATGATAGTAGTAGCTGGTAAATCCACTTGCGGTATTATCGGTACTGGATGAATCAAAATGGAAACTCACGAAGAAATTGGCATGATTATCAGTTGAAAAATCGGGTCGTTTGTATAGACTAACCGTCTTATCTGAATCCCTTGTCATGATAACATGCGCACCACGATTACGCAGCTTATTTGCGACTTGTTGGGCTAGTTTAAGGGTGTAGTTTTTTTCTTTTTGCCCGCTGGTTGATAGTGCACCCGAGTCGCTTCCTCCATGACCAGGGTCTAAGACGATGGTTGTTTCTGATAGTTTAGTGGCTTTATTAAGCTTACGATTATTGACTAACCAAGCAGGTACCCAACCAATCTTTTGGTTTTGATATACAACTCTGTACCAGTTGTCTTTTTCACTTAGAATTTGAAGTCTAGTTCCTCGGTTAATGGTTTTGACCGTACGATATTCAATCCCTGGACCGGATTTTATGTCCAGGTTATTAAAGCCAATACTGACATTATTTTTTATTAACATAACTAAAAGGATAATCAAGGTTACGCCCACAATTATCAGAGTAGTGTAAAAACCACGTTTATTTTTTATGTATAAATTTATATTCATCTTTTCGACCTCATTAATGATACGATTACTCATAATAGTATAACTTTTTGTCTTTTTGTTTAAGCATATAATAAAAATACTCACTAGAATCTTGACAATTTATGTGGGTTTTATTAGTCTTAAAGTGATTTAAAATACTGTTGACGATGAATAGTAACCGTTTAGTGGTCTGAAGAGAACGTCCAAGTGCTGAGAGGGCGTGTCCTAAAAATGGTAAAGACGCATCGAGGTAAAATGAATAAACAAAAGAAACTAAAAAAGGTGGTACCGTGCTAATTGCGCCCTTGTAATTACATGGTGCGCTTTTTTTATGCTTTTGACTCAACTAAATGAGAGGAAGATTAGTACATGAAGCGAACAACGTATGCTGGAAACGTTAACGAGGATTATTTAGATCAAGAAGTAGTCTTAGATGGATGGGTTGCTAAAAAGCGTAACTTGGGAAGTCTTATTTTTATTGACTTACGTGATCGTGCTGGGATCGTTCAGTTGGTTTTTAATGAAAAAAATGGCAAAGAAGCCTTTAAAGTAGCCGAATCAGTTAAAAATGAGTATGTTATCCAGATTAAAGGAAGAGTGGTTGCTAGAGCAGAAAAAGAAATTAATCCGGATATCCATACCGGAAAAGTTGAAGTTGATGTTTCTGACGCTAGGGTTTTAAGCACCTCCAAGCAAACCCCATTTGAAATCAAAAATGATATCAATGCGTCTGATGACTTAAGATTAAAGTATCGTTATCTTGATCTTAGACGTCCAGTGATGCAAAAGGGATTATTGATCCGGAATCGGATCTTACAGTCTACTCACAAGTATTTTGACGAAAATGGATTTATCGATATTGAAACCCCAGATCTAACGGTTTCAACTCCAGAGGGAGCAAGAGACTACCTAGTCCCATCAAGAGTATATCCGGGATCATTTTATGCATTACCTCAATCTCCGCAGCAGTTTAAACAATTACTAATGGGAGCTGGATTTGATCGCTATTATCAAATTGCACGGTGCTTCAGAGATGAAGACTTACGGGGTGATCGTCAACCAGAATTTACCCAGATTGATATGGAGACTTCATTTCTTTCTGCTGAAGAAATTCAGGAAATCACAGAAGGATTAATTAAAAAAGTCATGAAAGATACGGTTGACGTTGATGTTAATTTGCCCTTTGAGAGGATTACTTGGCAGGAATCAATGGACCGATTTGGTACAGATCAACCGGATACTCGCTTTGGGATGGAATTAAAGGATCTTTCGGACGTAGTTACTGGGTCCGACTTTAAGGTATTTGATTCAGCAATTAAAGATGGTGGTCAGGTTAAAGCCATTGCTGTTCCTGGTGGTGCAGCAAACTTCTCAAGAAAAGATATTGATAAGTACGGTGAATACGTAAAGCGTTTTGGCGCTAAGGGACTTGCATGGATGAAAGTCACTGATGATGGATTCTCTGGCCCAATCGCTAAATTCTTCAAAGATCCAGAAATGGTAAGTAAAATTAAAAAAGCCACTGGGGCAAAAGACGGTGACTTGTTATTATTTGCTGCTGATCGGAGTAAGGTAGTGGCTGATACTTTAGGATATCTCCGGGTTGCCATTGCCAATGAGTTAAATATGATTCCAGAAGACAAGTATAATTTCCTTTGGATTGTTGATTGGCCACTATTTGAATATGATGAGGGTGCTGGGCGTTGGGTTGCTGCTCACCATCCATTTACGATGCCAAATGTAGGTGACGAACATTACCTAAATGACGGAGAAGATCCCCACAAAGCGCATGCTCAAAGTTATGATATTATTCTGAATGGACTGGAGCTTGGTGGAGGATCAATTCGTATTCATACCCGTGATCTTCAAGAAAAGATGTTTAAAGCCCTCGGATTTACTAAGGAAAGTGCGGAGAATCAATTTGGGTATTTCCTTAGAGCATTGGATTATGGTTTTCCACCACATGGTGGTTTGGCAATTGGATTAGATCGTTTTGCTAGGTTATTAGCACATCGTGGTAATATTCGAGATGTAATTGCCTTCCCTAAGAATTCAAAGGCAGTTGAACCATTGACTGGTGCTCCTACACCTGTTTCTGACAAACAGTTAGATGAATTAGGCATTTCAGTTGATAAAAGGGATAATTAAATATTAGCTAAAAGTTGTGGTAACCCCACAACTTTTTATTTTTTTTAAATTTTGGAATGGTATACTAGTTATGAATTTCTAAATGATCAGGGGTTACTTAAATGGACGACGTACAGAAAATTTTAAAGCGACATCAGTACATATCTAAGTTCTCGACCGCCTTCGTGTACGGAATCATGGTTTCAATTGCGATGAATTTCTTTTGGACTCCCGGACATATTTATTCTTCAGGAGTTACCGGTTTTGCACAGCTATTGGATACTCTTACAGAACGGTATTTTCCATTTACAATTTCAGCTGCTTTGGGACTTTTCTTACTGAACATTCCAATGTTTATTTTGTCTTGGAAACAAATTGGTCATCAGTTTACCATGTTTACGTTCGTTTCCGTTGTGGTTGCCAGTGTTATGATCAAAATATTACGGCCACTGACTCTGACAACGGATCCATTGATTTGTGCTATCTTTGGTGGTGCCATTAACGGATTTGGAGTGGGTCTGTCGCTTAAAAATGGGATTTCTACTGGTGGGTTAGATATCTTAGGAATTGTTATCCAACGTAAAACCGGTAAATCAATTGGGAAAATTAATCTGATATTCAATACTTTTATCATCTTATCAGCGGGATTCTTTTATGGTTGGCCCTATGCCTTTTATTCAGCAATTGGAGTCCTAGTTAACGCGAAAGCGATGGATCTGGCATATACAAGGCAACAAATCGTGCAAGTAATGGTAGTTACTGATCGTCCTAAGACGGTGGTTGATAGTATTCAAAATCACCTTAGGAGAGGTATTACGATTATTCATAATGCTGAGGGAGCCTATAACCATAAAAAAAAGTCGGTTTTGTTCACCTCAATTTCACGATATGAAATGACCGAATTTGAAGCGGCTTTAAATGAATCTGATCCAGATTCATTTGGAGTGGTTGTGGATGTTGATAAGGTACTAGGGAATTTCTATGAAAAGAAGCGAAAATAGCTTATTAAGTTAGAGTGTCCCGGTTTTTTCTTTATGATATAATGTCTCATTGTAATTATTGAAAATGGTGGTTTAAGTGAAAGTCATGTATACATGGTTAATTAAAATAGTTTCTGCAATTTTTTATTTTCGACCAAAGAAAAATATATATTATGTTATGAGTTTCGATAATAACCTTAGGTTGATTAAACAGATTGCCACTAACACGCCCATTGGACAAGAATTAGTCGTATTATACGAACCCGAAATTGAAGCCGCAGCAACTGATTTGAGTGCCTTTGGAATCAAGACGATTCCCTTTAATGAAAACGCTAAATTTGCGTTATTTACCGTTCCTCAATTAATGTCAGCTCGAGTTTTGTTCTGTGATAATTACTTCCCATTTTTGGCTGGTTTAGTACGACCAAAGAGTAAAATGAGAATTGTTCAATTGTGGCATGCTGATGGTGCCATTAAATGTTTTGGATGGGAAGATCCCACGACCAAGAAAAGATCGTTTTTCGATAGACTTAGATTTCAAAGTGTATACAATCATTTTGATGACTTTGTGGTAGCTTCAAAAGCGATGGGAAAGATCTTTGAACGCAGTTATCATGAGGTTCCTAGTAAAATGAAATATTTAGGCTATCCACGTTCGGATCGATTGTTTAAGGAACGCTGGAGAAGAGTTGCCAGACATCGTGTTTATCAGGTTGCTCCAGAATTAAAGGGTAAAAGGGTCATTTTGTATGCTCCAACATATCGGGATGGCTTAGAGTTTGAACCTCCAAAAAGTATTGGCGAAGCATTGACCGCCGATCCAAATGCGATTACAGTGGTTAAACTTCATCCCTTACTCAGGGATCAGGAAGCACGTATTAGAAAGTTTTCAAACGGAAATATTCGTTTTTATAATCAACTTTCAACGTCTGATTTACTTTCAGTTTGTGACACACTCGTAACGGACTATTCTTCAGTTGCCTTTGATTTTAGTTTATTGCCACAAGCACGATCAATGATTTTCTTTATGTTTGATTTAGAACAATACGAAAAAGACCCAGGAATTCAAAAGGATTTCTTACAGTGGTTACCATCTAAACCAATCACTAAGGTTGATCAGTTGAATAAAGCCATTGTGGATAATCAAAAAATTGATTTTACTAATTTTAATAAACACTGGAACACTTATAATGATGGGTATGCAACCGAACGGGTTATTAAAAAGTATGTTTTACAAAATAATTAGATAAACAGAAAAGGGAGAGTGCTGAGCTTGAAGGAAGTTTGGGCCTTACTTAAGGAACAATTTGAAAATTTGGGCATTATTTTTCGAATTTCAAAGTATGAAGATAAGGCTACTTATCAAAGTCATTATTTGGGCTTAGTCTGGGAGTATCTTTATCCGCTGATTCAAATTGCAATTTACTGGTTAGTCTTTGGTGTTGGGTTAAAGGGTAGTACCGGACACAACGGCAGTTATCTCCCATGGATGGTCATTGGGATTACTCCTTGGTTTTTTATGAACCGAGTTACACTAGACGCCTCTAAGAGTATTTATCAACGAGCTGGGTTAGTTTCAAAAATGAAGTTTCCAATTAGCATTTTACCTTCGATTAAGTTAGTCAGTAACTTGAGTTCTTTTTGGACAATGTTGGCGTTTTCAATTGTAATTGGTTATCTTTATGGAGTTCGACCGAGTTTGTTCTGGTTCCAGTGGATTTATTACTTTATTGCCATGATTGCTTGGTTAATTGCTTTTGGCATTTTTAATTCGACCATTACCGTCTTGGTACGAGATTATCATGTCATGTTGCAATCGTTTATGAGAATGCTGTTCTACATCTCAGGAGTTCTATTTAACTTTGAATCGTCTGCATCATTTCCGCCATTTTTAATCAGAATTTTGGAGTTGAATCCGTTTTTTTACATTGTTCAAGGATTCAGGGATTCAATGTTATCGAGTAGCTGGTTTTGGGAGAAGCCACTGTTAACCGTGATTTTTTGGTTGATGACGTTATTTTTCTTTTTAATTGGATCTCATCTTCACTTTAAATTTAGATCGCATTTTGTTGATTTAGTATAGGTAAAAATAACATGAATGGAAAACAAATTAAAAACAAGTTAATTAATGGGATTAAGTTGACTATTCGCACTGGGCTCATCGTTTTAAACGATGGGTTTATTTGTTTACCAACTAAAAAAAATGAAGTAATGTTTGAAAGTTTTAATGGTAGGGATATAAACGATAATCCAGCCGCCATTTACCTTGCGTGGGTGAAGCAACATCCTCATGATGCTAAAAAAGCCTATTTTGGTGTCAAAGCTTCCAAATACAAACAATTACACGAAAAGTATCCCAACATAAAGATTTTACGGCGTTTTTTTCCAAGGTGGGTTTGGCACATTGCTAGGGCAGACTTTTGGGTTTTTAATTCCCGATTTCCGAAGTGGTGGAAAAAGAATAGGCGGACCACCTATATCCAAACATGGCATGGAACCCCGTTAAAAAAATTAGGAATTGATATCAAACACGTTGCGATTCCAGGTATTTCCACTAATCAATACCATAATGATTTTGTCAAAGAAGCCGAGCGGTGGGACTATTTAATTATGCCTAATCAGTATTCAGAACGAATCTTTGATCACGCCTTTGATTTTAGAAATATTCCGTTACGAATTGGTTATCCCAGAAACGATGTCTTATATCATAAAAATACTTCAAGTGAGATTAAAAAATTAAAAGAAAAAATTATTGGTGACTCGACTTCTAAAGTTATTTTGTATGCACCAACTTGGCGTGATGATGATTATCAAAAGAAGGGCAGTTATAACTTTGAGTTACCGTTTTCTTTAAAAGGTTTCTTTAAGCATGTATCTAGTGACACTATTTTAATTATTCGTCCGCATTACTTAGTCAAGGACCAAATTGATATTTCTGGGTATGAAAAGCGAGTTTACATTGAAGCTGATCGTGATATTAATGAGTTATACTTAATTTCAGATTTGCTCATTACTGACTATTCTTCAGTAATGTTTGATTATGCCAATCTAAAACGGCCAATGTTGTTTTATACTTACGACTTAAAGCATTATAAGGATGAACTACGTGGATTTTATTTTGATTTTCTAAGCGATGCTCCTGGTCCAATTGTTCAAAATCAAAATTCTTTTTATGAAGAGTTGTCTAATTTTAATGAAAATGGTAAGTTTGCTGGGTATCATCAGAAAATGATGAAGTTTTATGGTAAGTTTTGTAGTTGGGAGCATGGAGATGCTTCTAATCAAGTTGTTAAAGTAATGGGGGATAAACATGAGTAATGATGAATTTTTGATTGGTTCACATGTTGCAATGAAAAAGCCAGAGATGATGTTAGGATCCGCAAAAGAAGCCGAACGCGATGGTGAGAATGTCTTTATGTTATACACTGGTGCTCCTCAGAGCTCAAAAAGGACCCCGATTGCAAATCTTAAAATTGATCAAGCACACGACTACATGGCTGATCATGATTTACGTGAGGTGGTAGTTCATGCACCTTACATCATTAACTTAGGTAACACAAAAAAGCCACAAAGTTTCCACTTTGCGGTTGATTTTCTTAAACAAGAGATTGATCGATCTGAAGCAATGGGAGCTGATCAAATTGTTTTGCATCCCGGTGCACATGTTGGTGCTGGCGTTGAAGCGGGAATTAAGCAGATCATTAAAGGGTTAAATGAAGTAATCACCCCAGAACAAAAGATTCAAATTGCACTTGAAACAATGGCAGGAAAAGGGACTGAAATCGGGTCGACTTTTGAACAACTTGCTGAGATTATTGACGGTGTTAATTTGAATGATAAGTTATCGGTTACCTTTGATACCTGTCATACTAGCGACGCTGGTTATGACATTAAAAATGATTTTGATGGGGTTATGGAAGAGTTCGATCAAGTTATTGGTATTAATCGAATCAAAGTGATTCATTTAAACGATTCTAAAAATCCAATGGGATCCCATAAAGACCGTCATACTAACATTGGTTTCGGGACCATTGGATTTGATGCTTTAAATTATGTAGCCCGGTATCCCAAGTTTGATCAAGTTCCTAAGATTTTAGAGACGCCGGTTGTTAAGATTGGAGATGTTAAAATTGATCCTCATCAATATGAAATTAAAATGTTAAAAGAACAAAAGTTTAATTCTGATATGATTGAGGATATTAAAGAAGATTATCAAGCTAAAAAGATTAATGATCTTGTTCGTTAATATTAAGACTTTGAGTTATGATGGTGGCCGTTTCTTCAATTGACTTGTTATACACGTTAATTTGAAGACAATTTAGTTTTCGATAAAGTTGCTTGGCATAGTCAAGCTCTTTTTTTATTTGATTTGAGTCCGAGTATGGAGTGTTTGGGTCTAACCCATAAGCAATCATTCTTTCCTGCCGAATCTTTTTTAGATTGGTAACTGAATTGGTTAAACCAAATATTTTATTGTGGTCGATCTGATAAACCTCTTCTGGTAATTGGATGGTAGGACCGATTGGGACGTTTGCTACCAAGAAGTTTTGATTGGCAAGGTATAGCGATAATGGCGTTTTAGATGTTCTTGATATTCCTAAAAGAACGATATCAGCTTTTTTGAGGTCATTAGGTCGTTTTCCGTCATCATTAGCTACCGCAAATTCGATTGCTGAGATCCGTTTGAAGTAGTCTTCATTTAAGTTGTGAACTAGGCCAGGTACTTCTGCAGCCGATTCATGGAGTTTTTTAGAAATGATTTGAATGGGTTTTTGAATGCAGTCAAAACTATACAGGTTATTTTCTAGTGCAAATTGAGATACTATTTTACTCAGGCCCGGATCAACTAAAGTGTGAAAAATGATGGCGTCCTGTTTTTTAGCAAGTTTGAGTATTCCATCGAGCATGGATTGCGTTTGAGTAAATGGGTATCGTTTAAAATTAGCGTTTGCTTCTGGAAATTGAGAAGCAGCGGTTCGGGCGATCGAAGTTGCCGTGGCACCACTTGAATCAGAAATGATAAATGCATTAAAATTAGTTGCCATAATATTACCTCCTACTTTGTTAACATTTTATCATATTTCTTGTTCAGACTCGTTGACGGGCTCCGTGCCATAATGTATAATTAATATTGATCGTTAAGGATTACAGACGGTATCATTTAAGCTCGGAGGGAGGGATTTTATCATGTCAAAAACTGTCGTTCGTAAAAACGAATCTCTTGATGATGCTCTTCGACGCTTTAAGCGCACGGTTTCAAAAAGCGGTACCCTTCAGGAATTCCGTAAACGTGAATTTTACGAAAAACCTAGCGTAAAACGTAAATTAAAATCAGAAGCAGCTCGTAAACGTAACAATAAGAAAAAGAAGCGTCGCAGCTTCTAATATTAAACGCCCCTGATCAGGAGCGTTTTTTATATTGACGAAAAGAGGTCCAATATGACTTTATCAAATGAATTAAATAATGATCTAAAAGATGCAATGAAGAATCATGATAAGACTAAGCTGACAATTGTCAGAATGCTTAAGTCGAACTTAATGAATGAAAAGATTAAATTAGGTCATGATCTTTCTGATAGTGAAGAAGCGGCTGTTGTTAATCGAGAAGTTAAACAACACAAAGATTCGATTGCTGAGTTTAAAGATGGTGGCAGGGATGATTTGGTGAAGGAGCAAGAAGATGAGCTAAAGATTCTTGAAAATTATGCCCCAAAGCAAATGTCAGAAGCTGATCTTGAAAAAATTGTTAACGAAACGGTTAAGCAACTTGGTGCGGCAAACAAGAGCGATTTTGGCAAAGTAATGGGTGCTGTCATGGGTAAAGTTAAAGGACAAGCCGATGGCAACACTGTTAATAAACTTGTTAATAAAGCGCTTAGTTAAGAAGGGAACTCATTGAATGGTCAATGGGTTCTTTTTGTTCTTTTACTTTGTAAGTGGCAAATTATATGCTAGTATTTTAAGTAAAAGTTGAGTTGATATGAAAGGAACCTGTTTGATTGACAGATAATTTTGAATTTAAAAAAGAATTAACGTTAAAGAATCCAAATGATGAATCAGCTTTATTTGGAGCTCAAGATGCCTTTTTAGATATTCTAGAACAGGGGATGGAAACTTCTATTCGCCATTCTGGTGGTAAGATTACGGTTGAAGGTGACACTCAGAAAGCGGTTCAAAATACCATTGATATTTTAAATGGAATGATTGAACTTGTTCATTCTGGGATCACTTTGAATGGTAGTGATTTTGTTTCGGCAATGAAGATGGCTGAGAAAGGAACTCTAGGTTTTCTCCCAGAATTATATAATCAAGTCCTTTTAAAGGATAATAAGGGGAAGCCGGTTCGAGTTAAGAATTTTGGGCAGCGTCAGTACGTTCAGTCCATCAAGCATAATGATGTTACCTTTGGAATCGGACCTGCTGGGACGGGAAAGACTTATCTAGCAGTTGTAATGGCAGTTGCCGCTTTAAAAAAGGGTGACGTTGATAAGATTGTCTTAACCAGACCAGCTGTTGAAGCGGGTGAGAGTTTAGGCTTTTTACCTGGCGACCTAAAAGAAAAAGTTGATCCATATTTACGACCACTGTACGATGCACTGAATTCGACCCTTGGATCTGATCACACTGAAAGGCTAATGGATCGTGGCGTTATCGAAATTGCGCCATTAGCTTATATGCGTGGTCGGACCCTCGATAATTCTTTTGTTATTTTAGACGAAGCTCAAAACACTACTAATGCTCAGATGAAAATGTTTCTAACCCGGTTGGGTTTTGGTTCTAAAATGATTGTTAATGGTGATATTTCTCAAATTGATTTAAACGGAAGAATCCGGAGTGGATTAGTCACCGCTCCTAAAATCCTGAGAAATATTGATGATATTAATTTTGTAAACTTTAGTGCTGATGATGTAGTTAGACATCCAGTTGTGGCTAAAATCATTAATGCCTACGAAAAAAATGATAATGGGGAATAGATATGGATCTGGAAATATATGATCAAACTAAGGATGGGGTCGACCCCAAAAAAATTGATTTGATTAGAGATATTCTAAATTATGCCGCTAAGTATATTGATTTAAAAAATAATACCGAAATGTCGGTTACTTTGGTCAACAATGATCGCATCAAGGAAATTAACCGGGACTACCGTGGTGTAGATCGGGCCACTGATGTGATTAGTTTTGCGATTGAAGATCAGAGTGATGATGATTTTCCCGTAATCATGAATGATGAAATGAAAAAAGATATTCCTGAAAATATTGGGGATATTTTTGTGTGTGTTGATAAAGTTGCTGAACAGGCTGATTTTTTAAATCATTCAAATGATCGAGAACTTGGTTTTTTAGTTGTACATGGATTTTTGCATCTAAATGGTTATGACCATATGAAGCCTGAGGATGAAGCCATCATGTTCCCACTTCAAAGAAAGATTATGGACTCTTATGGACTCACAAAATAATAAACAGACTGGGAAAAATAAAAATATATTTCAGGCTTTTGGACATGCGTTTGATGGCATTAAATGGGTTTTTGTTCATGAACGAAACTTTAAGTTTGATATAACTAGTGCCATTATTACCCTAATAATTGGTTTTCTTTTGAAAATTAGTTTGGAACAATTTATGTGGCTGTTTACCGCAATTATTTTAGTTCTTGTCGGTGAGATTCTTAACACCGTTGTTGAGAGGATCATGGATTTTATGGCGGACCATCATTACGACGAACGAGTTAAGGTAATTAAAGACGTTGCGGCTGGTGGCGTTGTTTTAACGGCAATTTTTGCGATCATTGTAGGTTTAATTGTTTTCGTTCCAAAAATTATTGATTTAATGAGCTAAAGGGGAAAATATGGCAGAAAAGGCACAGTATAAGTCAGGATTTGTAGCAATTGTAGGACGTCCAAATGTTGGGAAATCAACCTTTTTAAATCGAGTGATTGGGCAAAAGGTTGCGATTATGTCTGACAAGGCACAAACCACTCGTAACAAAATTCAGGGAATTTATACCACTGATGATGCACAAATTGTTTTCATTGATACTCCCGGAATTCATAAACCAAAAAACAAGTTGGATGATTATATGGACGACGCTGCTCTCTCTTCTTTAAAGGAGGTCGATGCAGTCCTTTTTATGGTTAGTGCTACTGAAACTCGTGGTGCTGGTGATAATTACATCATCGATCAATTAAAAAAAGTGGATTGTCCGGTTTACTTAGTTATCAATAAGATTGATGAAGTCAATCCGAACAGTTTATTACCAATCATGGACACGTACAAACGAGCTTATAAATGGGCTGATGTGTTTCCTATTTCTGCTCTTCAAGGGAACAATGTTGATGAATTACTGACTACTTTGGTTTCTAAGTTGCCAGAAGGACCGCAGTATTATCCTGACGATGAAATTACCGATCATCCCGAACGTTTCATCGTTTCCGAATTAATTCGCGAAAAAGTTTTAGAACTAACGAGGCAAGAAATTCCACATTCTGTTGCAGTTGAAGTTGAAAAAATGAAGACCCAAGATAATGGAAACGTTCATATTGACGCTAATATTATTGTTGAACGAAAGGGCCAACGCGGGATCTTGATTGGGAAGAATGGTGGAATGCTGAAAAAGATTGGGACATTGGCCAGAAAAGAGATTGAAACTCTACTTGGAAGCAAAGTTTATCTTGAATTGTGGGTAAAAATTCAACCAAGTTGGCGTGAAAAAGAATCAGCTTTAAGACAATTAGGATACCGAAAAGATAGTTACTAGGTGATATTTTGTCAGTAAATCCAAGGAGTCAAACTTTTCATGGAATTTTATTGTATCGTAAGAACTATCGCGAGCACGATATGTTGGTGAAATTTTTGACGGCAGAAGCTGGGCTCAAAATGTTTTTTATTAGAGGAGCCAATAAAGCGAACTTTAAAATGGCAGGTGATATTTTGCCATTTAGCTTTGGTACGTACGAGGGCACGCTCAAATCAGAAGGATTGTCGCACATTAGTAGTGGTAATGAGGTTAAGCATTTTGAACAGATTGCAAATGATATTTATTTAGATGCATATGCTACTTACATTATGACGTTAGTGGATGCGGCATTTCCTGAGGGAGTTAAGATAAACGATTGGTTTAATCGTTTATACTATGCTTTAAATATGATTAACAGTGGTTTTGATGCTGAAGTAATTACCAATATCATTGAGATTCAACTTCTTCCTGCTTTTGGGGTAGCACCTGAATTTAAATCCTGTGTTATTTGTCATCAAACCAATAAAAAGTTTGATTATTCAGAAGAGTATGGAGGAATTATTTGTGAGGATCATTTTCATCTTGATCCTCATCGAATGCATCTCGACCAAAAAACAATTTACTATCTTCGCTTGTTTTCTGCGATTGACCTGAAAAAAATCGGTAACATTCAGGTTAATAGCAAAACTAAAAAGAAAATTCGCAGTGTGATTGATAAAATTTACGATAGTTCTGTTGGACTAAATTTAAAGAGTAAAAAATTTTTAGATCAGATGAACAATTGGAAAATCAACCTTAATTGATGGTTAACCGTTGACTGTTTTGTGTGATAATTTTATAATTATAGTAGTTAAATAATTGGTGTTGATGAAGGAAGTTTTATGCTTATCACATTTCAGTGAAACCATGTTAGTGGGAAATGGTTAATGTGGGTATAAATTGGCACTTTCGGAGCCATTTAATCTCGAGTTGCTGATTAAGTTCAGAAGTAGGGTGGAACCGCGAATAAATCGTCCCTATGTGAAAGTCATTGTACTTTTGCATAGGTTTTTTTATTTGCTTATTGATTAGGAGGAGAAGTTAATGACAGAAAAACTATCAGTCCAAGATATTATCAGTACTCTAGAGTCATATTGGAGTTCGCTTGGTTGCATGCGGATGCAATCATATGATACTGAGAAAGGTGCGGGAACAATGAGTCCGTACACTTTTTTGCGTGCGATTGGACCAGAGCCATGGAATGTTTGTTACGTTGAACCATCAAGACGTCCAGCTGATGGTAGGTATGGAGAAAATCCTAATCGGCTTTATCAGCATCATCAGTTTCAGGTATTAATGAAGCCATCTCCGGACAACATCCAAGAATTGTACATTAATTCGCTTGAACAACTAGGAATTAATCCACTTGAACATGATATTCGGTTTGTTGAGGATAACTGGGAAAATCCATCAATGGGATGTGCCGGTGTTGGATGGGAAGTATGGCTCGATGGCATGGAAGTAACTCAGTTTACTTATTTTCAGGTTGTCGGTGGATTAACTATGGATCCAGTTGCGGTTGAAATCACCTATGGATTGGAACGGCTTTCTTCGTACATTCAAGACGTCAACAATGTTTTTGACCTGGAATGGGGTAACGGAGTTAAGTACGGTGATATTTTTAAAGAACCCGAATATGAGCATTCTAAGTATAGTTTTGAAGAATCAGACCAAAAAATGTTGCACCAAATGTTTGATGCTTACGAAAAAGAGGCTAAACGATTAATATCACTTGGCTTAGTTCATCCAGCCTATGATTATATTTTGAAATGTAGTCATACTTTTAACCTACTAGATGCAAGAGGAGCCGTATCTGTCACTGAACGTGCTGGTTACCTTTCACGAATTCGAAAAATGGCACACGCGATCGCCAAAGCATTTGTTGCTGAGCGTAAAAAGCGTGGTTTTCCACTTA
The DNA here is from genome assembly GCF_059901235.1 of Fructilactobacillus sp. X3R2C1. Taxonomy (NCBI): domain Bacteria; kingdom Bacillati; phylum Bacillota; class Bacilli; order Lactobacillales; family Lactobacillaceae; genus Fructilactobacillus; species Fructilactobacillus sp. X3R2C1. Next base: position 150,383 of record NZ_JBWXVA010000002.1, read on the forward strand.
TTAAGGATGAGCAAAAACGACAAGAGCTTTTAAAAGATGATTCAAAAAATAGTAAGAAGAAAAACAAAAAGCATCATGATGGCAAGGGGGATAAGTAGATGGCTAAGACATTTTTGTTGGAGATTGGATTAGAAGAAATGCCCGCTCATGTCGTGACGCCAAGTGTTAATCAATTGGCAGAAAAAGCGGCTCAGTATTTAAAAGATCAAAGAATTTCTTATGACCAAATTAAAAAGTTCTCTACTCCTAGAAGACTGGCAATTCAAATTACTGGCTTAGTTAACAAACAACCAGATGTTGATAAAGAGGTTCGAGGTCCGGCCGAAAAGATTGCAAAGGACAAAGATGGCAATTGGAGTAAGGCGGCAATTGGTTTTACTAAAGGACAAGGATTAACGCCTGATGATATCGTCTTTAAGGATGTTAAGGGAACTAAGTATGCTTTTGTTGAAAAACACGTAGCGGGAAAACCAGTTCAAGAAGTATTAAGTGGTCTTAATGATGTTGTAAAATCAATGACTTTTCCAACGTTAATGAAGTGGGGAACCAACAAGTTTGAATTTATTCGCCCCATTAAATGGATTGTGGCTTTACTGGACGATGAAGTGATCCCAATGCAGATTGTTGATGTTCATTCTGGACGGACCACCTGGGGACACCGCTTTCTTGGAAAAGACGTCGAGTTAAAAAATGCCGATGATTATGAAGAAGCTTTAACCAGCCAACACGTGATTGCCGATGCTAACAAGCGAAAAGATTTAATTCGTAAACAGATTGAAGCAATTGCGAAAAAGAACAATTGGAAGGTCAATATTGATAATGATCTTCTTGAAGAGGTTAATAATTTAGTGGAATGGCCAACTAGTTTTGCTGGAAAATTTGACGACCGTTTCTTAAAAATTCCACGTGAAGTATTGATTACTTCAATGAGAAACCACCAACGATTCTTCTACGTTGAAGATCAGGATGGTAATCTTTTACCTTATTTTGTCTCCGTTAGAAATGGTGATGAGAATCATCTTGATAACGTAGTTGCCGGAAACGAGAAAGTTTTGACTGCTAGACTTGATGATGCTGATTTCTTCTATAATGAGGATCAACAGCAATCAATTGACGATTATGTTAATAAGCTCAAAACAGTTAGCTTTCACGATAAGATTTCTTCTGAATACGATAAGATGCAGCGCGTTCAAGTTATTTCCCAGATAATTGGGAAAAATGTTGGATTAGATGAAACTCAATTAAAACACTTACAACGTGCCTCAGAAATTTATAAATTTGATTTAGTTACCGGGATGGTTGGAGAGTTTGCTGAATTACAAGGAGTAATGGGTGAAAAATACGCATTGCTTGCGGGTGAAGATCCGGAAGTTGCTACTGCAATTCGTGAACATTATCTTCCCATTTCATCCGACGGGGAACTTCCCAAAACTAAAGTAGGTGCTGTTTTGTCAGTGGCAGATAAACTTGACAGTGTGATGACCTTCTTTGCTGCAGATATGATTCCTAGTGGTTCAAATGATCCGTATGCATTAAGAAGGCAGGCAGCTGGAATTGTTAGAATTGTTGTTAGTGAAAAGTGGCGAGTACCACTTATGCCATTAATGAATCAAGTGATTGCTGAAGAGAAAGCTAAAGCGGTCTTACCAAAAGTAGATCAAACTAAGATTGTTTCTGACGTGGTTGCGTTTATTAAAGAAAGAATTAAACGACAACTCAAGTCGAAAGATATTCGCTATGATCTAATTGATGCGGCGGTGGGATCAACTGACAGTGATATTTACTTTAACGTTGAAACCGCAATGACATTAAATGATCATAAAGATGATCCTAATTTTAAAGAATCAATTGAAGCACTGACACGAGTGGTTCGGATTGCTCAAAAAGGTCATTTTCCAGCTGGTAGTGTTAAAGTTGATGAAAAGTTGTTTGAAAATTATTCAGAGAAAGTCCTTAATGATAAAATCAAACTTATCAGCCCAAACTTTAATGAATTGAATGCTAACCAAGCTTTTAATGAATTAACTTCTTTAAAGCCACTCATTGATGAGTATTTTGATAAAACCATGGTAATGGCAGACGACACGAAAGTTCGCAATAATCGTCTGGCAGAATTGACTAATTTAGCAAGAATGATTGATCACTTTGCTGATGTCGACGAAATAATTGTTAAATAAAAAAATTAATATTAGAATAGATTTCCGAGAAAGGATGGTGATCTCATGGCAAAAATTCCTGAAACGGTAATTGATGATGTCTTAAGTAAGACCAACATTACTGACGTTGTTAGTAAGTATGTCAATCTAAAGAAGTCAGGAAATAATTTATTCGGTTTGTGTCCGTTCCATGAGGAAAGAACACCATCCTTTTCTGTGTCAGAAAGTAAACAGATTTTTCATTGTTTTAGTTGTGGACGCGGTGGAAATGTTTTTAAATTCCTCATGGATTTGCAAGGAATTTCCTTTCCAGAAGCTGTTATTGCTGTGGCAGAAGATGAGGGAATTACTCTTCCTGACTCAGTTCAAAATGATAATAGTAAATCTCCAGTAAATTCAGAAAAGAACAGCCTCATTAATCTTCATGAGGAAGCCAGTAAACTCTATCATCATGTATTGGTTAACACTGAGCTTGGAGTTCCCGCATTAAAATATCTGCATGAACGAAAAATAACGGATGAAATGATTGAAACTTTTAACTTAGGATTTGCCCCTAGCCAAAGACTCTTAAAACCGTTCTTTAAGAACAAAAAAACTGATTTTCAACTTTTACGAAAATCGGGATTGTTTGTTGAAAATTCGAGTGGTGAATTGAATGATCGATTTTCGAATCGGATCATGTATCCTATCAGGGATCCTAATTCTAAGACCATTGGATTTTCCGGTAGAATCTTACATCGAGATCCTGATCTTCCAAAATATTTAAATAGTCCTGAAACTAGCATCTTTAATAAACGAAGGATTATTTATAATCTCGATCTTGCCAAGTCTAGTATTCGAAATGAGCAAAATTTAATTCTGTTTGAGGGTTTTATGGACGTTATTTCTGCTTTTCAGGCCGGGGTTAAAAACGGCGTTGCTTCAATGGGAACGAGTTTGACGAACGAACAAATTTATCAGTTCAATCAGTTAACGAATCAGATATACGTTTGTTATGATGGCGATGAACCTGGACAGAAGGCTACTAAGCGAGCGATTAGCCTTTTAAGTAGTGAAGGTAAGTTTAAAGTTGGCGTGATTCAAATGCCTAACGGGGTTGATCCTGATGAGTATCGACGAAAAAATGGAAATGACAAGTTTAAAGATGCTATCAAAAGTGCTCGAGAAACCACAACTTCCTTTGAATTGCATTTTCTTAAAACGCAGTATGATTTAAGTAATGATGAAGAAAAACTAAATTATGTAGATGAAGCCGTTAATGTGATTGCAAAAATTGACAAACCCGTTGAACGTAGTGTTTATTTAAAACATTTAGCTGATGAGTTTGACTTGGATATCAATGCTTTGTCGGTTCAATGTAAACAAATTCGTTCGACCTTCATCAATAAACAGCAAAGAAAACAAATCCGTAGGTTGAAGACTGACTCATCTCCTGAAGTTTTGAATCGAAATCCAAAGAAGATTACTAAAGTTGAAAGTGCGGAGCACTTACTTTTGTCACGAATGTTGAATAATCATGATGTTTGGTTAAAGGTGACCAATGATCCTGATTTTAGTTTTGTTCATGATGGGTATCAAACGATTTATTTACTTGCACAACATTATTTTCAGTTGCATGACGAGTACGTTCCTGCTGAATTTAGTGACTTTTTGAAAGAATCTGATTTGCAATCAACTTTTGCTAATATTGAAATGGCTGCTTTATCTAATGAGCCAAGTGAAAAAGAAGTTGACGATTGTGTTAAAATAATAAAGCAGGCTTTAACTGGTGGGGTATCCCTTAAATCAAAGTATCAAGAAATGTTAGATGCAGTTAAACTTGGTGATACTGATAAGGCTGCCCAATTGGGTAAAGAATACCAGGACCTGCAAAAGAAGTATCAATAAGAATACAGTAATGGGAGGCAATTTTTATGGCAGAAAAAGACATTAAGAAAAATGAAGTAAATTCCACAAATAAGACTGCGAAAGCAGCTCCCAAAAAGAGCGGTGCTCCTAAAAATAAGAGCACTAAAAAGACTACTGCAAAGAAAACGACTAAAACTAAGGCAACTAGAGCAAAGAAGACAACGAGTAAAGAAAAATTTGATAAAACTGGATATAAGAAGGTTTTTGACGCCGTTGTAAAGAAGCACAAGAAGGTTGGTCACATCACCTATGGGGTCTTAGAGGAAGAACTCCAGGTTCCATTTAGTTTGAATAAAAAACAAATGAACGAATTGATGGAAAAGGTTGAAGACTCAGGAATAAGTATTGTTGATGAAAGTGGCGAACCAGATCCCAGAGCTTTAAAAGCAGCTAAAAAAGTTACTCAAAAAGAACTAAAAAATGCTTCCAGTTCAAAGGGAGTTAAAATTAATGATCCGGTCAGAATGTACCTAAAGGAAATTGGTCGAGTTCCATTACTTACCGCTGATCAAGAGGTACAATTAGCTCTCAGAATCGAGCAGGGTGATGAAACAGCTAAACAAGAATTAGCTGAAGCAAACTTGCGATTAGTTGTTTCAATTGCCAAGCGTTACGTTGGCCGTGGCATGCAATTTCTTGATTTGATTCAAGAAGGGAACATGGGTTTAATGAAGGCCGTTGAGAAGTTTGATTACCGTAAAGGATTTAAGTTTTCAACGTACGCTACGTGGTGGATTAGACAAGCAATTACTCGAGCCATTGCGGATCAGGCTCGAACCATTCGAATTCCCGTTCATATGGTTGAAACCATCAATAAACTGATTCGAATTCAGCGTCAATTACTCCAAGACCTTGGCAGAGAACCGTTACCATCTGAGATTGGTGCTGAGATGGATATGCCAACTTCAAAGGTTAGAGAGATCCTTAAGATTGCTCAGGAACCAGTTTCACTTGAAACTCCAATTGGTGAAGAAGATGACTCCCACTTAGGTGACTTTATTGAAGATGAAGATGCCACTAGTCCTGCTGATCATGCTGCTTATGAGCTTTTAAAAGAACAACTTGAAAGTGTCCTAGATACGTTAACTGACCGTGAAGAGAACGTTTTACGACTTAGATTCGGGTTAGATGATGGAAGAACTCGAACCTTAGAAGAGGTTGGGAAAGTCTTTGGTGTCACTAGAGAACGAATTCGACAGATTGAAGCTAAAGCATTAAGAAAACTGAGACATCCATCACGCAGTAAACAATTAAAAGATTTCTTAGATTAAAGATGTGGCAGAGATCCAACTGGATCGCTGCTTTTTTATTGGATTAGGAGGGAAACGATGACGGCAAAAAAGTTATCGCCACGTTTACAAGCAGTTTCTGATTTAGTTCCTAATGGGGCAACAATAGCTGATATCGGTTCGGATCACGCTTATGTTCCGGCTTATTTGTTAAAACGGAATTTGATTAAGTTTGCGATTGCCGGTGAGGTTGCTCCTGGACCACTGCATAACGCAACATTGGAAATGAAAGAACAACACTTAGGTGATAAAATGGTGACCCGGTTGGGAGATGGACTTAATGTGATTAAATCAAGTGACCACGTGAATGCAATTGTGATTGCTGGGATGGGTGGTGAATTAATCACTCAGATCCTTGAACGTGGCAAAGAGAAACTTTCTAAACAAACGGCCCTAATTCTGCAACCAAACGTTGATGAAATTCGGGTAAGAAGTTGGTTAGTTACAAATCAGTATAAGATTGATATTGAAAACATTGTTTTTGATGCTGGGCATTTTTATGAAATGATCTTGGCAACTCCATCAACGAATCCGATTAAGTATTCTAATCAGGAACTAAGGTTTGGACCGATTCTTTTAAAACAACAAAAACAAGCATTTATTGCAAAATGGACTGATCGGATGCGGAAAAATAAGATTGTTTTGGATAATCTGCATAATGCTACTAATCCACCTCTTGAAAAAATTCAACACATCCAAAAGATTAACGAAGAATTAGAGGAGATTTTAGATGACAACCGTTAATGACTTAATTACTAGATTTGAACGATTCGCACCACTTTCACTTGCTGAACCAAAAGACCCAACTGGATTTCAAATTGGTTCTAAAAAGCGAAGTATTAAAAACGTCATGACCACTTTAGACGTTAGACCTGAAGTGGTTGATGAAGCGATCAACAAGAACGTTGATTTTATTTTTGCCCATCATCCCGTGATGTTTCATCCTGCAAAGAATTTAGATTTAGCTGATCCCCAAAATCAAATGTACGCTAATATTTTGAAACATAATATTACCGTTTATGCGGCTCATACGAACTTGGATAATGCAAATGGTGGAATGAATGACTGGCTAGCAGATGCGATCGGTCTTCAAAATACCGTTGGACTGGTACCCCATTTGGATACTAATGGTTTTCCTACTAATTATTCGATGGGACGTGTTGGCAACTTGAAACAATCAATGAAAATCATTGATTTAGGTCGACTATGTAAACAAGTGTTTGGAATTAGTGGTTTACGAATGGTAACAAATGATGATCAAGAGCGTGTTAAGCGGATTGCTATCTTAGGTGGAGACGGTGGCAAGTTCTATCGACAAGCGATTGAACAAGGCGTTCAAGTTTATATTACTGGCGATTTGTATTATCATACTTCTCAAGAGATGCTTTCAAGTGGTCTGTCTGCGATTGATCCCGGGCACCATATTGAAAGTATATGTAAAAATAAGTTAGCTGAAATGTTTACGCGCTGGTCTGATGAAAATCGTTGGGATATCAATGTATTTGCATCGCAACTAAACACGGATCCGTTTGAGTTTATATAGGAGGAATAGTTATGGCTGATAGCAAGCAGTTACTGGATCGCTTTTTGAAATATGTGAAGGTGAATACGAGATCTAATCCGAATTCTGACACAATTCCGTCTGATCCTAAAGAAGTTGATTTTTTAAACGAACTTTCTTATGAATTAAAGGATATTGGGATGGAAAACGTACGAACCAATGAAAAAAGTGGTTATGTTTTTGCTGATTTACCAAGTAATGTTAAGCAAAAAGTTCCTAAGATTGGATTTATCTCTCATATAGACACGGCAGACTTTAATTCAGAACACGTCAATCCACAAGTAGTTAAAAATTACGATGGAAAATCGATTATTAAACTTGATAAAGATGGCAAATACCAGCTGGATCCGAGCGTATTCCCAACCCTTAAAAAGTATGCTGGTCAAACTTTAATTACTACCGATGGTTCAACTCTCTTAGGAGCTGACGATAAGGCGGGAGTGGCTGAAATTATGACGGCAATGAAATACTTAGTTGATCATCCCGAAATTAAGCATGGCGATATCGTAGTTGGGTTTGGACCAGATGAGGAGATTGGTACCGGAGCCGATCAATTTGACGTTACTGATTTTGGTGCTGATTTTGCATACACGGTTGATGGTGGTCCACTTGGAGACTTAGAGTACGAAACGTTTAATGCGGCGTCTGCCACAATAAAATTCAACGGAACTGATGTTCATCCTGGTGACGCCTATGGTGTGATGGTAAATGCCTCTCAGCTTGCAATTGATTTTCATAATCAATTACCAAAGGACCAACGACCGGAAAATACCAAAGATCGTCAGGGCTTTTATTATCTGCTTGCGATTGATGGGGTAACTGATCATGCTAAATTAGATTACATCATTCGTGATCATGATAAGAGTAAGTTCAACGAACGCAAGCAATTCATTCAAAACTTAGTTAATAAGTTTAATGATAAATATGGTGATGGGAGAGTTGAACTTGAGATGCATGATGAATATTACAACATGGCGGAAATCATTAAGAAAGATATGACACCCGTCAATATTGCTAAGGATGCCATGAATGAAGTTAACATTAAGCCAAATATTTATCCGGTTCGTGGTGGTACTGATGGTTCTAAGATTTCTTTTCTTGGGATTCCAACTCCCAACCTATTTGCTGGACCAGAAAACATGCATGGCCGCTTTGAATATGTGTCGCTTCAAACGATGGAAAAGGCTGTCGATTTAATTATTAAGATTTCAGAGGATGTTTCAAAAGACTAAAAAAATAACCTGCAGGTTCAACCTGCAGGTTATTTTTATTTCTTTAACGACTAATTAGTTTAATTCCGTTGAAGGCAATAAGGGCAACAACAGCGCCGATTACTCCAACTTGAATCCAATTATAAGGTGCGCCAACCAAGGCCGATCCAATATAACCAATAATTTCGCCATATACAAATCCCCAGAAAGCACCAGTTAAGTTAGCAGCAAACGTCTTCATAATTAACACCTCTCAATACCAGTAGTTTATCACTACAGTAGAAAAAATCAATTACAAACTTCGAATAAAATTTATCGGGTCCATTTGCTATAATGAATATGAAATTAGGAAAGGAGATGACAAATTTTGGGATACAATCCGTTACAAAACATTACATCGTATAGTTTGCTTCAAAGTACCAATACGGTTCCTAAGTTAATTGAAAAAGCTCGTGCGCGTGGTTATCAAAGTGTGGCACTAACTGATCGGAATGTGATGTATGGGTCGGTAGCTTTTTATAATGAGGCAAAAAAGCAGGGTATTAAGCCAATTATTGGTTTAACGGCAGTTTTGGACGGGATGTTTTTTAAAGAAAACAAGTCCGAATTGATTTTGATTGCTAAAGATCAGGATGGGTACAAGAATTTGATGAAAATTTCATCACTTTTGATGAGTAATGAGCAAACTAATGTTATTGAAAAAATCAAGGATAAACTCCACCATCTATTTGTCATTTTTCCAGAGAATAGTGAGTTAAATAAACTGATTGAAGTAGGAAGAATGAGCGAGGTTAAAACCTTAATTGCTAAAGTAAAGAGCGTTAGCGATTCAAATGCAGTAAAAGTTGGAATTAGCTTAAATCGAACTAAGATAATTATAAATGAGCTTAAGAACCTAGGGGTCCAAGCTGATGTTGATTTAGTGGCGCTTAATTCGGTTGAATATCTTGATGCAGATGATTATTTTTCAAATGAAGTTTTAAAGTCGATTGGAACTGGTGACGTGATCAAAAATCCAATGGAAGAAAGGCATCAGGTTGGAACCAAATGGTTGAAGGATCGTCATAATATTGAGACTCAGTATCACAATCTAGGGCTTGATCAAGCGGTTTTAAATAACCAGAAAATGGTTGATGAAGTTGACGTAGCGATTCCCAAAGAGCAACCTAAACTACCGACGTTTAAAGCTCCAGATAATCTTTCTTCAATGGACTATTTACGTCAATTATGTGAACTTGGTTTAAAGGAAAGATTGAAGGATGAATCGCATCTTAATCGTAATGAGTATCAGGACCGGTTAGATTCTGAACTAAAAGTTATTAATCGGATGGGATTTGATGATTATTTCTTGATTGTATGGGATGTTTTAAATTTTGCTCATCACCAAGGAATTATAACTGGACCTGGTCGGGGATCTTCAGCGGGATCATTAGTTGCGTACACTTTAAAAATTACCGATGTGGATCCGATTAAGTATAATTTGCTATTTGAACGATTTTTAAACGAAGAACGAGCACAGATGCCGGATATTGATTTAGATATTCCCGATAATCGGCGTGATGATATTTTACAGTATGTTCATCAAAAATATGGAAATGAACATGTTGCTCAAATTGTGACTTTTGGAACGTTAGCTGCCAAACAAGCTCTTCGAGATGTTGGCAGGGTATTTGGAATGACTCCAACTCAAATGGCAAAGTGGTCATCTGCAATTCCAAATCAGCTTCATGAATCCCTGGCTAAGGCCGAATCAGAATCACAGAAATTAAGAAATTTATTAGCTGATAGTAAAACCAATCGGTTGCTATTTGATATTGCTGAAAAACTAGAGGGACTACCACGCCATTTTTCCACTCACGCTGCTGGTTTAATTTTAAGTGAAGATCCCATCGTTGATCGTGCTCCACTTCAATCCGGAAATGATGGATTGTTGATGACCCAGTACTCCAAGTATTATGTTGAAAGCGTGGGGCTCTTAAAGATTGATTTTTTGGGTTTGAGAAACCTCTCTACAATGGCTAACATTTTAGAAATTATTCATTCAAAAGTTGATCGTAATTTTGAAATAACTGACATCAATTTAAATGATCAGGATACTTTGAAGCTTTTTCAATCTGGTAAGACTAATGGGGTTTTTCAATTTGAATCATCTGGAATTCAAAACGTGTTACGTAAATTAAAACCAAATGATTTTGATATGGTGGCAGCCGTGAATGCTTTGTATCGACCCGGTCCCATTAAGAATATTGATATGTTTATTGCCAGAAAGAATGGGACTCAGACGGTTAACTATCCAAATGAAACCATTAAAAACATTTTGGGTTCAACCTTTGGCATTATTGTTTATCAGGAACAGGTTATGCAACTTGCATCGGCAATGGGTGGTTTTACACTGGGACAAGCTGATATTTTGCGCCGTGCGATGAGCAAAAAGCATAAAAAAGAAATGGATAACATGAAGATCCAGTTCATTGATGGCGCTAGTAAAAAAGGATATTCTAAAGACGTTTCAAAGACAACGTTTGACTATATGGAACGATTTGCCGACTATGGATTTAATAAGTCTCACGCAGTTGCATATAGCAAAATGGCGTTTCAGTTGGCCTATTTAAAAGTTCATTTTCCTGGTCCATTTTTTACATCGTTGCTAAATTCGGTGATCGGTAATTCACGTAAGACCAAGAATTACGTTCAAGAAGCCAAAGAATCAGATATTCAAGTTGAGCGTCCTGATATCAATGAGAGTAAAGATGTTTATACTTATCAGGATGGTAAAATCAGGTTTGGACTTCGTACCATCAAAGGATTACGAACCGATTTTATTAAGAATGTTGAGGAAGAACGAAAACAAAATGGTAATTTTCATGATTTACAGGAATTAATCAGTCGAATCGATCCCAGGTTTAGAAAAATTGATCTTTTAAATGCACTTGCTTATTCAGGGGCGCTTGATGGTTTTGGGTATAACCGAAAAGAATTAATTAATGCCATTCCAGAATTTATTAGTTCTACTGAATTAAGTGGAAACTCAATTGAATTAATTCAAGCGTTGGCTCCCAAAATTAAAAGAACCGATGATTTTTCTGATTGGGAGAAACTAAACAAGGAAAATGAGTACCTTGGAACTTATTTAACCGGGCATCCAGTTGGTCACTATACTGATTTACAAGAACAAGTTCATGCTTTAACTACTAATGATATTCATGAGCCCAGTAAAAACGTGAAAATGATTTTGTTTGTATCTCATGTAAAGACGATCCGAACGAAAAAAGGGCAACTTATGGCTTTCATCGATGGTAATGATCAGTTTGGTGATATTGATGTGACCATTTTTCCTAATCTTTACGCTAAAATTAGTGGATGGATAAAAAGTGGAATAGTGGTTTTGGTGTCTGGAAACATTGAGGTTCAACGGGGACTTCAATTAGTGGCAAATTCAATTGAACCAGCTGCTAATGTCGTTCATCAGTCTTTAAAAAAAGTTGATCATCAAAAAAAGCTTTATTTAAAGATTGCGTTAGATCATGATCGAGATTCAATCTATCAAGATTTAATCCGGATAATAAAAAGATATCCTGGGTCAACACCAATTTTGCTTTATCGAGCTTCCGATGATCGAAAGCAACTATTAGATAAAGCATATAACGTGGCCATTAATTCTGATTTAATGCATGATCTACGTGACATTTTAGGAGCGGGAAACGTTGTTACACAATGATAAATTTTGCCTGTGAAACTAACGACAATCCTTATAAAAAGTGATACAATACACTTGAAATCAAATAATGCTTGGTACGCAGATGTGTGCCATGTAAAAAGGAGAGGCTTTACTTATGAAGAGAACAAAGATCGTAAGTACACTTGGTCCTGCAAGTACTGATGTTGATACCATCACTAAGCTTATTGAAGCAGGAGCAAACGTTTTTCGTTTCAATTTTTCACACGGAGACCATGCGGAACATTTAGACCGTATGAATAAAGTAAAAGAAGCGGAAAAGAAAACTGGTAAGGTTGTTGGAATTGTCTTAGATACTAAGGGTGCTGAAATCAGAACCACGGTACAAAAAGACGGAAAGATTGAATACCACACTGGTGATCAATTTAGAATTTCAATGGATGGTAACCTTGAGGGAACTAAAGACAAGATTGCTGTTTCTTACCCAGGCTTGTATGACGACGTTAAAGTTGGCGGACACGTTCTGTTTGATGACGGTCTTTTGGATACCAAGATTGACAAAAAAGATGATGCCAACAAAGAGTTAGTGGTTACTGCCCAAAATAACGGGGTCTTGGGCTCACGTAAGGGTGTTAATGCTCCAGGAGTTTCAATTAACTTACCTGGTATTACTGAAAAAGATACTGATGATATCCTTTTCGGATGTGACCATGGTATTAACTATATCTCTGCTTCATTTGTTAGAAAGCCACAAGATGTCCTAGATATCCGTGCCTTACTTGAAAGCAAGAATATGGAAGACGTTCAAATTTTTCCTAAGATTGAATCACAAGAAGGAATCGACAACTTTAACGAAATCATCAAAGTATCTGATGGTTTGATGGTTGCCAGAGGTGACATGGGAGTTGAAATTCCACCAGAAAATGTCCCAACCGTTCAAAAACATTTAATCAAGATCTGTAATGATTTAGGTAAACCAGTTATCACTGCTACTCAAATGCTTGATTCCATGCAAGAAGAACCAAGACCTACTCGTGCCGAAGTATCTGATGTTGCTAATGCTGTTTATGATGGTACTGATGCAACTATGCTTTCAGGTGAAAGTGCTAACGGTGATTACCCAGTTAAGTCAGTTGCAATGATGAGCAAGATTGATATCGAAGCTGACAAACACTTCTTTGAATTTGGTACTCCACGTCCTAAGTTCGGTACTGGTGACGTCACTGAGTCACTTGGTGAAGCAGTTGCACGGATTGCTAAGGATATGGGAATTCACACAATTGTAGCTGCAACCGGTTCAGGTTACACTGCAAGAATGATTTCAAAATATCATCCAGACGCTGATATTCTTGCTTTAACGTTTAACGATCGTGTTCGTCGTGGCTTGACGGTTAACTATGGTGTTCAACCAATCTTAGTTGATAAACCATCAAATCCAGATGAAATGTTCGAATTGGCTGCTAAAAAGGCAGTTGAAACTGGACTTGCTAAGGAAGGCGACATGATCTTGATTACTTCAGGTGTACCATTAGGTGATCAAGGAACTACTAACACAATTCGCGTTAAGTTGATTGGTACTAAATTAGCTCAAGGTCAAGGTGTTGGTGGTGAAACTGTCATTGGCAAGACAGTAGTTGCTAAAGATGCTAAGGAAGCTAACGATAAAGCCATTGATGGTGGTGTTCTAGTTGTTAAGGATACAAACAAGGACTACTTACCAGCAATGAAGAAGTCAAGTGCAATCGTGGTTGAAAACGGTGGTTTGACCTCATACGCTGCTGTCGTTGGTATCTCACTTAACATTCCAGTAATTGTGGGTGCTACTGATGCAGTTGAAAACATCAAAGATGGTCAATTAGTTACTGTTGACGGTCGTCGCGGTGTTGTTTACGCTGGGAACCAATCAAAAGCTAAATAATAATTATTAAGAATGAAGCACCCGATTATTATCGGATGCTTTTTTTATTTGGTATAATATTCATTAAAAGCACTGGGATGGAGAATTAATATGGATGAAGATTTGGGAACCGTAATTACGGGAAAAGTCACTGATGAAAACGATAAGGAGTATTTCATTCAAAATAACGGAATTACTTATTCTTTAAACAAGGGCGAGTTAAAAAAGCCAATTAAATTAGGTGGAAATTTTAAGGGATTTGTCTACGAAAATGAAAAGCATCAAATGAAAATCACGCGAAACGTTCCTGATGTTGGAATTGACAGCTATGCATGGGGAAAAGTGGTTGGAATTAAATTTGGATTGGGAATCTTTGTTGACATCGGTTTACCAGATAAGGATGTTGCTGTTTCTCTTGATGATTTGCCGGATATTAAGTCATTATGGCCAGAAGTTGGTGACCAACTTTTAATTGCTCTAAAAAAGGATAGTAAGAATCGAATCTGGGGTAAATTAGCTGATCCTCAGATATATAAAGCGATTTCCCAACCAGTTAATGATCCAAAATTGAAAAATCGGGATGTTAACGCTTGGGTCATTAACCCTAAACTGATGGGAACGCAAGTAATAACGGACCACTATAATTTAGGGTTCATTGACAAATCAGAAGAGGAAGAACAACCACGACTAGGAGAGAAAGTAAACGCTAGGATTATTGGAATCCGACCCAATAAAACGCTTTATTTATCACTTAGACCACGATCTTATGAAGTGATTGGTGAGGACGCCAAGATGATTCAGACAATTCTTGAGCATAAGCCTAATAATGAATTACCTTATAACGATAAAAGTGACCCTCAAGTAATTAAGGATTACTTTGGAATCAGCAAATCTCAGTTTAAACGAGCCCTGGGGCATTTATTAAAGGCTCATGTTATTTCCGAAACCCCAGATGGAATTAAATTAACTGAAACGAGATGAAAGTAAGTGAATGATCAAATTGAAGATTATCTCCACTATTTACTAGTAGAAAGAGGATTATCTGACAATACCATTAAAAGTTATCGACAAGATTTAAGGGAATTTGAGTTGGATTTAAAAAAAAATCACATCAGTTCGTTTAAAGATGTCGACCAGTATGCAATTTTAAATTACATGGAAACAATGAAAAATAGTGGTAAGTCTCGTAATACAATCATTCGATTTGTATCAACGCTTCGTAAATTTTTTCAATATTTAATGGAATTTAAGGTGATTAAAAAGAACCCCATGAACAAGATTGATACTCCTAAAAAGGGCAAGCACTTACCCGATGTTTTATCCGTTAATGAAGTTGATCGATTACTTAAAATGCCGGATGTGAACACCAAGTATGGGGTAAGAGATCGAACCATTTTAGAAGTGATGTATGCTACTGGGCTTCGAGTATCTGAATTGATTAATTTAAAGTTATCCGATCTTCATTTAGAAATGAATCTGATTCAGACCATTGGAAAGGGAGATAAAGAACGAATTGTTCCAATTGGAGAAGTTGCTCAGAATTGGCTATTTAAGTATTTAAATGATAGTCGATTACAGTTACTTAAGCACCGGACATCTCCGTACGTTTTTTTGAATGCGCATGGTGGACGAATTAGTCGACAAAGCATTTGGGAAAAGATTAAACGTTACGTTAGTTTAGCTGGCATTAAAAAGAACGTTACTCCACATACATTACGACATTCTTTTGCAACGCACATTTTAGAAAATGGAGCCGATCTTAGAACTGTGCAGGAATTACTTGGACATTCTGATATTTCCACGACGCAAATTTACACTCATATTTCCCACGAGCGGTTAAGTCAGGTGTATGATAAATATCATCCAAGAGCATAAAATGAGATGGAGTAATGACAGCAAGTAATTGAGGTGATGTCGATGCTATTCAGGTATCGAAATGATTATGAAAAGATTGTGATGGGGATGTTGTCACTTTCTAAAAGTAACGATAAAACGAAACATCTTGTGGAAGAAATGAATTGGTATCGAAATGCTGACAATCGTGACATTTTTCTTTGGAAGGATCGATTTGGAAATTGGGCTGGAATTGTAGGAGTTGAAATCAACCCGAAAAACGTGGTTGTTAGAAGGATTACCCTTACGCCAGATGCTAACAATATTTTTAATGAATTTCGAATTCTTGATAGTGTTGAAAATGAATATCCTGACAAAAAAATCATGGGAACGTTTAATACGCAAGATGTCATTAGTAAATGGGAGTTAAGTCATGAACAGAGACAATCTACAGATTCACGTTAATGACTTTGATGGTCCACTAGAGCTTCTACTGCATCTAATCAAACAAGCAAAGATGGATATTTATGATATTGACATTAAGGATATTACTGAGCAATATTTTAAATATTTAAATAAAATGAAACGTTTAAATTTTGATATTGCTGGTGATTTCTTTGTAATGGCGGCTAATTTGATGCGAATTAAATCTAAAATGTTGTTAGCTAAAGAAACTGATGATGAATTAGATGATGATCCACGGGACGATCTGGTTGATCAGTTGGTTGAATATAATCGGTATAAAAAAGCGTCGAAAAAGTTGCAAAAAAAAGAAGTAGAACGAAATCATTATCATTCTAGGATTCGTTCTTTTAATAAGTCGGAGATTGCAATTAGTGAAAATGAGTTTGAAATTAGCTTGCTGGAACGAGCATGGAATAAGATCATTAAACGACATCAGTTAACTTCTAAACCGCCAGTTCAACAAGTTTCAGAATGGAATTTTAGCGTTAATGAGCAAAGTGAAGTAATTATGAGACGAATAAATGGAGCTAGTAGTCATGAAATCTATTTTTCCAAGTTGTTTGAGGCCAATTCTCCTTTAGAAGAATTAGTGACCGATTTTTTGGCACTTTTGGAAATGGTTAAACATCATCGTATTATGGTTGTGCAAACCAGTAATGACGGAGAAATCTTATTAAGGAAATCTAATTAATGAATTTAATGGCAGAAATTGAAGCTCTCTTGTATGTTTCGGGAGAGTCTGGAATGACAATTGAACGGTTGAAAAAATTAACTTCCGCAAATGATTCCACCATTCGGAGCTGTATTGCTTCGTTGAGTGAGCGTTATTCAAGTGATCGATTTGGCATCTGCATTTTACAAAATGGTGACATTATCCATATGACAACTAAAAAGGATTATTCAAAAGTAATTCAAAAGTTTGTTAAATCCGATGAAGAGTTGTTAACGCAGTCGGCACTTGAGACGCTTACGATTATTGCGTATAAACAGCCAATAACGCGCGTTGAAGTTGATGAGGTAAGGGGCATAAATAGTTTGATTTCAATTAGAAATCTTTTGGCACAAAATTTAATTACCATCAAGGGTGAGCGTGATGAACCAGGCAAACCTAAGCTATATGTTACTACCGACCTTTTTTTAAACGCTTTTAACCTTAAAAGCATTAATGATTTACCAGCTTTAGATGCAGAAAGAGATCCAAAAGATTATGGTCAGATGTTTGATGATAAAATGAAACCATTGGAGGATCAGCAAGATGAGTGAAAGATTACAAAAAGTTATGGCGCATGATGGGGTGGCTTCGAGACGAAAGTCTGAGGAACTCATTAGTACTGGACATGTGAAGGTTAATGGTAAGATTGTTAATCAGTTAGGGATAAAAGTTGAACCCACTGACAAGATTGAGGTGGATGGAACATCGTTAAGAAAAGAAGATCTAGTATATTTTGCCCTGTATAAGCCACGTGGGGTAATTTCTTCTGTGAGGGATGAAAGGGATCGAGAGACCGTTTTGAACTTTTTAAAAAAGGTTCCTGAACGAATATACCCCGTTGGACGATTAGATTATGATACGAGTGGGATAATTATTTTAACTAACGACGGAACGCTTGATTTCCAGTTAACGCATCCTAAATATGAAGTAAAAAAGACATACTTAGTTAAGGTGATTGGGAAACTCGATCACAATGAGTTGAATAAAATTCGAAAGGGTGTTTTAATTAATGGCAAGTATAAGAGTGCACCCGCGGAAGTTGAGGTGATTTATAAGGCTGGTAATTCAAAGAATAATTCGGTGCTACGTTTGACGATTCACGAGGGTAAGAATCATGAAGTTAAAGATATGCTGAAAGCAGTTGGTCATCCTGTTGAAAAATTAAAACGGGAAGAGTTTGCTGGGATCGGTTTAGAAAACTTACAACCTGGTGAGTTTCGTAGGCTCCGAAAAAGAGAAATACGAGATTTGTATGCTTTAACTAAATAATTAATAAAACGTCTTCAAGGTCGGGTGAAATTCCCAATCGGTGGTTACAGCCCACTACCCAATGAAAATTGGTTGAGATGGTGAAATCCCATTGCCGACAGTAAAGTCTGGTATAAAGAAGATGAGTTTTTTTATGGCGCAATTTACCCTAATTGACTTTGAAGAACGTTTAATTGGAGGAATTGTGATGATAGCTAAAAACGATCGAATTAAAAGAATTACTATAACTGCCGTGATTGGTGCGATCTCATTTTTGTTAATGTTGATTTCATTTCCAATCATCCCATACATGAGTTATTTGAAATTGGATTTTTCGGATATTCCAATTTTGATTTGTTTGTTATTATTGGGACCGGGTGCAGCCATTGAAGCTGTGATACTTAAACTATTTATTTACTGGATGGTGATGGGTTTTTCACCACTTGAGTTAATTGGGTTGACCACCTCTCTTTTAGCCTCATTAACAATGATTTTGGTGTTTTACTTTTTGAGAAAATATTTATTTAAAAGTCACTGGATTGACTTTTTGATTGTTTTGGTTGAAACGCTGGCGTTAACAATTGTCATGAGTATTACCAATTTGTTCATTAGTACTCCACTGTATGTGAAACTAACAAATTTAAAGTTAGATTTTTCGCTTGCCAAAACGATTCTTTACGGAGTAGTTCCCTTTAACTTAATCAAGGGTATTGTGATTGGATTGATTTTTGTGATTATTGCAAAACAAATGCAGAAATGGATTAATAAGCGATCTTATCAAAAATGATTAATAATACAAATGAAGCTCTTGGTCTTTTCGTTTTTAGTGCAACCCAAAAACGAAGGGCTCGATTAATTGAAAACTTACTGTTAGGCAAGAAAACGGTAGCCACCTTATACTGGGCGATGAGATATGGTCTTTTAGACCTTCTTGGAGTTGGACGATATTTTAATAAAAACGAATTAGATGTTAAGTCTCTGATTAGTGCGAACTTGCTGGAAGAAGTTGAACATGGTCAGTTTAAATTAACGTCTGAAGGAGAAAAAGAAAGAGCAGAATTAATTAAAATGATTGATGATTCTAATCTTTCTTTTTCATTACATACTTTTCAAAGAATTGATTTAGTTAGTTTTAAGCAACGATTGCAGTTGTTTGTTCAGATTATATCAGAGCATGTCCATAACGTTAGACACTATTATCCAGTCAATGTTGATGGAGTTAATAAAGATTTTATTAAAAAATATTATCGACTGATTGATCGCAAGCAAGTTGGCACAGATTTAAAGAAAGAGTTGAAACGAT
Organism: Fructilactobacillus sp. X3R2C1; assembly: GCF_059901235.1. Taxonomy (NCBI): domain Bacteria; kingdom Bacillati; phylum Bacillota; class Bacilli; order Lactobacillales; family Lactobacillaceae; genus Fructilactobacillus; species Fructilactobacillus sp. X3R2C1. The sequence goes on from NZ_JBWXVA010000002.1 coordinate 169,642, forward strand.
TTTTATCCTTACTCGATCTAAATGACGCTGATTTATTTGCTCAAGGATTAGTTGGATTTAATACTAATGGATTCACAATCCAGCAGATTGCACATAATTTAAACCAATCGTTAGTCAAAAGTTATATTGATGATTTTATCAATTATGCAAAATTAGCGAACTTTGTTGAGCAAAGTGACCAATCTGTAATGGTTCCATTACTTAATGGTCTTTTCAAAAATCCAATTTCTGGTAGTGCTAAAAGGACTTTTGATGAATATGAACGATTGGGTAATATAAAAAAGGTTGAACAACTGCGAAATCTACGAGAGTCAACTGTCCTAGAACATCTTCTGGAAGTTGCAATTTACGTTGATTATGACAAGTTTCCTTATCAAAATTTCATTTCCCTTCAAATGGAAAGAAAAGTTAGGCGTATTCTACTTGGAACGGACGTTGATGACTGGGACTATCATCAATTACCAACTGATGTTTTAGAGCAGTTTAGTTTTTTTCAATTTAGATTACTTGAAATCAAACAGACAAAACAGGGAATTAATAATGAACAAGATGAAACTTGCTAAACAAATATTAAAAAATAAGTTTGGCTTTAGTGATTTTAAGCCTGGTCAAGATAAGACCATTTCTGCACTATTAAATGGAGCAAATGTTCTTTCAGTCATGCCAACTGGGGCAGGTAAATCATTAATATACCAGTTATATGGGTATTTAATTAAGCGTCCGGTTGTGATTGTCTCGCCACTTATTTCTCTTATGGAAGATCAGGTTGGTCGGATGAACTTTATGGGAGAAAAGCGGGTGTGTGCTTTAAATTCAATGAACGATTGGTCGAAGCGACACCGGCTATTGAATCATCTTGATCAGTTTCGTTATATTTTTGTTTCTCCAGAACTATTATCTAATTCTGATGTGCTTAACCGCATTAAGCAATTGAAAATTAGCTTATTGGTGATTGATGAAGCACATTGTATCTCTAAGTGGGGGCTTGATTTTCGTCCTGATTATCTGTCATTAAGACAGGTGATTCGTACGTTAGGACATCCGCAAACGCTAATGCTAACGGCAACTGCTTCAAAAAAAGTTCAAAAAGATATCATTAATTATTTGAAGTTAACTGACGTTCAAGAAATAATTGAAAATGTGGATCGGCCTAACATTTTTCTTGCGGTTCATAAAAGTTCAAGTGAAAAAGATAAGCAAGCCTATCTTTTTAATTTAATTGAGAAACTCAAGTATCCCGGTATAATTTATTTCTCTAGCCGAGATAAGGCTTCGAAAGTTGCTTTGAAACTTAGAGAACAAACTGATATCAAAGTGGCAGCTTATCATGCCGGTCTTAGTAACGATGATCGGTATCGGATTCAGCATCAGTTTATGGATAATGAGCTTCAGGTCATCTGTGCAACAAGTGCTTTTGGAATGGGGATTGACAAATCAGACATCCGATTTGTAGTCCATTATCATATGCCGACTGATATGGAAAGTTATGTTCAAGAAATTGGCAGAGCTGGAAGAGACGGTAAACAGAGTATCGCAGTGTTACTTTACTCTAATGGTGATGAACAAATTGCACAGAGCTTAATTGTTAGGTCCATTCCTAATGATCAACAGATTGATAATTTCTTTTCAAATCCCAAAGCTAAAATGAGTGAGCAGAATAAGAGACTCCTTCAGTTCTATTTAAATCATGGGTATGGTAATGATGACGTCAAACAGATTTTTTCTGAGGTCACCCTTAAAAAGGATCAAAGTTTAAAGCAAGTTGTCCGGTACATTAATCATACTGGCTGTCGGCGAAAACTTCTGCTTTCTTTATTTGATGTGAACTTTGATGACCACACTGATGATTGTTGTGACTTTGGAAGTGAAAAGTTTGATTTAATGAGTCTTGGTTTGTTAAAAAACGTTAATAGTGAAAAGTCCAATTTAACTGGTACTTGGTATGAGATTTTGGACAAACTTTTTTAATAATAATTAGGCGCAAAAAATGATATAATCACCATAGAAGTTTTGGAGGGATGTATTTATGAGGGACGACAAACATAAAGATAACAAAAAAAATGATCCATGGGATGACTCATTTTCAGATGACACCGATCCAGATGGAAATCTTTCAAGGACAGAGTACCGTAAGCACCACCGTAGTAATTCATTAGTCGTGATTATGCTGGTTTCTGTTATTGTAATTATTGCCCTTGTTGCACTTGTTTTTGGGCTTTCTAAGGAACGTGCGGTTGGAAATGGGAGTACCAGTGAAAAGACTCAGAGTAGTAAGATGCACCACGAAAAACCCAAAAAGAATAAAGATCAGAAATCAAAGAAACCGAAAGCAAACTCAGGTAGTGTTCAAAGTGAGGATACTACAAATGATAATACTGTTTCATCTGGTGCTGGATCTGAAGAGGCTTCATCTTCATCCGTTCAAAACGAAATGGGAAGTAACCAAAGTAGTACGACTCCAAGTAGTGATTCATCGTCTACTGCTAATAACTCGCAGCAACAAAAACCAGCCCAAACAACGAATGGCACTGATAATGCTGGTAGTAATGATTACGTTAAGGTTCAAAAGGGTCAGGGAGTTTATCGCGTAGCTACTAATGCGGGTATTAGTATGCAACAGTTATTAAAATTAAATGGACTTAGTTCATCCAGCCAGATTCATCCAGGACAAAGTTTAAGGGTTAAATAATTACAAATAAATGATAAGGATTGATTACATTTGGGTAAGAACGGCTTACAAGTTGCAATCGATGGGCCTGCTTCAGCAGGTAAAAGCACGGTAGCTAAACTAGTTGCAAAAAAATTTCATTACATATATTGTGATACCGGTGCAATGTATCGATCAATTACGTTAAAAGCAATTAGACTAGGATTGGATTTAAATGATGAGAAGACCCTTCTTGATCTTTTAAAAAAAACCACGATTACTTTTGAACCGGGTGATCCAGTTCAAAAGGTCTTTGTTGACGGTAAAGAAGTTACAAATGATATTCGTAATCCTCAGGTAACTAGCAATGTTTCAGCAGTTTCAGCACTTGGATCAATTCGTTTCGAATTAGTTAAAAGACAACAGGATTTGGCAAAAGATGGTGGAATCGTTATGGATGGTAGAGACATTGGCACGACGGTTCTACCAAAGGCAGATGTAAAGGTCTTTTTAATTGCCAGTGTTACGGAGCGAGCTGAGCGGAGATATAAAGAGGATCAAGCAAAGGGAATTTCGGTTAGTCTCAATAAACTTAAAAAAGATATTGAGGAACGGGATTATAAGGATTCCCATCGAAAGATATCCCCATTAAAGAAAGCATCTGATGCTTTTGAAATTGATACCACTTCAATGTCGATTGATGACGTGGTTGCGGCAATTTCGCAATTAATCGAAAATAAAATTCAACAACTTTCAAATAATAAAGCCGATTAACTGGTATTTTATTTCCAACTAAGATAAAATAGCAATTAGAGTTGTTGCAAGGAGGAAATGTTTGATGAGTGAAAACGATACTAATGCAAACAAAGATTTATTAGCCGCTCTCGATAATATTAAGCAGGTAAACGTTGGTGATGTTGTTAATGGTGAAATTTTGGCCATTGATGATGACCAGCAATTAGTCGTGGGAATCGAAGGCGCTGGTGTTGAAGGAGTTATTCCAAGGAAAGAAATTTCCGCACAAAGGGAAGATAACCCAACTTCAAACTACAAAGTTGGAGACAAAGTTAAGGTTGTTGTTGTATCTCGAATTGGTGATGATAAGGAAGGTGGAAGTTACCTTCTTTCAATCAGAAGACTTGAGGCTCTCAAGGTTTGGGATGACATCAAGGAAAAAGCTGATAAGGGTGACACCATCAAAGTTACTGTTACTCGTGCGGTAAAAGGTGGTTTAGTGGTAAATGCTGACGGAGTTCGTGGATTTATTCCAGCTTCCATGATTACTGATCACTTTGTTGATGATTTAAATCAATTTAAAGGTCAAGAACTCGAAGTTAAGATTATTGAAGTTGTCCCTGAAGAGAATCGTTTGATTTTATCACATAGAGCGATTGCTGAAGCAGAACGTAAAGAAGCTCGTGATAGAATTATGAGCACACTAAAACCCGGAGATGTTGTTGAAGGGAAAGTTGCTCGTTTGACTAACTTTGGTGCCTTTGTCGATCTTGGTGGGATTGATGGACTTGTTCACGTTTCAGAAATTTCTTATGAACATGTTAACAAACCAAGTGATGTTTTGAAGGTTGGCGAAGAGGTTAAGGTTAAAGTTCTTTCAGTTGATCCTGATCGTAATCGTATTTCATTATCAATTAAACAAACTCAACCAGGTCCTTGGAGTGACATTGAAGAAAAAGCTCCTAAGGGAAGTGTCCTTGATGGAAAAGTTAAGCGCTTAGTTGATTTTGGTGCTTTTGTTGAAGTTTTCCCTGGTGTTGAAGGATTAGTTCACATTTCACAAATTTCACATAAGCATATTGACAAGCCGAGTGATGTTTTGAAGTCTGGCGAAGACGTTAAAGTTAAAGTCCTTGACGTTCAACCTGAAGAACATCGATTAGCATTGTCAATGAAAGCTCTCGAAAAAGACCCCAGAGATGATCAAAAAACTCCAAAGAAAAATGTGAGTGATAATTCAACTAATAATGCTCCTGAAGAAGAGAATGGTTTTACGTTAGGTGACATTGTTGGAAATGAATTAAATGATGATGACAATGAGTAATTAGAAAATTATCCTTCATATTTATGAAGGATTTTTTTTATTCTCAAAAATAAGAGGTGATATAAAATGACAAAACCTACTGTAGCAATTGTTGGAAGACCAAACGTTGGTAAATCAACAATTTTTAATCTAATTGCTGGTGAACGAATTTCAATTGTTGAAGATACTCCTGGAGTGACCCGTGATCGTATTTATGCTCATGGGAGTTGGCTTGGTCACAATTTTAATTTGATCGACACTGGTGGAATTGAAGTTGCTGATGAACCATTTATTAAGCAAATTACTGATCAAGCAGAAATTGCGATTGATGAAGCTGATGTAATTATATTTATGGTAAATGGTAAGCAGGGGATGACTGACGCTGATGAACGAGTGGCCCAATTATTGTATCGATCTGATACACCAGTTGTATTGGCGGTTAATAAAATTGACAATCCCGAAAGTCGGGCCGACATTTATGATTTCTATGCTTTGGGGTTTGGTGACCCATATCCCATTTCGGGCTCTCACGGACTTGGTTTAGGGGATTTGTTAGATGCTGTTGTTAAGAATTTCCCAGAAAATGCTAACGAAGCTGACGATGATAGTATTAAATTTAGTGTGATTGGCCGACCAAATGTTGGCAAGTCATCACTTGTCAATGCTATTTTAGGAGAGAATCGGGTGATCGTATCAAATGTAGCTGGCACTACTCGCGATGCGATTGACACTAAGTTTGAAAATGATGGTCAAGAGTACACCATTGTTGATACCGCAGGAATTCGGAAACGTGGTAAGGTTTATGAAAAGACCGAGAAATACAGCGTAATGCGAGCTATGAGAGCAATTGATGGAAGTGATGTGACATTAATGGTTCTCAATGCAGAAGAAGGCATTAGAGAGCAAGACAAGCGGGTTGCTGGATATGCGCACGAGGCTGGCAAGGGTGTCATCATTGTCGTTAATAAATGGGACGCTTTAAAAAAAGATAATCACTCGCAACAACAATTTGAAGCTGATATTCGTGAGCAATTTCAGTATTTGGCTTACGCACCCATTATTTTTGTATCCGCAACGACCAAACAACATGTTAGTCAGTTACCATCTTTGATTAAACGAGTTAACGAAAACCATCAACGTCGAATCCAGTCGTCAACCTTAAATGATGTTATCATGGATTCAATCGCAATTACTCCAACACCAACCAGAAATGGGAAGCGACTTCGGATTTACTATGCTACCCAGGTTGCTGTTGGACCGCCAACGATTGTCTTGTTTGTAAATGATCCAGAACTACTTCATTTTTCGTACAAACGTTATTTGGAAAATCAAATTAGAAAAAATTTTGACTTTGCTGGGACACCAATTCACTTGATAGCAAGGCGTCGAAAGTAATGACTAATGGTAACAACCTTCTAATCATAATTATATTAAAATTTTTTTAGTAAATGTTAATTATACTTCCATTATTTGTTGCAATGACACCATTCTTATGCTAAATTAAGACTAGAAATGATGTAGTCGTACATCATTTCCCCTGGCTTAATCTTTAACTTATTGGGTGTTTTTTACATAAAAAACATCTATTCAGGAGGTGAATACACATGGCCAACAAAGCAGAATTAGTTAATGATGTCGCAAAGGCAACTGGTTTAACTAAGAAAGATGCCACCGCAGCTTTGGATGCAGTTTTTGACTCAATCCAAGACAAGTTGACTCACGGTGAAAAGGTACAATTGATCGGTTTTGGTAATTTCGAAGTACGTAATCGTGCCGCTCGTAAGGGACGTAACCCCCAAACTGGTGCAGAAATTCAAATCCCTGCAAGTAAAGTACCTGCCTTTAAACCCGGTAAGGCTTTAAAGGAAGCTGTTAAATAGTTTTATTTAATGGTTTAACCAGTGCGCTTATGCGTACTGGTTTTTTTATTAGTAGGAGGACATGTGTAATGACTTATTCAGAGCAAGCCTTAGACGCCCTAAAAAAGGGTGATATGAGTCAATTTAATGATGACATCAAAAAAGCCAAGGTAAATGATAGTGATGATATGATTTATTCGTTAGCAGAAGAACTTTATTCATTAGGTTTTTTAAACGAATCGATTGATATATATAAAGATCTTTTAAAAAAATATCCTGAGGAAGACGAGTTAAGAACAAGTATTGCAGATATTTTGATTTCTGAAGGCAAGATTGATAAAGCGCTTAATTATTTAAGTGAGATTAAACCTGATTCCCCAAATTATGTTAATGCTTTGATGGTTGAAGCTGATCTTTATCAAACTCAGGAAATGTATAACGTTAGTGAACAAAAATTACTTGAAGCTGAAAAAATTGATCCAGACGAAAACGTAATTAAATTTGCCCTGGCTGAATTGTATTTTTCTACCGGACAATTTGATAAAGCCATTCCTATATACTTGGGAATAATTAAACAAGGTGTTTTGAACATTTCTTCAGTTAATTTGGTTGAAAGGTTAGGGGTGGCATATGCTAATGCAGGTCATTTTGAACAGGCTATTGGATACCTTGAACAGATTAAGCCCACTGATATGACGCCAGACGTCAAATTTGAAACGGGTTTTACTTACTTACAGTTGAAGAACTATGCTAAAGCGATTGAGATGTTCAAGCAGTTGCGAGAAGAGGATCCTCAGTATGCCTCACTATATCCTTACTTAGGGGAAGCATACATTCAAATGAATGAACCTGAAAATGCTTTAAAGGTTTATCAGGAGGGTATGAGCGTTGATCAGTATAATGTCAATATGGACATTAAAGCCGCAGACGTTGCTGCTAAACTTTCAAAAGAAGATCTAGCCCTGAAGTATCTTAATAAGGGACATCAGGTTGATCCGGATAACATGGAATTAGTTATTAAGTTATCTAATTTGTACGTTAAGCAGGGTGAATATCAAAAAAATGTTGATTTTTTGAGCCCATACGTAAAAGAAGAAGAAACCGATCCACAAATTTACTGGAATTTGGCGGTGTCTTATGCTCATCTTGAAAAGTATGATGATGCTCAAAAGTACTATGAGCGAGCTCTTCCGTACTTTGATGATAATCCTGATTTCTTACGTGAGGCGATTTTATTGTTCAGAGAGAATGGTCAAATTAAGGAAACCATTAAATTGTTAAAACATTATGTGAAACTTGTCCCGACTGATGATGAAATGGCATACATGCTTGAAGATTTAGAAGATTACGAGTAACAAAAATAAGGATCAGAGTTGGATTTGATACTCTGATCCTTATTTTTGTGCTAATTTTTGATAATAGATTAGTGACGCTGGATCCATTCTTAAATCCTGTGCAAGAGTTTTGTCACTATCATTTGGATGTTGATTGAGGTAGTTAACGACGAATGCTTGGTATAGTGATTTGGGATTAAGATTCATTGCTAGGTATTCACTATCTGGCTTTAAGTATTTGTGAAGACCTGCAGATGTAATATGGCAGTTGGAAGCGATTCTTTGCTTTAAAAAGAGGTCCTTTGAATGATGACGAATTTGAAGCGGGGTAACAAATTTTTGAAAATTAGATAAAAAGGATTTTTCTTCAGGTGAAAAGTCAACGTGGTTTAATTCATGATAAAAGCCAGGTAAGAGAAACTCTGAAGATTGGTATCCCTTACTGATAAGTAACAGCGTCATTCTAGTGTAGTAGTGAACCTCAGGATCTTCGAGGATAGTTGGTAAAGAATAGATCCACTTGGTAATGTATGAATTATGTTCGTTTTTTTCCTTACTTTTAATGTTAATTGTAGGAAGATGGGTATTAAGATGGTTGTTAAATAAGAATTTAAAATAGACGTTGATCTGAGATAAAACCTTGTTATAGGTATTGTTTCCGTTATTACGCTTAGAAATGATCATATCTAGATATTGCTCGATGTCTCGATCAAAGATTTGACTAACTCGGTGATCCGCTTGGTATCCCACGTTAAAATTAGATAAATAATTAAAAAGATCCGATAAGGTTTTGGAATACTCGCGAATGGTTACATTTGAGAGTTCTTTTTTTCTTAGATAACGTTCAAAATGATCTTGATATGGATAATTGTTACTCATGATTTGTCTCCTGTAATAAGTTACTTTAACTTAATCATAACACAAGAACCAGACACAAGCCTAACTTTTATATGATAATTTTGGTAGAATGAAATCAGTGAAGGTGTGTGGATCATGAAAATAGACAACTTACCAAGTGAATTTGATGATGCTAGAAGGGTTCTTCAGACAATTGAAGAAGCGGGATTTCAAGCTTATTTTGTTGGCGGATCAGTCCGTGACACTATTTTGCATGCACCAATTCATGACGTTGATATCGCAAGTAGTGCGTATCCTGAAGAAATTAAAACCATTTTCAAGAAGACAATTGATACTGGGATTGAACACGGAACCGTCACGGTGGTGCACGATGGTCGATCTTATGAAATCACGACGTTTCGGACTGAATCAGGATACCAAGATTATCGGCGTCCCGATCAAGTTACCTTTGTTCGATCACTTGAAGATGATTTAAAGCGTCGTGATTTTACTATCAATGCGCTTGCCATGAAAGAAAATGGTGAAATCATTGACTTGTTTGGTGGCTTAAATGATTTAAGAAATCATCTAATTAAGGCTGTTGGAGATCCAGAACAACGTTTTAATGAGGATGCTTTACGAATGATGCGTGCTGTTCGCTTTGCTAGTAAACTGAATTTTGCAATTGAAAAGAACACTTTTAATGCGATTAGTAAACATAGTTATCTATTAAAAAAGATTGCTGTGGAACGAATTAACGTGGAATTTGTAAAGATGATGCTAGGGATGGCTCCTGGCAGGGGGCTTAAACAGATGATCCAAACGAATTTAATTAAGTATGTTCCCGTCTTGGGTGATTATGTTTCTGAAATAGCTAGGTTAGGGTCACGTCCCATTTCAGAATACATTAATAATGAAGTTCAGGTTTGGTCCTTAATTGCATGTCAGTGCGAATTAAATAGTGAACAGATTGGACATCTGATGAAGAGTTGGAAGGGATCAAATAGGTTAACCGAGAACGTTAAACTAACGGTTAAAGCAACTTACAAGATTGTAAGTGATGTTTTAGATCCAGTAACGTCGTATAAAGTTGGTCGCATCAATCTTGATAACGCATGTCAAGTAGCCATGACCTTAGGTAAGGTAGTCAATATTGACCAAATAGAAAATGAATATGATCGCCTTCCGATTAAAAGTAAAAGTGAACTAAAAATTAACGGTAAAATGTTGATTGATAGAGGTTTTAAACCAGGTCCATTATTAGGAAATGTTCTTAATCAACTGGAACGTTCCGTTATAAGTGGCCAAATTAAAAATGATTCAGATTCACTACTTTCTGCATCGAAGCAAATAAATAATGATTAAAAATAATTGGAGCAGATATTGTGCAAACATTAAAAGCAGAAAACTTAACGAAGACGTATGGTGAAAAGACTTTATTTAAAAATCTTGACTTTATTATCAATGAACATGACCGAATTGGATTAATTGGAACGAATGGAAGTGGTAAATCGTCCCTTTTAAACACTATTTCTGGAATTGATCATGATGTTAATGGGACAATTACCACTTCTAAGTCATACACAATTGGATACCTAAAGCAGGTTCCAGATTTAGATGAAAACCTAACCGTTATTGACGCTGTTTTTGCCGGTGATCAAAAGATTTTTAAAATCATCAGATCCTATGAACATGCCCTTAAAAATTATTCTAAGCATCCGGAAAATTCAGATTTTGAAAAAAAGTTTGAGAATGCAGAAGCAAAAATGAATGAAGAGGATGCCTGGACGGCGGAAGTGGACGTTAAAAACATCCTTAATCAACTGAAAATTACCGATTTAGATCAAAAGGTGGGAAGCATGTCGGGTGGCCAGCAGAAACGAGTTGGATTAGCTCAGGTTTTAATTCAGTCACCTGATTTACTTTTATTAGATGAACCTACCAATCACTTGGATTTTGACTCGATTGACTGGTTGGAACGGTTTTTGAGTAAATACAAGGGAGCTTTAGTATTTGTTACCCATGATCGTTATTTTTTGGATCAAATTGCTAATCAAATATGGGAATTATCATTTGGTAAACTTTATAAGTATCCCGGTAATTATCAAGATTATGTCCAGAGGAAGGCTGAACTTGATGAAGAGCAAGAGGCTGCCTCTCATAAGCAGCAACGGCTTTACAAACAAGAGTTAAAGTGGATGAAAAAAGGCGCTAAAGCTCGTTCCACTAAGCAACAAGCACGAATTAATCGATTTAACGATTTAAAAGCTGATGTTGATCAGGGCAATCCAATCGATGAAGATGTCGATATCACAATGGGTCAAAAACGGCTTGGTAAAAAAGTGATTGACATTAAACACGCTAACTTAACAATTGCTCATAAGCCAATTCTAAGAGATTTCAGCATGTTAATTCAAAATGGTGAACGAATCGGAATTAGTGGTGAAAATGGTGCCGGGAAATCAAGCTTTTTAAATGTAATTGCTGGAAAGCTTCCACTTCAGTCCGGTACCATTGATATTGGTGAAACCGTTAAAATGGCATATTATACACAAAAAATGGAGAAAATCCCGGAAGACAAACGTGTTATTAGTTATTTAACTGATATCGGTGAAAATGTGGTTGATAAGGATGGAAATAAGGTTAGCGTTACTAATTTATTAGAACAGTTCCTTTTTCCTAAATTTATGCATGGAACTTTGATCCGCAAGCTTTCAGGTGGAGAAAAAAGGCGCCTTTATTTACTGAAATTATTGATGGAGCAACCAAATGTGCTTCTTCTTGATGAGCCGACTAATAATCTCGATATTGGGACCTTAACGGTTCTAGAGGATTACATCAAGCACTTTAATGGGACAACGATTACAGTATCTCATGATCGTTACTTTCTTGATAAAGTAGCTGATCGATTATTGATTTTTGATGGGAATGCTAAAATTGAGCGTTATACTGGTCAATTTACTGATTATCTACAAAAAATGAAAATGCAAAGGAAACAGGTTCATCATGATGGTAAGAACCAAACCAATAGCCGATTAGATGAAGCTAAAGATAGCACTTCCGAGAAAAAAAGCACGAAATCGAAAACCAAGTTAACGTATGCTGAAAGAATTGAGTGGGATAAGATCGATGGCAAGATTAATTCTTTAGATCGCCAGACTAAAGATGTAAAAAAACAGATGCAGGAAAATAGTTCGGATTACGATAAGTTAGCAAAGTTACAACGAAATCTTGATGAATTAAATCAGAAATCGGATCAATTAATGAACCGATGGGAATATTTGAGCCAGTACGTTGATGAGTAGTTGTTTTTATTAAAAAAGGAAGAGATTAAAATGTTAGAGGATGCATATTTAAATCTAGAACGTTACGTTTTAGATAATGGTCACAAAAAATCAGATCGAACTGGTACCGGAACCATTAGCACCTTTGGTTATCAAATGCGTTTTAACTTACAGGACGGCTTTCCACTTTTAACCACTAAGGCGGTTCCCTTTCGGTTGATTAAATCAGAATTACTTTGGTTTTTGCGGGGTGATACTAACATTCGTTATTTACTTAAACATAATAATCATATTTGGGATGAATGGGCGTTTGAAAAATGGATTAATTCTGATGAATATCATGGACCAGATATGACTAATTTTGGTTTGCGTTCACAAAGTGATCCCGAATTTAATGAAGAATACCAAAAGCAGAAGAAAATATTTTGTGAACGAGTTTTAAATGACGATGATTTTGCCAAAAAATATGGCGATCTAGGCTTGGTTTACGGAAGCCAATGGCGTAACTGGAAAACGAGCAATGGTAAGGCCATTGACCAGATTAAAAATGTTATTAATACCATTAAAACTAATCCTGATTCCAGAAGAATGATTGTGAGTGCTTGGAATCCAGAAGATATTCCTAGTATGGCTCTTCCACCTTGTCATGTAATGTTTCAGTTTTACGTAAACGATGGCAAGTTAAGTTGCCAATTGTATCAGCGTAGTGGTGATATTTTTTTGGGAGTTCCATTTAATATCGCAAGTTATGCTTTACTTACTAGTTTAATTGCCAAAGAGGTCGGATTAATTCCTGGTGACTTTGTCCATACGTTGGGTGATGCTCATATTTACAGTAATCACATTGATCAAGTCAAAGAGCAGTTAACTAGAAAGCCACACCCAGCTCCACATCTATGGCTAAATCCCGATAAGGAAAGTATTTTTGATTATGATATGGATGATATTAAGGTGGTTGATTATCACCACGACAAGCCAATTAAAGCGTCAGTGGCAGTATAGGAGATTATTATGTTAGCTTATATTTGGGCAGAATCAAATGGACATGTCATTGGAAAAGATGGTAAATTACCCTGGCACTTGCCGGATGACATGCAATTTTTTAAACGTAATACGATCGATCATCAAATTCTAGCTGGTAGAACCACGTATGACAGTTTTAAAAGACCATTACCAAGACGCAAAAATTTGGTTTTGACTCACCGCCCGCAGAGTGATTTTCCGAGTGGGGTTGTGACCTTTAAAACAGTTGATGAATTTTTGAAGTATGCAAAAAGATACCCTAATGAAATGATTTTTGTGGTTGGTGGAACGTCCGTATTTGAAGATTTGTTGCCGTTTGTTGATTATCTATATCGTACTAGTATCAATCATGATTTTGATGGGGATGTTAAAATGATTGATATTGATTATTCTCAATTTGAATTAGAAAAGAAGATTTCCGGAAAAGTTGATGAACATAATGTTTATCCGCATACTTTTGAGATATTTAAGCGTAAGAAATAAGAGGTAAGAAATTGAGAAAAAGTTTTTATGAGTTTTTAATGACTAGAAGACATCCAGGGAGTTCTGATCCAATTGCGGAATTTGCTAATAATGCGTTCTTTGATCAATTATTTCCAAAGCAAGAGGATAATTTTGAAAGGCTTTCTAAGTACTTGGAGGAAAATGCTGGTTATTTACCATCCATGACAATTTTTGATGATGCATGGAAAGAGTATCTTGCCTACCTCGATTAACGATAAAGGAGCAGTAAATGGGAAGTAATATACAATGGTTTCCTGGACACATGGCGAAAGCTATTCGTCAGTTTGAGGAAAATGTCCACGTTGTTGATATTATTTTTGAATTGGTTGATGCAAGGATTCCGTATTCATCGATTAATCCAGAGATTAAGCGGGTATCAGGTAATAAGCCACGTTTATTTATTTTAACTAAATCTGATTTAGCTGATCCAAAGATGACTAAAGAATGGTTAGATTACTTTAATAGTACGGGATTATCGGCCATCTCAATCGATTCAAAATCACGTGGGGTCAGAAATAAGATTGAGACTGCTGCTCGGAAAATTCTGAAGGATAAGTTAGAACAATCGCAAGCAAAGGGATTAAAAAAAGACATCATTAAGGCTGTCTGTGTTGGGGTTCCGAACGTTGGCAAGTCAACTTTGTTGAACCAGTTAGTTAGTAAAAGATCAGCAGCGGTTGGCAATCGTCCAGGAGTAACTAAGGGCCAACAATGGTTAACCTCTAGTAAAACGATGGAATTATTAGATACTCCCGGAATATTGTGGCCGAAGTTTCAAAATCAGGAGATTGCTGATAAATTAGCGTTAACGGGAGCAATTAAGGAGAGTATTTATCATCCTGATGATATTGCTTTATTTGCGCTTCATTTTTTTCGTAGTCACCATAGCGACGAGATCTTGAAACGTTATCATTTGGGTCCGTCCGATTTAAACCTAAGTGATGTTGAGTTATTACTTAAAATTACTGAAAAGATTGGAATGAAAGACGATTACGACCGAGCCAGCGTCAGGATTATTAATGATGTTCAAAAGGGAAAATTAGGGCGTTTTACGTTAGATTCCCTTGAACTGGTGGAAAGAAATGAGTATGGTAATGACGATTAGAGAAATTTCTGAGCGGTTTGCTAACGTTGATAATGTTAGTGATCCGCTTTTTGTCCGCTTTGGGGATGATCCACGAATTGGAGTTCAAAGAATTATTAAGAGAACGTTGAAGCGAATTAATACCCAGACCGAGAAAAAACGTGATTTTTTAACCAGACTTAAATATGAAAAAGAAATATGGCAACGCGGGGTGAAGTATATTGCTGGCGTTGATGAAGTGGGCAGAGGGCCGCTTGCTGGTCCAGTAGTCGCTGGTGCGGCAATTTTACCAGTTGACTTTGATCTTATTGACGTCAATGATTCCAAAAAATTAAGTGATGAAAAAAGACGAGAACTAGTTCCAAAAATCAAAAAGGAAGCGATTGCTTACAACTGTTTTGCGGTTTCAAGTCAGATGATTGATCAAGTCAATATTTATGAAGCAACTAGAATTGCCATGAAAAACGTAATTAGTATGTTAGATCCACAGCCAGGTCATATTATTGTGGACGCCATGACAATTGATGACAGTATTCCGCAGACTAGGTTGATTAAGGGAGACTCAAAATCAGTTAGTGTTTCTGCTGCTAGTATCCTTGCTAAGGTTTTTCGAGACGATTTAATGAATGAATACGCTCGTAAGTATCCTGGATATGGATTCGAACGAAATGCGGGTTATGGAACCAAAGAACATTTACGGGCTTTAGATAAACTTGGTCCGACCCCAATTCATCGCAAGACTTTTTCACCAGTATTAAAAACAATCAATCATTAATTTACGTATTTATCCATAGACAAACCAGGAGGTAGAAAATGGATAAACGGAAATTATTGCTTAGAATCAAGTTATGTCGTGGGATTGGGATTAAAGGCGAAGCAATTCTTGCACGGTGGGTTAAGGGGACTTCAGTTGAAAACATGTCTTTATCTGAGGTTGAAGATGAATTAATCAATCTATTAAAACGTCATCATTTGCAGACAACGAAGTTTAAGAATTCATTTTTAAGTAGTGAGTTAGAGCGATCTTTTCGTTTGAACCAAAAGTGTCATTGGATAACCATTCTTGATGATGGTTATCCTGAACAACTTGCTGATATTTATTGCGCGCCAATTGTGCTCTTTTATGTGGGTGACGTGTCGTTACTTACAACACGTTCGATTTCTGTGGTAGGAGCACGACAGTGTACAAGTTATTCAATTGCAGCAATTAAGGATATTATTACACGTCAGGTACTTAAAAAGTTTACGATTGTGTCTGGTCTGGCTAAGGGAGTTGATTGTTTAAGTCATCAGTGCGCTTTAGCACATGATGGCCGTACCATTGCGGTGATTGGAACAGGCCTCGACCGTTTTTATCCCGCTGAATGTACGCAGCTTCAGGATAATTTGATGAGAACCAACCTGGTTATCAGTGAGTATCCATTAGGAAGTAAACCCTTAAAATACCATTTTGTGGAACGAAATCGCATCATTGCTGGTCTTTGCGAAAAATTAATTGTTGTTGAGGCAAAGCAAAGGTCAGGAAGTTTAATTACTGCTAGTTTGGCTTTGACCGAAAATCGGGATGTCCTTGCCATACCAGGTAATATTACTTCTCCACTTTCTAAGGGTTGTAATCAACTAATTGCTTCTGGAGCACGTCCTTGTTTGAGTGATAATGATGTTTTGGAAGATTCTTTAGTTTGACAGGTCTTTAAAACTGCAATATGATATGGAAGAAATTTAAACGGAAATTATCATGTATTAATGAAGAAAAAATAACGAGGATAATTTTAATGGCCACAACTTCTGTAGCAAAGACAAAGAAAACAACTAAAACAAAAAAACGTAAAGCAAGTTCAAGAAAGAAAAAATTAGTGATTGTCGAATCGCCAGCTAAGGCAAAGACGATTCAAAAGTATCTAGGAAGTACCTATAAGGTCGTAGCAAGTAAAGGACACGTTCGTGATCTCCCTAAGAGTAGGATGGGCGTGGACATTGAAGACGATTTTAAACCTGATTACATTTCAATTAGGGGGAAAGGTGACGTAATTAAAATGCTAAAGTCTGAGGCTAAGAAGTCGAAGATGATTTATTTAGCATCTGACCCTGACCGTGAGGGTGAGGCAATTGCCTGGCATGTTTCTCACGTATTGAATCTTGACGTTAATGATCAAAATCGGGTGGTCTTTAACGAAATTACCAAAGATACCGTTAAGGATGCTTTCAAACATCCAAGAACGATTGATATGAATCTCGTGGATGCCCAACAAGCACGTCGGGTTTTGGATCGATTAGTGGGATATTCAATTTCTCCACTGCTTTGGAAAAAAGTAAAAAAGGGATTAAGTGCCGGACGGGTGCAGTCAGTGGCATTGTGGTTAGTGATTGATCGGGAACGTCAGATTAGAAAATTTGAGCCAGAAGAATACTGGACAATTGATTCTGAATTTAAGTCTGGGCGTTCAAAGTTTAAAGCCAGTTTCTACGGTCTTAATGGCAAGAAAGCGAAACTTGCGAATAATGATGATGTGCAAAAAGTTTTAAAACAAATTGATCCAAAAGCTGATTTTGATATTACAAAAGTCACTAAAAAAGAACGACGGAGACAACCAAACGCACCATTCACAACCAGTACTCTTCAACAAGACGCCAACCGGAAATTAAATTTTAAGACTGGACGAACAATGATGGCTGCCCAGCAACTTTATGAGGGAATTAATATTGGCAAAGAAGGAAGCCAGGGTCTCATTACTTATATGAGAACTGATTCAACAAGAATCTCATCAATTGCTAAGCATGAGGCAGCTACCTTTCTTCATGAAAAGTATGGGGCAGAATACTCTGCTAATAAACCAATTAAGGGGAAAATGCCAGAAGGCGCTCAGGATGCGCACGAAGCAGTCCGACCTACATCTGTTTATCGGACTCCTGCAAACATTAAACAATATCTTACTAAGGATCAATATAAACTTTACAATTTAATTTGGTCACGATTTGTAGCTAGTCAAATGACTCCAGCAATTATGGATACTGAAACAGTAACCATTGAACAAAATGGTGTAACGTATCGTGCTAACGGCTCAAAGATGAAATTTGAAGGTTTTTTGAAAGTCTATTCAAATGGGAAAGAGAAAGATAATATCTTGCCTGATTTAAATAGTGGTGACACCGTTAAATTATCTAAAAATAATCCAGACCAACACTTTACTCAACCACCAGCTCGATACACTGAAGCCAATCTGATTAAAACTTTAGAAGAGAATGGAGTGGGACGTCCATCTACCTATTCGCCAACATTAGGTACAATTCAAAAACGTTATTACGTTAAACTAGTTGGAAAACGATTTGAACCAACCGAACTCGGTGAGATTGTAAATAAAATTATTGAAGAGTACTTTCCTGACATTGTCAACGTTGATTTCACGGCTGATGTCGAAGGAAAATTGGATGAGATCGAAGAAGCTAAAGAAAAATGGGTTGAAGTTGTAGATCACTTCTATCAACCATTTTCAAAAGAAGTGGATCATGCGGAACAGCTTATGGAAGATGTTCAAATTAAGGATGAATTAGCCGGATTTAACTGTGAGATATGTGGTGCGCCGATGGTCGTAAAGATGGGTAAGTATGGCAAGTTTTACGCTTGTTCACGCTTTCCTGATTGCCGCAATACTCAAGCAATTGTCAAAGAAATTGGGGTAACTTGTCCGAAGTGTAAGAAAGGCCAAGTTATTGAACGTAAAACAAAAAAGAATCGTTTGTTTTATGGATGTTCACGTTATCCTGAATGTGACTTTGTTTCATGGGATAAGCCAATTGGACGAGATTGTCCAAAGTGTGGTCATTTCTTGGTTGAAAAAAAGGTTCGTGGTGGCATGCAAGTTATTTGTCCAAACGGCGATTATAAAGAAGATATTCAGAAATAATTAAAATAGCTGTTCCTCGGAACGGTTTTATTTATAAGGTAAAATGTAAAAAGTTACTTTAACTTAGGAAAAAATAATGCAAAACAAAAAACTAATCGAACTATTCGTAAAATATATTGTAAACGAACGTCAATATTCAAAAGACACGGCTAAAGCTTACGAAGACGATCTTGAGGAGTTTAATGTATTTCTACAGACGTCAGGAAATGCTAAAAGCTTTAAAAATATCGACAATTTTGACGTTGAAGTTTTCTTAGGTACTTTGCACGATAGAGGAGATGAGAACAGCACCATCGCTCGTAAAATTTCTTCATTAAGGTCTTTTTTTAATTTTTTGCTAAACAATGAACTAATTTCGGACAATCCGTTTGAATATGTTCACATAAAAAAGCATAATAAGCATTTACCAAGATTCTTTTATCAAAAAGAATTAGACATTCTTTTTAAAACAGCCGCAAGTAATCAAGACAAACGAATTGCTACTCGTGACAGTGCCATTCTCGAGGTTCTATACGGGACGGGAATGAGAGTCAGTGAGTGCTCCAATCTTGATATTAACGACATTGATTTTGATAATCGAATCATGCTTGTTTTAGGTAAGGGAAACAAGGAACGTTATCTGCCATTTGGAAGGTATGCTAAAAGTGCTATTTTACGATATATGGAGAAATGTCGAACGCCAATTATGCGTGAATATCATAAAGACCATCTTTACTTATTTATCAATCAGCATGGTGATAAACTGTCAAGCCGCGGTATTGAATACATTTTAGATGGAATTATGAAAAGAAGTGGTCTTAATAGTTCAATTCATCCTCACATGCTTCGTCATACATTTGCCACTCAAATGTTGAATAATGGAGCTGATCTTAGAACTGTTCAGGAATTACTTGGTCATTCTGATTTATCTACAACCCAAATTTATACTCATGTTACTAAAGAAGGACTACTTAAGAACTACCAGAAGTTCTTTAAGCGTCCTGATGAAGATAATCCAAACTAACTTTTGAAGGGAATTTAATTATGACAGTAAAATTTGAAGCTACCACAATTTGCGCCATCAGACATAATGGTCACGTTGCACTAGCTGGTGACGGTCAAGTTACTATGGGAGAAAAAGTTATCATGAAGGGAACCGCACATAAAATCCGTCGGATCTTTGATGGGAAAGTTGGAGTCGGTTTTGCTGGAAGTGTTTCTGATGCATTTAACCTAGAAGAAAAGTTTGAAAAAAAGTTGAAAGAATATAGCGGCAACTTAAAAAGAGCTTCAGTAAAATTAGCTCAAGAATGGCGCGGCGATCAACAGTTACAAAAACTTGAGGCCATGCTAATTGTTGCCGATCATGATAATTTGCTTTTAGTATCTGGTTCAGGAGAAGTAATTGAGCCAGACGATGATATTTTAGCAATTGGATCTGGTGGTAATTTTGCATTAGCAGCAGCCACTGCAATGAAACATAAGGCGCCTGAAATGTCAGCTGAAGAAATTGCCAAAGCTGCTATTAACATCGCTGCTGACATTGATATTTTTACTAATCACAATGTAATTTCTGAAGAACTATAAACCGAGGTATTAATTAATGACAAAAGAAGAACAAATGACACCAAAAGAAATTGTTTCCCAATTAGATAATTATATTGTTGGACAGGACGATGCTAAGAAGTCTGTAGCAATCGCGTTGCGTAATCGTTACCGTCGTCTTCAATTAAGCCCACAGATGCAAGAGGACATTACTCCTAAAAACTTATTGATGATCGGTCCCACTGGAGTTGGTAAGACAGAAATTGCACGTCGTTTGGCTAAGATTGTAGACGCTCCATTTGTCAAAGTAGAAGCAACCAAATTCACTGAAGTTGGATACGTTGGTGGAGATGTTAATTCAATGGTTCGTGATTTAGTTGAGAGCTCAGTTCAAATGGAAAAGAAAATTGAGTTTAAAAACGTTAGACGTGAAGCTGAAAAGAAAGCGAATAAGGACTTGGCTGAGATCATTTCACGCGAAGAAAACCACGTAGATGATCCAGAAGCAATCGCAAATAATGATAAAAAATTAGAAGATACGGTTAAAGAACTTAATAAAGCATTTAAGAAGGGGAAACCAATAGATTTATCTTGGTTAACTCAAAAAGATCCCTTCATGGATAATGACGAAAAGAATAAAATTAAAAATGATGCCGATCAAATTTTAAATCAAATTGAAAATGGCGAGTTAGAGGACCATGAAGTTAAAATCTCCATTGATGACCCAGCGACTGCACTAAACGCGGACAACAGCAAAATGGAACAAATGGGAATTAACTTGCAGGGATTAGAGAGTATGCTGCCGAAGAAGCAAGTTGAAAGAGTCCTTCCGTTAAAAGAAGCTCGTGAAGCATTAATCAATCAAGAATCAGAAACACTAATTGACGATGCCAAAGTGAATGGCTCAGCAATTAAACGTGCCGAAAATACCGGGATTATTTTTATAGATGAAATTGATAAATTGACTGGTGGAAACAAACAAACTCGTGGAGAAGTGTCAAGAGAAGGTGTTCAACGAGACATTTTACCAATCGTTGAAGGTGTAAATGTAAATACTAAGTATGGAGTCATAAATACCAATCACATCTTGTTTATCGGTTCCGGTGCTTTTGCTGATAGTAAGCCTTCAGATTTAATTCCTGAACTGCAAGGTCGATTCCCAATTCGAGTAGAATTAAATGATCTAAGTAAGAATGACTTTGTTAAAATTTTAACTGAACCGAGTGATGCATTAATTAAGCAATATGTAGCATTAATTGGGACGGATAATATTAAAGTAACTTTTACTAAGGAAGCAATTGAAAAAATTGCTGATATTGCATATTCTGTTAACCATGATACTGATAACATCGGTGCTAGACGGCTTCACACAATTCTAGAAAAATTACTTGAAGATATTTTGTATGAAGGACCAGATATGCATATGGGTGATATTACGATTAACCAACAATACGTTGAAGACAAAGTTGGTAATCTTGCGGCTGATGAAAATATAGCACGATATATTTTATAGTTTCTACATTTTGTGAAATAATATATAAAGAAAGGGAGGGATTAAATTGCCAGTTACACTAAAAAATGATTACTTAACGGTTCGAATTAATCAAAAAGGTGCTGAGATTGTTTCGGTTAAGGATCAAAGCGGTACTGAATATATTTGGGGTGCTAATAAAAAGTACTGGAAGCGTCATGCACCGATCTTGTTTCCAATCGTTGGTCGACTTCAAGATGATGATTATATTTACGATGGAAACAGTTATCATATGTATCAGCATGGTTTTGCTAGAGATAGTGAGTTTGAGATCGAATCTCACAACCAAACCGAAGTCAATTTTATGTTGCATTCGAGTGCGGCTACTAGAAAGATTTATCCCTTTAACTTTAATTTATCTATTCACTATGAGCTAGATGAACACACCATTGCGGTTGAAATGGTAGTAGAAAATATCAATCCAGATCCAATGTATTTCTCATTAGGAGCTCATCCAGGATTCAACGTCCCATTGTTTCCTAAGAAAGAAACATTTGATGATTATTCGGTCTCGATTGCTCCAAAGCATGACTATAAAACTGTTAGAATTGATCAGAATGGATACAGTAATATTAAACATCCAATTGAAAAAACGCTGAACAATCCACTACAGTTAAATCGTGACCTATTTATTCATGATGCAAAGGTGCTTGATGTATCTGATAATGAGCAAACTACCGTTATGCTCCAATCAGATGTCACCGAGCATGGAGTCGCTTTGACTGCTTACGACTGTAAGTACATTGGTATCTGGTCAACTTATCCTAAAAATGCTCCCTTTGTGTGTTTAGAACCATGGTGGGGAATTGCTGATGAGGAAGGCAGTACTGGATTTTTAAAAGATAAGGCCGATATAAGTAAACTTGACCCGAACGAAAGCTTAAATGCTGATTTTGATATTACTTTCTTCTAAATAAGATTAAATTAAATAAGGGACACTCGTTGAGTGCCCCTTATTTATGCTGTTTTTTTGAAGGAATGGATTTCTTTACGTATTTTAAGTACCAGTAATAAAGACCAAACGGAACGAGATTTTCATCTCCATGAATAATCTTAATGATGTTGTTCCGGTGGCGATAGAAAGTAAAGATTGTTAAACAAATTGCTAGAATTGTCAGTGCTGGATCGTTTTCAAATAATGATGCAATAACAATAATGGTAAAGCCTAGCATACTAGCAAGACTTACCATACTAGTAACAAAGATACAGATAATCCAAGTTCCGGCCGCAATGCAGAAAAAGACGAAGTTATATGCCCAAAGCATCCCAGCACTAGTTGCAACTGCCTTACCACCACGAAAATGATCAAAAATCGAATAAGTATGGCCTAAGATCGCTGCCAGTCCAAAAATGAGCGGGTACCATGAATGGATTCCAAACTGCATTGGTAACCAAGTAGCAATGGCGCCCTTAGCAATATCAAGAATCATCACAATGGTTCCTGCAAACCATCCTAGTACCCGATAAGTGTTGGTAGCGCCAATATTTTTGGAGCCATGTCGTCTAATGTCGATATGAAAAAATACTTTGCCAATCCAAATTCCGTTGGGAATTGATCCCAATAAATAAGCAAAGATTAGGAGAATAATAAATTTAACCATATCTTCCTCCGTATTATTAATGTAATATATAAGTCCCAAAAGTTTATTTTATCATTAAAAAGATGATTTTAAAATTTAGTTTGGGAAAATGAGCTAACTTTAAAACGTCTTTGCAATCAAGTTTAAATAGGTTATTATTAAAAACGATGACTAAAAGAAGGAGTCTTTCCTAATGACACAGGCAAAAAAGCAAGAGTATGATGACTCTTCAATTCAAGTTTTACATGGTTTAGAAGCAGTTCGAAAACGACCTGGTATGTACATAGGTTCTACTGATTCAAAGGGATTGCACCATTTAGTTTACGAAATTGTTGACAATGCAGTCGATGAAGCGTTAGCTGGCTATGGTGATGAAATCAACGTTACCATTCACGAAGATGATAGTATCACAGTGGTTGATCATGGGCGTGGTATGCCAACTGGAATGCATTCTTCTGGAAAACCAACTCCTGAAGTAATTTTAACGGTTCTTCATGCTGGTGGGAAATTTGGCCAAGGAGGATATAAAACTTCGGGGGGATTGCACGGAGTTGGGTCAAGTGTTGTTAATGCACTTTCAACTCATTTAACGGTTCAAATTGTCCGTAATGGTACTCTTTATCAAGAAGATTTTAAAAATGGTGGGCATCCTGTTGGAACCCTAAAAAAAATTGGAAAAACCAATAAACATACCGGAACGACTGTCACATTCAAACCTGATCCGGACATCTTTACTACTACAACTTATAATTATGATATCTTGGCAGAACGGCTTCGTGAGTCTGCCTTTTTGCTGAAGGGCGTTAAAATAACGCTTAAAGATGAAAGACCCGGAAAGATTCGTGAAGATGAATTTCAGTTCAAAGATGGGATTAAGGAATTTGTTGACTATCTGAACGAAGGCAAAAGTACACTTGGAAAAGTTATGTATTTCGATGGGAAAAAAGATGGCATTGAAGTTGAAGTTGCTGCTCAATACAATGACGGCTATACCGAAAATATGCTTTCATTTGTTAATAATGTTAGAACTAAAGATGGTGGAAGTCATGAAGCCGGCTTTAGAAGTGCATGGACCAAGTCTTTTAATGAGTATGCCCGTAAAGTCGATTTATTAAAGGACAAGGACAAAAATCTGGAGGGAAACGATGTTCGTGAGGGGTTAACTGCTGTCGTAGCGTTAAAAGTACCTGAAGAACTGCTCCAATTTGAGGGTCAAACTAAAGAAAAATTGGGAACCCCGATTGCAAGGTCAGTTGTTGATAGTGTTGTTTCAGAACAATTACTCTACTACCTCATGGAAAACAGTGATTTTGCTAAAACTTTGATTAAAAAGGCCACTAATGCGCGCACAGCGCGTGAGGCTGCTAAAAAGGCTCGAGAAGAGAGTCGACACGGTAAAAAGAAAAAGAAACGCGAACGACTCCTTTCTGGGAAACTGACTCCTGCTCAGTCAAAAGATACGAGTGAAAACGAATTATTTCTAGTTGAAGGAGATTCGGCCGGAGGCTCCGCTAAGCAAGGACGAGATCGAAAGCATCAAGCAATTTTACCGTTACGTGGTAAGGTTCTAAACACTGAACGTGCTAAACTTCCTGATATTATGAAAAATGAGGAAATTAGTACGATTATCTACACAGTAGGAGCGGGTGTAGGAACTGATTTTAAGATCGAGGAATCAAATTATGACAAAATTATTATCATGACAGATGCGGACGATGATGGTGCCCACATTCAGATCCTCCTTTTAACTTTCTTCTATAAATACATGCGGCCAATGATTGAAGCAGGTAAGGTATATATTGCGTTACCGCCACTTTATAAATTGCAACATGGTAAAGGGAAGAGATCCAAAGTAGAATATGCTTGGACCAATGAAGAACGTGATCAAGACATTAAAGATTTTAAATCAGGATATTCGTTACAGCGTTTCAAAGGTTTGGGCGAGATGAACGCGGATCAATTATGGGAAACTACGATGGATCCTGCCAAAAGGACTTTAATTCGAGTTCGAATCGATGATGCAGCTGATGCAGAACGACAAGTATCAACTTTAATGGGTAATAAAGTAGAACCACGTCGAAAATGGATTGAAAATAACGTTCAATTTAATCTCGAAGAAGACGGAAGTATTTTAGATAATACTGAGAAAAATTAGCTTGGAGGTGATGAAATGGCACATAGATCTAAAATTAAAGATTTAACTCTTTCAGAAGTTATGGACGAACGGTTTAGTCGTTATTCTAAATCAATTATTCAAGAGCGAGCATTACCAGACGTCCGTGATGGGCTTAAACCCGTTCAAAGACGGATTTTGTATGCCATGAATAAGGATGGCAATACTTCTTCTAAGGGATTTAGAAAAGCAGCTAAATCAGTTGGTAACGTCATGGGTAATTTTCACCCTCATGGCGATAGTTCAATCTATGAAGCTATGGTTCGTATGAGTCAAGACTGGAAACTACGGGAACCGTTGATTGAGATGCACGGAAACAATGGTTCAATGGATGGTGACCCTCCAGCAGCCATGCGTTACACAGAAGCTCGCTTAAGTAAAATATCAGATGAAATGTTGCGGGATATCGATAAGGATACCGTTGATTGGGTTTTAAACTTTGATGATACGGAGTATGAACCTGTCGTTCTTCCTTCTAGATTTCCTAACTTACTAGTAAATGGTGCTACTGGAATTTCAGCGGGATATGCCACCGAAATTCCACCACACAATCTAGGTGAAGTAATTGATGCGTTAATTTATCTACAAAAGCATCCCAATGCCACTTTGGACAATCTAATGAAGTACGTTAAAGGACCAGACTTTCCAACTGGCGGAATCATTCAGGGACTTGACGGAATTAAACAGGCCTATGAAACTGGCAAAGGACGAATCATGATTCGTTCTAAAACTTCAATTGAATCATTGCGTGGGAATAAACAGATGATCAAGATAACCGAAATTCCTTATGAAGTTAATAAGGCTCAATTAGTCAAACAAATTGATGAGGTTAGAATTAACAAAAAAATTGATGGAATTGCCGAAGTAAGAGACGAATCAGATCGTGAAGGATTAACGATTGCAATTGAATTGAAACGGGACGTTGATAGTACTAGTATCTTAAATTACTTGTTCAAAAATACTGACCTGCAAATTTCGTATAACTTTAATGTCGTTGCTATTAGCAATATGGCACCAAAAAGGCTTTCTCTAAAAGAAATCTTAGTTGCTTACTTGGATTATCAACGCGATGTTATATCTAAAAGAACTAAATTTAATTTAGATAAAGCCAATGCACGACAACACATTGTCTTGGGTTTGATTAAGGCATTATCAATCCTAAACCAGGTGATTAAAACCATTCGTGCTAGTAAAGATAAACAAGATGCGCGAAATAATTTAATTTCTGAATACGACTTTTCCGAAAAACAAGCGGATGCGATTGTTGCCTTACAATTGTATCGTTTAACTAATACAGATGTTACTGAATTAAAAAAAGAAAACGCTGATTTGGCAGCTAAAATTGCTGAATATGAGACTATTTTAGCAAGTCCAGATGAACTTGACTCTGTTTTAAGAAGCGAACTTAGAGATATTGCAAAACGTTACCGTAATCCACGTCGTACTAAAATTGAAGACAAAATTCAAAATCTGGAAGTTAGTGAGGAAGTTACGCTTCCAGACGAAAATGTAATGGTAATGGTAAGTAATGATGGTTATCTAAAACGCAGTAGTATTCGCTCATTTAATGCGTCTGAGATCACTGATAACGGCTTAAAAGACGATGACCATGCTGTTTACCTAAATGAATTAAACACTCGTGATTCGCTGTTTATGTTCACTGACAAGGGTAATATGATTTATCGCCGTGTTTATGAAGTCGAAGACGTTAAGTGGAAAGACACGGGAGAACATATCTCAAGAATGAATGGGCTTGATGCCAATGAGAAAATCATTGCTGTTTATGACTTCTCTGATCTAAGTAAACAAGATGGTGAATTTGTAATTACAACTAGTGCTGGCCATATTAAGCGCACTGAATTTAGCAAATTACTTCCTAGTCGTACCTATAAAAGTCGTGCTGCAATGTATGAAAAGTTGAAGGGGCCGCTATCAAAAGTAGTCAATGTCTCATACAATCGGGTTGAAGATCCTGGTAGTGTCTTATTGATGACAGAAAAGGGAATGGCCCTTAGATACGACTTGCAGGAAGTTTCGTTGAATGGTCCGAGGACCACAGGAGTGAAAGCAATTAGTTTAGCTGATGATGATCACGTCGTTAACATGCAATTTGTAAATGATGAGTCTGAAATTGGAGTTGTTTTCCAAAATGGGCACTTTAAAAAGATGAGAGTAAGCGACATTCCAGTGACTAGCCGTGCACGAAAAGGAATTAAAGTTTTAAAAGAATTTAAAACCAAAAGTAACCTGTTAGCTGATTTTATCAAAATTGATTCTAGGGATGAAACGCTTAAAATTTATACTGATCACGCGACTTCACACGAAGTGGTCTTGGGTGACTACGGAACATCTGGTCGTTTATCAAACGGATCGTCCGTAATGAATACGAAGATGATTGGAACTCCAATTTTGATTGCTCACGACACTTTAAAACAATCTCAAGTTGATAATTTGCTATAGTAAATATAGTGATTTCGTGATAATATACACAATATAATAATAAATGTTAGTGCGAGGTATTAGTTTTGAGAGAATCTAAGAGGGAATCATTATTTTCATCCAAGGCTTTGGTATATTTCTTACAATTATCTGAATCGCTGAACTATACAAAAGCTGCGGGTATTTTAGGAATTACACAGCCTGCACTATCCCAACAAATTAAAAAATTAGAAAATAAGCTCCATGCTAACTTATTTTATTCTGTTGGTAAACAAATTCATTTAACCGATGCGGGTTATACTTTAAAAAATGCTACCGAGGAAGTATATGGAATCCTTGATAATGCTACTGATGAAATTGAATCATATTCAAGCTCAATCCGTGGAACAATTAAGGTTGGAATTCTTTCTGCAATTGAAGATGAAATATTTGAAAATTTTGCCCTATATTTCTATGAAAAGAATCCAGATTTGCGAATTGAAATGTACATGTTGACTCAACAAACATTAATCTCTGATCTTGAAAGTGGAAGAATTGATTTAGCCATTATGTACCTACCAAATGAGAAATTGCATAATTGGAAGGGAATGGCCATTAAACCGATTACTCACGATACTTTGTGCTATGTTCATCATGATAAAAGTAAAATTGGAAGTAAAATTAATCTTAAAAAAGTTGTTGGGCCAATGGTAGGTTTTCCCAATGGTTATTACTTTAATCAATTTTTAAAGAACATTTACAGCGCTAAGCGCTATGAAATGCCAAAAATGGAAGCATGTTTTACAAGACCAGTGCAAATCATAGAATTTGCTTTATCATCTGGGTTAAATACAATTCTACCGAAGACCTTTATGATGACACGTGATCGAACTAAAATGGCTCAAAAGAATACTTATTATACTGATATTATTCCTGATTTTTCTCTTCAAGCCGTTGCCGTCTATCGTGATACTAAAGATGGTATTCCGCGGTTAAATAAATTATTTGACGAATTTAGTGGTTTTGTAGGAGAATATGAGCAGGCTAAAGATGTATACTTAAGTAGTATTAATATAGAAGTTAGAGATCGTCAGAGACTCTTGGAAATATGGAAAAAGAGGAGAGAGAATCATGAGTAAAGAACTAGTTTTTGGACATAAAGTACCGGATACGGATGCAATTGTGGCTGCAATGGCACTCGCATATTTGAAGAAACAAGACGGGTATGATGTAGAAGCAGTCGCTTTAGGTAATCCCAATGCTGAAACTAAGTATGTGCTTGATTACTTTGATACTAAAGCACCACGTGTGATTGAACGTGCAAAACCTGAAGTTGATAAAGTAATGCTAGTCGACCACAACGAACCTCAACAAAGTGTAAGTGATATTGATCAATTAACCGTAACTGATGTTGTTGATCATCACCGAATTAATGGTTTTAACACTGCTGCACCTTTGTATTATCGTGCTGCACCTTATGGATGCTGCAGTACAATTATTACTAAGATGTTTTCAGAAGAGGGTATTAAAATTCCCAAGAAATTAGCCGGTTTAATGTTGTCAGCCATTATCTCTGACACTTTATTGTTAAAATCACCGACTACTACTGATTTTGATCGCGATGCACTCAAAGCTTTAGCTGACATTGCCGGAATCGATGATTACGAAGATTATGGTGTTAA
Source organism: Fructilactobacillus sp. X3R2C1 (assembly GCF_059901235.1). Taxonomy (NCBI): domain Bacteria; kingdom Bacillati; phylum Bacillota; class Bacilli; order Lactobacillales; family Lactobacillaceae; genus Fructilactobacillus; species Fructilactobacillus sp. X3R2C1. Next base: position 199,065 of record NZ_JBWXVA010000002.1, read on the forward strand.
AATGCTTAAGGCCGGGACTAACGTTGACGCAAAAACTGATCAACAACTTATTGACGGAGATGCTAAGTCATTTACGTTAGGTGGTAAGAATGTCAGGATCGACCAAATTAACGTTGTCGATTTAGACGATATTACCAAACGTGCTGATGATATTAAGAAAGCTATGAAGGCTGAATCTAAGGATAAGGGCTATGATTTATTCTTAGTGCTTGTAACCAATATTCTTGATAGTAATTCAGAACTAATTGTAGTTGGGGAACCAAAGAGCGTGGTCGAACAAGCTTTTGATAACAAATTCAATGATGATGACATTATGAATTTGCCTGGAGTCGTTTCTAGAAAAAAGCAAGTTGTTCCCCCATTAACTGATGCATTAGAAAAAGAATAGTTATAAAAAATCCACTTAATTGTGGATTTTTTGGTTTAAAACAAATTGTTTGCTATTTAATTGGATAAGATATAAATTAAATATAGAAACAAATAGGAGGTTTATATTATGGCTGAAAATAATAAAGATGATTTGAGAAACCGCTTAACACCTGAGCAATACAACGTAACTCAAAATGCTGGAACTGAACCTGCATTTACTGGCAAATATGATAATTTTTATAAAAAGGGAATCTATGTTGATGTTGTAAATGGTAAGCCATTATTTAGTTCTGCTGATAAGTATGACGCTGGTTGTGGCTGGCCATCATTTACTAAACCAATTAGTGAAGACGAATTAAAGAATGATACTGATACTTCTTTTGGTATGATTAGACAAGAAGTTCGTGGCGCAGACTCTGCGTCCCATCTAGGACACGTCTTTCCAGATGGACCGCAAGATAAGGGTGGTTTACGTTACTGTATTAATTCTGCCGCTCTTAAGTTCATCCCTTATGATAAGATGGACGAAGAAGGGTATGGCAAATACAAAAAGTTTGTTGAATAATACAAATGACTGAAATAGAGGTCTTTATTAATGAGTGATAAAAAAGAAACAGCAATTTTTGCCGGTGGTTGTTTCTGGTGCATGGTCCAACCATTTGATCAGATGCCAGGAATTATTTCCGTTGTATCTGGATACACAGGTGGTCATGTCCCAAATCCAACTTATGAGCAAGTTGCTTCAGGTACTACCGGTCACACAGAAGCAGTTAAAATTACTTTTGATCCGAGCATCATTTCATATAAAAAATTAGTTGAAATCTATTGGCATCAAACTGACCCAACCGACGCAATGGGACAATTCCAAGATCGTGGTGATTCCTATCGTCCCGTTATTTACGTTAATGGTCCTGAACAACGCAAAATTGCTGAAGAATCTAAGAAAGAATTGGAAAATAGCGGTGAATTTGATGAACCAATCGTAACCAAAATTGAAGATGCTCAAACATTTTATCCGGCTGAGGATTATCATCAGGACTTTTATAAGAAGAATCCACTTCGTTATGCAATGGAAGAGAGTGGTGGACGGAAAAAGTTCATTGATGATCATTGGAAGAAGTAAATAAGTCAACAAAAAGAATGCCAATCTGACATTCTTTTTTCATGACTAGTTATATGTAGTAAAATAAAAGTGGTATGAGATTAGTAATAAAGTAATTCTAATCTCATATTAATACTGAGTATATTCTGGGAGGTATTACAATGGCTGAAGAAAAGATAAGACCAAATAAATCGCAAGACGTTTGGAAAGATACTGGTGAAAACGTTGAATTTGCTACTTTAGAATTAACTAGAAAAGATCAAAAAGCGGCTCAAGAGGGAATCCAAGATTTTGCTGATCGTTCACAATCCATTATTAGATCAATGAGAATTAGAGAGCCTAAAGCAAACCTTAGAGTTGCCATTGGTTTTAGTAGTAAAGCTTGGGATTACTTGTTTCCGAAGGCTAATAAACCTAAAGAATTAGAGGACTTTACAGGCGTTAATGGTCCAAACTATTCGATGCCATCATCTGAGGGAGATATCTTTCTTCATATTCGTGCTAATACTGAAGCCGTTGTATACGAAGTTACTACACAATTCATGCTCTTTTTAAGAGATTTTACTAAAGTAGTGAACGAAACTCATGGTTTTAGATATTTAGAGGGAAGAGCTATCATTGGTTTCATTGATGGGACTGAAGTTCCACAAGTTGAAGATGTTGCTCCATACGCGCTTATTGGTGATGAAGATCCCGAATTTATCAATGGTTCATATGCTTTTGCACAAAAATGGCATCATAACATGGACTATTGGAATCACCTAGATACTACTACTCAAGATAAAGCCATTGGAAGAGAGAAATTTTCTGACTTAGAATTACCGGATGAAGAAAAATTTAAAAATGCCCATAATGTAACTTCAAACACATCCGTTGACGGAGTTGAACAAAAAATTGTCAGGATGAATGTTCCTTATTCTGATCCTGCTAACAATGATACAGGAACTTACTTTATTGCGTATTCACGATACTGGCACGTTATTAAGGGCATGCTTCAACAGATGGTTGATGAAGATGATTTCTTGTTAACGTTCTCAACCTTATTAACTGGTCAAACTTTTTTCATCCCTTCAAGACCAATGCTTGAAAAAATTGCTGATGGGGATTTGAATTAGTCATCAGTAAATTTTTAAAAATTATTGATTAATTATCATTGACAAAAACGTTGGTTAAGCATAATGTACTGTCTAAAGAAAATGCTAAGAAAAGATGAGTACTGAACCAACCATGATACAGAAAGCAAGCGACGCTGAGATGTTTGCGTATTGGCATTTAGGAAAATGGTCTTGGAGCATATATAGACAAGTTATTTACAAGTCATATTTGGATGGCGTCCATTAGAGCGCTATACACTGCTTAATTTATTCTAGATATAATTAGCAATGTTACTGAGGATTGGCAGAAAACTGACAATCAAGGCTCGGTGGTACCGCGTTTATTCGTCCAAGCTCTTGAAACTTTTGTTTCAAGAGCTTTTTTGTATTTTCTTTTAATATAATAAAACAACGGAGGCATAATATGTCTGATAATATTTTTGATTTAGCAATCATTGGAACAGGATCAGTTGGTTCGGCGGCAGGATATTACGCCAGTCAAAATAATAGCAATATTTTAGAGCTGGATATTGCTAAACCCCCACATACACTAGGATCACATCACGGGCAGACTAGAATTATCCGGCATGCATATGGTGAGGGAGAGAAGTATATCCCGCTACTACTAGAAGCTCAAAGATTATGGGATAAACTCCAGAAACAGACGGGCAAACGTCTTTTCCATAAAACTGGCGTTCTGACCGTTGGGCCAAAAGATTCAGCATTTTTAAATAATATCAAAGCGTCTGCCAATGACTACGATATTGATATTGTTCCTTATACTTCAACTGAAATTCACGATCAATGGCATAACTGGAATTTTAACGATCAATACGAAGGGATTTTAGAGCCAGGTGCAGGGTATTTAGAATCAGAGGAAATTATTAAAACATATATCGAAGGTGCTAAAAATAATGGCGTTACCCAAAGCTTTGATAGTTTTGTTAGAAAGATTGATCAGCAAGACAATGGAATTGTTGAGATTAAAACACAAGATCATACTTTTTATGCCAAAAATGTCATTTTATCAGCAGGAACCTGGGTCAAACAACTATTGCCAAATTTACCAATCACGCCAACAAGAAAGGTATTTGCATGGTTTAACGTCGCCGATAACGGTTTAAATGAAAATGAAGGGTTCCCAGCTTTTACGGTAGAACTTGCAAATGCTATTCAGTATTACGGTTTCCCAGGAAGTAATGGCACCATTAAAATTGGACGTCACCAGGGTGGTCAAAAGATTAAAAATAGAAAAGAAAGGGGCAATTTTGGCGATTATTCTGAAGATTTAGATGAAATCGATCCATTACTAAATCATCATTTGACAGGGACTGATGGTATTGACCATGGTGGTACATGTTCGTATGATCTTTCTCCTGACGGTGATTTTATTATTGATCGTATTCCATCCATGAATAAGATTCAAATTGTAACTGGATTAAGTGGACACGGATTCAAATTTGCCAGTGTACTTGGTAAACTATTAAGTGATCAAACTCTTGGAAAATCAAATTCTTATAACTTAGAACCATTTAGATTAGACCGGTTTAACCGCTGAAAATAATCAAAAATTTAATCGATGAAATAACAACAAATGCTGTTGTTATTTTTTTTGAAAACAAGCCAATAATGTGGGTTATTTAAAAGCACTCATTAATAACGTATCATTGAGTACAGAAACTATTTAAATAAGACTTTGATGTTGACGGAACGTTGAGCTTTAATGGTGTTGAAATAAATTCGGAATTGTAAATGCAATTAAACAACTAGCAAAACGTAATGAAATTATCTTTGATTCAACCAGACCAATCAGATATCTAATTTCAAGCGTACCAACATTTAAAAATAAGACATTAATAGGTGCAAATGGGGCGCTTGTATCAAGAAATAGTCATACTTATTCAATAAAACCCATTAGTAATTGTGATATACAATTGACTAAAAATATCATTAAAAAATATGATTTAAATTACATAATTGATGATAATTGGAATTACAGTGATAAAGTAAGCGCTTTAAATCCAATATTTAAGCAACTAGATCCAAATTAATTAGCTGAAAATGTAGCTATCTCATCAATCAAAAAAGCCGTTAAAATCATCTTATTGGACATAAATAGTGACTTAATTGATAAAATACAGTATTCATTAAACAAAATACGTCATTTTGGCGAAAAGAATATTGACCTGACAGCTCAAAATATTAACAAATTCAGTACATTAAGAATTATAACCGATAGCAACTATTAGAAACTAGATTGCGTTTGGAAACGATAGTAACGATCAAGAATTACTCGCGAAAACTTTTAAAAGTAGATGAATCTACAGTCAGATCAAATTATTGTGAATCCAAATGATGAAGTTGCAAAATCAATTCAAAGTTATACAAATGATGATAATCTAAAATGAGTATGAATTGGTCTTTTCTTAAAATTAAGTCTACTTCGTATAATATATATTATGTAAACTAGAAAAAGAATAAATAATTAAGTGTTTCCCTCTATAAATATATATTAAAAAGAACACCATTTTTGGTGTTCTTTAATTTCAAACTTATTTTATCTATTAATATCTTTGATCCATCCTAATGCAAGAGCTCCGCTACCTAAATGGGTTCCAATTGCTGGTCCGAATGATCCGCGTGTAACTTTCATATTTGGATATTTTTCTTGAATGGATTTCTGCCAAACATCAGCTTCTTTAGGGTTATTGGCATCAATTACAGCAACTTCAATTGGATAATTGGCTTTTGATACTGCTTGAGAAAATAAATCTTCAACACGTTTAAGTGCCTTTTTCTTAGAACGAACCTTATCAAATGCTACGATCTCATCAGTTTGGTTATCAAAAGTTAAAATGGGCTTTATGTTTAATAGTCCACCTACAAACGCTGTTGCATTTGATAAACGCCCGCCCTTCACTAGGTTATCTAAATCATCGACAACAATTAACTCATCAATGGTTGACCGAAGAAGTTTAAGTTTTTGAATAATTTCTTCTGGAGGAACATTATTTTGTGCTAAATTAACTGCATATTTCACTAAAGCAGCCATTGGATCAACAGTAATTCCAGAATTAAAAGGATAAATTTTGATGTTATCCATCATTTTGGCTACATTACAAACTGCTTGATACATGCCAGAAATGGTTGAAGCTAAATGAATACTAATCACTGCATCATAACCATCGTCAGCTAATTTATTATATTCTTCAATTAGTGCTCCAATTGGCGGCTGTGAAGTCGTCGGTAATTTGGGTGACTCTTTAAGCTTTTGGTAGAATTCCTTATTTGTAATGTCAATTCCTTCGCGGTAACTTTTACCGTTGAAGATTACGGAGATTGGAATAATATGAACATTATATTTTTTGATATCTTCCTTAGATAAATACGATGTACTATCAGTAACAATCGCTGTCTTCATTTCTTTCACCTAACCTATTTACGGATTTTCTTCATACTTGTTTCTAATCGATTGAGGAGAATCTTTAAAAGATTCTTTTCTTCATCAGTCCACTGATTAAAAATTTGTGTGGAAAGATCTTCGTAGTCATTACTAATTTGATGACATGCCTTCTTACCCTTATCAGTAATACTGTATATTAACTGGCGTTTATCCTGCCCAATGACTTTCTTTTGAATCATTTCTTTTACAACTAATCGTTTCAATTGTCGCGATAAAGTTGATGTATCTAATTTCATTGACTTAGAAAGCGATTCTTGGGTCGTATAGCCATCGTCAATGGCAATTAACAATTGCCATTCTGAAATAGTAAGATTTGATTTTTTGGTAAGAGCTTGGAGCTGTTGTTGATGCATTTTTCCAACAACTCTAAGAGCAGTTAAACTATTTTTCATTGATATTCCTCCGTAAAATATTATACCATTAATTGCCTAATACAAGATTATGGATTTAATATTTATGTGCTACCACTCAACAATATAAGTTATACTGGACAATGAAGCCAAAAGGAGTGTTATATATGTCATTTGACGGATCATTTACACATGCAATGAGTCATGAATTAAATAACAAATTACTAAACGGACGTGTTTCAAAAATAAACGAGCCCTACCCTAATGAAATTATTTTAACTATTCGTTCTAATCATAATAATTATCAGTTATTATTATCAGCGAATCCCTCATACGCTCGAGTACAAATTACAAACGTCCCTTTTACAAATCCGAAAGTTCCAACTAACTTTGCAATGACGTTAAGAAAACATTTAAGTGGAAGTTTTATTAGCAAAATTCATCAAGTAAACAATGATCGGATTATTCACATTCATTTTAATACAAGGAATGAATTAGGTGATATTGAGGAATTAGTCCTTGTCATTGAAGTAATGGCACGTCATAGTAACATCATTTTAGTTCAAGCTAAAGATTCATCAATAATTGATTCAGTTAGAAGAATTTCATCTGCTCAAAATCGATACCGAACCATTCTTCCAGGATCTAAATATATTCAACCCCCAAAACAAGATCTGATTGATCCATTTCAAGTTAACGAAAAAGAATTTACACAAATTGAAAAAATCAATCGTGAGTTTCCAAATGTAGATGTATTTGCTACTCAATTACGTAAATATCTTCAAGGACTTGGGACTGATACGTCCTATGCGCTCGCAAGTGCCCTTCATGTATCTGGATCAACTTTAAAACAAAAATATTGGAAATTTTTTAATCATTTCGAAAATCCAGAACCTATTATTGGAAATGATATGAAGGGAAAATTACAATTTTCAGCATTTCAATATATCGGCATTCAGCCGGATAAAAGATTTAAAACTTTAAGCGAAATGTTAGATGAATATTACCAAACTAAGGTTCAACGTGAGCGCGTTCGAGAACAAGGGTCACAATTAATTCGAATTACCAAAAATGAATTAAAAAAGAATCGAAAAAAGCTTAAAAAATTACAAAAGACTTTAGAAGAATCTGAGCATGCAGATGACCTACGGGTTAAAGGTGAGATTTTAATGACTTATTTAAATCAAGTTAAAGTTGGATCTAAAGAGATTAAACTACCCAATTTTTACAATAATAATAAGGAGATCATTATCTCACTAGATCCTTCCCTCTCAGCTTCTGAAAATGCTCAAAAATACTTTAAAAAATACGATAAAAAGCGAAATGCAAAGGAATATATAGTTAAGCAAATCCAGGAATGTCAGGATGAAATTGATTATTTTGAGAGTATTGAATCCCAAATTGAAATCGCGGATCCACGTGATTTAGATGACATTAAGACAGAATTAAAAAATGGTGGATACATTAGGAAGCCAAAAAAAGGTAACAGTAAACATCATAAAACTAAAGTTAGCAAACCTGAAAAGTTTGTCTCAGATGATGGTGAGATAATTTTGGTTGGTAAAAATAATTTACAAAATGATCAACTTACCCTTCGGACAGCAGATAAACGTGATACTTGGCTTCATGTCCAAAATATCCACGGATCTCATGTAATAATTAGATCTTTCAATCCAACTGAACAGACAATTCTTCAAGCTGCTGAACTGGCTGCTTATTTTTCCAAAGCACGAGCATCTGCTAACGTGCCAGTTGATTACGTTAAAGTAAAAGCTGTAAAAAAGCCCAATGGAGGGAAACCCGGTTTTGTTACCTATCGGGGGCAAAATACGATTTACGTAACGCCAACGGAAGCAATTGTTAAACATTTAAGAGAGAATAGTAAAAAACAAGATACTAATTAGTATCTTGTTTTTTTACTTCAATAACTTGTTGGTTGCTTCGTTAATAGTATGACCTATTGATAATTTAGCCCCTGACTCGAGTGATCGGTCTTTTTGATAATCGTACACTCCAAGTTGCTTAAATGGGAAAGAAGCCTGCATCACCGTAAAGTGTGTTGAAGAATCAATTTTGGGAACGGTATTTACAATTTTATCAATATTTAAATGTCCGGTTGCCATCCTGACCAGCACCCCAATCCAGTTAATTCCAGTGGACATATTTAAAAGAACGGTCTCGGTAATTCGAAGTGGTCTCACACCAGTAATTTTAATCTTGTCTTGATCCCTGTAAAAAAGAACCTGAACTAGTCCATGAAGACTTTGATTTTTCACCGCTACCTTAGCTCGTTCAACTAGCCCTTCCACATTCAAAACATCTTTACCATAAGGAACATAATAATCTGTTTGAAGACTGATATCGTCATCGTTTCCATCACCGGATTTAAACCCCACGGTTGAAATTGGAACTATTTTGTTCTCCGTTACTAATAAATCAAACGCAAAATCAACATGAGATCCATACCAAACTGCATCTTTTTGATTTGGTGGTAAAACCACCAACTTGAAATCATGATACTTGCTAAGTTCACGAATTAGGAAGTGACGATTACCCGGCAGAAAGACGTATTGGGGTTTCTCAGTTTGAATGACGTCTAAAATTTCTCCCAGTTGAATTGGTTCAATGTACTGCTTGTCACTCATCATTGGCGCTAAGGAGGCAGAATTAGGATTATTATTTAAAATTACAGTGTCAAATCCAATCTTTTTAAGTTGAATTAATATTTCACTAGTATAGAAATCAGAAGCAATATTGGGGCCAATTTTATTTCTACCCTTTCCAATTACTAGTGCGGTGTTATTCCCGATTTGATTAGATTCGTTGTCAATTTCATAACTAGCATAAAAGGAATTAATTTTTTCGGGAAATTCTCCAGCCGTTGGTTCGATCATTTTATAGGTTTTATAAGAATCCTTTTGACGAAGTTGATTGATATCTGTATGCCAAATGGATGACAACATTCCATCACCAAATCCCATTTCATGAGCTAACCTGAAAGCTTTAGCGTCATTTTGGTGTTTAAAAATATACGATCGACTCTTATCAATATTTGCCATGATCACAAAGAAAAATTGATCAATTTTGGTCAATTCTTGTAAATCTTCAATACTATAATGACGTGAGAGGGCTTCAAATAGAATTGGGAGTTGGATATCGGTTGGGTGAATTAATTGTGAAATTAGTTCATCTTCGGAAAGTTCAGAATAACTTGGCAAAACATCTTTTGGACTCGATTGCGAACTTCTAATGGCCTTTAACAAAGCGGCTTCGCAACTACGACCTACCCCAATTACTGATCCAATGGATTTGGTTTTAGTTCCAAGTCGTGAATCAGCATCAGGTAATTGCTCAAACGGCCAGATGGGGATTTTTACCGTGATATGATCACTGATTGGTTGAAGCACCGTCGTAAATTTATGAAAACGTGCTGGTAACTTAATTTTAGTAATTGGATAATTTAATAATAATTGTGAGGTAACTAAGGCAATTGGATATCCCGTTGATCTTGCTGCTAAGGTAGTACTCATGTTAAAACTAGGATTTACCTTTAGAACAAAACAATCATTTGTTTCAGTATTCAGAGCAAATTGTACATGACAAACGCCTTTGATTCCCAAAACGTCCATGACCTGAAATGAAATTGATCGCATCATTTGAATCTGGGTATCACTTAAAGTTTGTGCCGGGGTATAAACGACCGAATCATTTGAATTCACTCCGACTGGATTCATATCTTCTAAAGAAGATACCATCAATTTTGTCCCCATTGTATCACGCAGTGAAACCGTTCCAACTTCTTTGTAGCCGACAATTTCCCGTTCAATTAGGCATTTACTAGACTTTGACTCCTCAAAGATGGTATCAGCATCGTTAGTTATTTGTTCCATGTTTTGAAAAATCAACCGTTGTTGTCGAACTTTAGGATCTAACGGTCTAACAGAAATTGGAAATGAAATTTTATCAATTACATTCCTTAAATCATCAAAATTATCAACAATATAATAATCAGGGGTGGGAATCCCATATTCTTTTAATCTTTGATTCAATCGATTTTCATTGTTAAACAGATCAATGTTATCATCATTTAAACCAATAATATTTACATTATTTTCTTTTAATATTCCATTTTTATTTAAGCGTTGAATAACCTTTAGTGCATTAACTCCGCCGAAAACTGAGGTAACTGCATCAATGTTCTCTGTTTCAATAACATGTTTAGCATTTTCAGTATTAACAGGTTTAATGGAAACATTATCAGGATTCATTTCCTGTAATATTACTGAATATGGATTATTATCCAAAAGAAAAGTATTAATCCCAAGTTTCTTCCAAACCTTTAGTGCTTGAAATGCAGCGGAATCAAGCTCACATTCTTGACCAATTCCAGACGGTCCTGCTCCGATTATTAGTATTTTTTTGATATCGTCTTTCATTAGGCTATCTCCCATGAGCTGTGATACTTTCTAGAAATTCATCAAATAAGTCAATACTGTCAGTTGGACCACTAGACCCATCCGGAGAAAATTGAACTGAGAAACTTGGATAGTCACGGTGCCTAATTCCCTGAACTGTTCCATTGATTAAGTCTATGTATGTCACAATTAGTTTTGATGTGTCGATAGAATTTGGATCTACGGCATAATCCTGAGCTTGATTAGCATAAATAATTTGATTAGTAATAATTTTTTGAATGGGATGATTGCTTCCATGGTGTCCAAGTCTCATTCGATAAACACTGGCTCCATTAGCCATAGCTAACAATTCATGCCCTAATCCCATACCAAAAACTGGAAGTGCCTGTTCTAATTTAGAAATCGTCTTTAAAACACTTTCATCAATTTCGTGCGGAGATCCAGGCCCTGTTGATAAAATAATTCCTTCTGGGTCAAGATCAATGATTTCTTGGTATGAAGTGTCAAAGGGAAGCACAATTACATTGCAATTCCTTTGAGATAATTGACGAATAATCCCTTCTTTTAAGCCAAAATCAAGTACCGCAACGGTTTTGCCATTCCCAGGGACCAAATAAGGTTTGGGTGTGGCAACCTGTTGAATCTGCTGATTACTTAAAACGGCTGCATTTAACTGATCAAATGCATGTTCATCATTAACATCAACGAGACTCGCTTTTGAAATATCATGTGCCATAATGTATTTCAAAAGATAACGAGTATCAATTGCAGTTATCCCCGGAATATTACGTTGCTTAAGAAATGTATCTAAAGATATATTTTTTAAGTAACTAGTTGAAATATCCTCACTATGATGAACAACCACACCCTTAGCTGATGTCAAAATAGACTCATAGTTTTTTCGATTGATTCCGATATTTCCAACTGAAGGCTGTGTGAATGCCACGATTTGATTGTGATAAATTGGATCTGTGATTGATTCCTGGTAGCCATTAAGATTCGTATTCATAACAATCTCGCCCGTTACGGTTGATTCAGCCCCCATCGATTTTCCCACAAATGAAGTGCCATCATTTAGGATTAAATATCTTTTAGTCATAATGAAGGTCCCTTACTTATTAGAAACGATTTCGACAGAATCACGATCATCAATTTCTGAAACCAAGACATTAACTTTTTCGTCCTTTGAACTAGGAATATTTTTCCCAACAAAATCAGCCCGAATTGGTAGTTCACGATGACCACGATCAACTAATACAGCTAAACCAATTCTCTTCGGTCTTCCCATTTCATTGATTGCTCCTAATGCTGCCCGGACAGTCCGACCAGTGTATAACACATCATCAACTAGGATTACATTTTTATTATTAATGTCTACCCCATCATTATTAGTTGGATTAGGCTTTGTTTTTCGGTTCTTTAAGTCATCACGATATTTGGTTACATCTAGTTCCACAACCGGAATTTTAGCATTTTCAAGTTTTTCCAAGCGTTTAGCAATTCTTCTTGCCAAATAAACTCCACGAGTCTTAATACCAACTAAAACTAAGTCGTTGATACCTTTATTTTTCTCAATAATTTCATAAGTGATTCGTGTCAAAGCACGTTGCATGGCCATGCCATCAACTACAACTTTCTCTTTTGCCATAAATGTCACTCCTTAACTGATATCAGAATACTGTTTTCTTAATTGATCGATTGTTTTTTGAAAAATTGGTGGTGCTGGAACTTTAAAATTGAGTTCTTCATGTGTAACTGGATGTTTAAATCCCAGTTCAGCAGCATGTAAAAACTGTCCTTTCCCTTTAATGGTATTTTTAGGTCCATAAAGTGGATCGCCAACGAGTGGATGACCAATATATTTCATATGGACTCTAATTTGATGAGTTCTTCCGGTTTCTAACTGACATTCCACTAAAGTATATTTCCCACCAAACCGTTCAAGAACGTGGAAATGAGTGATGGCATTCCTTCCGCCGGGAATTACTGCCTGTTTCTTGCGGTCTTTAAAAGATCTACCAATCGGAGCATCAATGGTACCGCGTTCTTCATTAATATTACCATGAACCAACGCTAAATACTTTCTGCGATTAGTTTTTTCCCTTAGTTGTTTGGACAATGATCTATGAGCAATATCGGTCTTAGCTACCATCAACAATCCAGAAGTATCCTTATCGATGCGATGAACAATTCCTGGTCTGACTGTTCCATTAATAGAAGATAATTTTGTATGATATAACAGCGCATTAACTAACGTATGATCAGGATGACCGGGAGCTGGATGAACTACCATACCTTGTGGTTTGTTGACCACAATTACCTGATCATCTTCATAAATAATATCCAGCTTAATGTTTTCTGGTACTAAATTCATTTGTTTAGGCTCAGGGATAGAAATTTGAATGAGGTCATTATTTTGGGATTTGTATTTTGGCTTTTTAGTATCACCATTAACTAAAATTAAATGATCCTTGATCAATTCATTTGCACGACTACGACTTAAATCTTCATAGTGATCCGAAACCAATTTATCAAGTCGCTCGTTTTCATTATCAGCTTTAAATTCTCTATTTTGCATTTTTCTCACTCTCAGGTTTTGCTAATACGATAACTAAGAACAGGACGATCACACCAATCGTGACACAGGAGTCAGCTATATTAAAAATTGGAAAATTTATAAAATCTAATTGAATCATATCGGTAACTGCTCCTAGAAACAACCGATCTAGCAAATTACCAATCGTTCCAACCAACATCAATATTAAACCAAACAAGTATCCGATATGATATCTTTCGATGTAAATAAATATCATAAAAACCAAAACAGCTCCAGTGGCGATGAATTCAAAGATGACAGATTTCCCAGCAAGAAAACTCCAAGCAGCACCTGTGTTATTAATATTAGTCAATGATATAACTCCAGGAACGAATGGAATTTCTTTTCCAAGTGGAATGTTAATCCGAATCCACCATTTCGAAATTTGATCAAAAATCAGGAGAATAAAAAACATTAGTGCCAAACATATCCATGCCAAGATTTGTTTTTTAGAATAATCCGGTGATTTTTTCATTTTTATCAATATCCATTTCTGCTGCAGCTGGATGCTTAGGCAATCCCGGCATAGTGATTACTTTTCCAGCCATCGCCACAATGTATCCTGCTCCTAGTTTCGGCAATAATTCAGTAATATGCAAAGTAAACCCACTTGGATCGCCTAATTTTTTGGGGTTATCTGATAAAGAATATTGAGTTTTAGAAATACAGATCGGTAGTTTATCCCATCCATTTTTTTCAATGCCCTTTAATTGCTTCATGGCTTTCCCAGAAAGCACGACGTCCTTTGCTCCATAAATCTTTTTAGCGACTTTATTAATTTTATCAATCAAGGAGTCCTCGTCATTGTAAACTCGATTAATGGATGTATTATTATCAACAAGTTTGATTAATTTCTGAGCAAGGTCAATTGAACCCTTACCACCCTCAAGAAATGATTTGCTAATACCAAATTCTACGTCTTGTTTCCTTAAATGATCACTTAACCACTTAATTTCTTCAGGAGCATCATCATTAAACTGGTTAATGGCGACGATAATTGGCTTGTTAAAAGATTTCATTGCTTGGATATGATGATCAAGATTTTTTACTCCAGATTTTAATGCTTCCACGTTTGGGGTGGCTAAGTTTTCTTTACTAATCCCACCATTGAACTTTAGAGCACGAATTGATGCAACTACTACGACTGCATTCGGATCTGCGTTTAAGTGTGGTGCTACCAAATCCATGAATTTCTCACCACCTAGATCAGAACCAAATCCTGCTTCAGTTAACGTATAATCAGCAACTTTAAGAGCTGCATTAGTAGCTTGAACACTGTTACACCCCATAGCTAAATTAGCAAACGGTCCTCCGTGAACAAACGCTGGGGTATGTTCTAACGTCTGAACTAGATTAGGATTAATCGCATCTTTTAAAATAATTGTTAAAGCACTTTCAACCCCCAGATTTGAAACAAAAACTGGTTCATTATCATAAGTGTATCCAATTAAAATATTCTTAATACGTTCTTTTAAATCATTTAAATCAGTTGATAGACACAAAATGGCCATTAATTCACTTGCAGCTGTGATTTCGAAATGCTCTTCTCTAGGAACGCCGGACTTAGACCCACCTAGTCCAATCACCATATTTCTTAGTTCACGATCGTTAACATCCATCGCTCGGTGCCACTGAATTTTACGTGGATCTAAATGTAAAGGATTTCCATGTTGAATCGAATTGTCGATCAGTGCCGCTAGAGTATTATTAGCAGAAGTTAAAGCATGAATATCTCCCGTAAAATTAAGATTAATGTTCACCATTGGTTCAACTTGAGCAAATCCGCCTCCGGCTGCTCCACCTTTCATTCCCATCACAGGACCCATAGAAGGTTCCCGCAAAGCAATGGCAACTTTTTTATTTAGTTGATTTAACGCATCGCCAAGACCAATTAATACAGTGGATTTCCCTTCTCCAGCCGGAGTGGGATTAATAGCAGTTACTAAAATCAGTTTCTTTTTAGTATGTCGATCACGAGTATTACCTGATATTTTTGCCATGTACTTTCCGTATGGATCAACTTCGTTTTTGGGAATCGAAAGTTTACTTGCAATATCTTGAATCGGATCTAATTGACTTTCCTGTGATATTTCAACGTCAGTTTTCATTCATACACCCTCTATTTTTTTACTTCAGTGCTAAAAGCTTCTTTTAATTCGATGATAGAATTGTTGGGAAGTATAAAATTATAGTTTTTATTCTTATAGTTGAAAGATAATTGAAATTTTTTGGAATGAATATCAATAATGTCCTTAATATTCATTTGAATCCCCTTGGGATGAAACACGCTCCGCACTGTTAACGTCTTATTTGATAAGATTAACTTTCTAAAGTGAATTTGAATCCATGATAGTAGGATAAAAACAATAAAAAAACCTAATGTAATTTCTTGAAAGTGAGTTATTTCTAACCAAATGATCACCCCAATTAGCAAAACAATAAACGTCCAACTCCAGCAGATAATACTAGTAGTGATACTTGGTTGATACAAAAATTTTCTCTTTTGAGTTATCATAGTCTAAACCTCTTTATTAAACGAATGGAGTAATTTATTAATGTATAAATTATATTCTGATGCAGCCATTAAACCTAAAAGTAATCAATGTGGAATTGGAATTTTAATTCTTCATCAAAAACAACAAATTCAAATTAAAAAGCAATGTAAAGCAAAGAATAATCATATTGGTGAATTCAAAGCATGCCTCACTGCCCTAAGAGAGCTTTGTGATCATTTAAATAGTATTAACAAGCATCCAAGTGATATTACTGTCCTGTACTACACTGACAGTTCCATTTTAAGCGACAGTCTTAATAAACAATACGCCAAACATTATCAAAAATACGTTGATGAAATCGTTAAATTACAAAATCATTTCGCAATGGTGTTAACTAAATGGATTCCAGACACTCAAAATCTAGGTGCTCACGAATTAGCTTTTCAAGCTCTTCATTCTAATTAATTAACGTAGTTAGAGATTGGTTTTTCGTACATATCCCAGTCTTTAGTAGTGCCAAAAACGATATAATCCGATAATAATTTTCCAATCATTGGTCCAGTAGTTAGACCCGACGATCCAAGACCACTACCGATCAACAATTTTTTGTAATTGGGGATTGAACCAAAGAAGGGAGCAAAGTCATCTGTATAAGCTCTCGTTCCCACTCTACTACCAATAATATCAGAATAATCCAAGGTAGGAATTAATTTTTTGGCTGAATTAAGCAATTCATCATTAACCTTTGGTTCCTCTTTTAAATCAAAGCCCTTTTCATCGTCGTGAGTAGCTCCAATAATCAATTTTCCGTGTCCAAGCGGAATAAAGTCATATTCTCCTTCTGGCATCATCACCGGCATGTTCTCATGAGCTGGAATATCAGATACTTTTAATTCTACCAGTTGTCCTTTTTGAGGTCTGACTTTTACTTTAATGTTAAGAGGATCAAGTGTTTCTTTTACCCAAGCACCGGTAGCTATGACAATTTGATCGAAACTTAATAGTTGATCTTTAAAACTAATGGTATGGTCACCAGTAAGTATCACTCTGCCCTTATAAAGAGTCAAATTTCGTTTTTGGGCGATTGCAACTAAATGCTTGCAGAAGAGATTCCCATTAATCCGACTACCTCCGGAAACAAAAATTCCTGGGTGAGTAATCGTAAGAATGGGAATTTTATTTTGCACTTCTTTTTTATCTAACCTCATTATGTTTCCCATCTCAGGAGTTGTTTGAGCCCTTCTTTTAGCTAAAGCATAGAGGTCATCTAAATCGTTATTATCTTGTCTTGTAATGATGGTCCCACTACTATTAAAAGTTGCTGAATTCATTTGAGTTTGATCAGCAATTTTAGGAATCAACTTAGCTCCAGCCTTTGCTAAGTTATACCATTGTTTATTTCTACGTTTCGACAACCATGGTGATACGATTCCTGAAGCAGCTTTGGTTGCTTGCCCATAACTATCGTCAAACATCGTTACCTCTCGTTCATCAGCATTTGGAAGTTGACTTAGGTAATATGCAAGGGTGGAACCAACTATTCCACCACCAATAATCGCAATTTTCTTTTTCAATTACTTGTCCTTCTTGTTAAAAGTTTGTTCAGCCCAGTATTGGAAATAATCCGTTCTGATTCGTCCATTATACAATTTACGTCGTTTAGTGGCTTTTTTGCCATATTCTTTTTCAAAATTTAAATCACTGGTTAAGTAATACTTAGACCAAGTTTTCATAGGAATAAACACCTTTCCCATGTCATGATAAAGCTGAGCTGCTTCTTTAGTATTACCCATTCTTTGACCATATGGCGGATTAGTAACTAAAACCCCATCTTGTTTATCGGTATGAAAGTCTTGGACGGCCACTTGTTTAAACTGAATGTCATGAAGTAAACCAGCTTCCTCAGCGTTTACTTTGGCATAATTAATCATTTGTTCATTAACATCGGAGGCCATGATATCAAACTCAGTGTCATAATCAGCTTTTGAATCTGCATCGGCACGCACTTTCTTTACAAGTTCTGGATCCACCCAATCCCAGTGTTCAAATACGAACTCACGATTATAACCTGGTGCAATATTTCTAGCAATTAAAGCCGCTTCAATTGGGATGGTCCCCGACCCACACATTGGATCCAGAAATGGCATTTGTTTGGGATGCCAATTTGTTAAAAGAATTAGAGCTGCGGCCATATTTTCTTTTAATGGGGCTTCACCCTTTGCAACTCGGTATCCACGTTTAAACAAACTAGAGCCAGTAGTGTCTAGTGTATCCATAACTTCGTCTTTATTAACCCGAACTTCAAGTGGATATAGTGCCCCTGATTCAGGTAATCTGGTGCGGCGATGATAAAATTTACTTATCTTTTCAACGATTGCTTTTTTAGTAATGGCTTGAATGTCCGGAACACTATGAAGAACTGATTTTTGTGAACGTCCCTCAACTGGAAACTTTCCATCCATCGGGATAAGGTCTTCCCAATCCAACCTCTTAGTATTCTCAAACAACTCGTCGAAAGTTGTCGCTTTAAAACGACCCACAATAATTTTAATTCGGTCTGCAGTTCTTAACCATAAATTAGCCTTAATAATGTCAGTAATCGTTCCAGTAAAAAGAACCATTCCGTTCTTAACTTCTGGATCGTATCCCAATTCCCGCAACTCATCTCTCACTAAGCCTTCTAAACCAGCAGAACAAGTTGCCATTAAATTAAATTTTTTCATTTTATTCATTCCCTTTTATATAAAAAAAGAGTGGGAAGATCCCACTCAACCTGAAAAATGGTGCAGGCCCCTATAAGCCATGTTTTGTTCTTAACCACAACTTCAGGAAAAAGTGGTTAAGTAGTAATCATCTATCTCAAGAACAAATTGTTCTTCCCCCACACTTGGTTCAATTTCCGTGTGTGAAGCTCCCCTACCAAAGTTTGGGTTTCCCGCTCGCGGGGTTTACTGCGTTCCAATAATTTGATTTCTCAAATTAGTCGTTTCTGTGGCACTTTATGAAATACTAGAGCATAGCAATTACCTTAGTTCTTTCTTTCGCCGTAATCAAATCAATGATCCCTCGGCTTATTTTTTCACCGAGCACGAACACTACAAGCATCTCAGCTTGTGCGAGAGTGGACTTTCCTCAGCCAACAATTGTTGACCGCGATTACTCAGGACCTGCACCAAGTTTTTAAAACCTATTAGATTTATCTGAATCCTCGCCGTATACACGACGCTCTAAGCTGGATAACCGTTTTAAAATATCCATGTCAGTAGGATTCTGACCTTGAGCCGGCTGACTTGAAGCAGTATTCTTTGGTGCTTCCTCAGGTTTAGTCTGCTCAGCAGTTGTTTCTTCTGGTGCCCGTTGAGGAGCACTTGAACGTTCGATAGGACGTTGAGTACTTTGTGTGCTCGATCCCATTGATACCTGACGAGATAATTCGTCAACTTTTAACTTTAGATCTTGATTTTCCTGATCTAACTGATCAATCTCACGTTGAAAAGTCTCATAGTCCTTAATGATACTATCCAAGAAAGTATCAACTTCAGCAGGATCATAACCCCGCATTTTTTGCTTAAATTCCTTTTGTAGAATTTGTTTTGGAGTAAAATTAATATTTTCCATTAATGCACACCTCACCAATCATTTCCGCATAATTCTATTTTATCAGAAATAAAACTAAAAGTCATCATTTAACTGTCTTTGATAATCATCAGCAAGATCTTGTAACTGATCAAAATCGACCAATTGCATCGGATATGCATGATTTTTTTGAAACTGGTGAATAGCTTGATAGTCATACTTAGTTTTACCTTCATTTTCTGGATCATACACTAATAATGACTGGTCTGTATGCGTGAGCATAAATCGTTGATAATTTTTTAGTTGTTTAGGTGAATCATACGAATGATCACTTACTGAACTTGAAAAATCAGCTTTAGAAACTGCTCGATTTAATTTTGCTTGATTATCTTCATTCCAGTTTGACCCAAATTTTTTAAATGGTAACATTACTGCTAATTGAAATTCATGTGGATACTTTTTTTGAAGTTCTTTAGAAACATCGGCCGTCCATTGTTCAATTCCGAGCTGTCCGCCGGTGATAATCCAGTCACATCCATTTTCAATTAACTGTGAAAGTTGATCAAACAAAGCTTGCTTAATAATTTTTAACTTAGGATCATCATTTTGAAAGATTCCTAATTCATAACTCCGGTACCCTGATACCCAAACGCGGCTCATTTCTATCCACCTTTCAATAATTATTTCTCCAAGTTACCTACAATTGCTATAATATACTACGTATATGATAACATGATCATTTTTAATAAATGGATTGAGGTTATACAATGAATTTCCATTATCCTAACGGTAATTCCTATCGAAGTACCAGTAAATCAAGTAAACTTATCATTAAAAAAAATAAATCTACCATTAAGTACGGTGATCGGGGGATGTCCCTTGAAGCTGAATTAAATGAAAGCAACCAATATTATTTGGAAAGGGATATTGCAGTGGTTCATAAAAAACCTACCCCAATTCAAATTGTAAATGTTGACTACCCCAAACGTAGTGCAGCCGTTATTAAGGAGGCATATTTCCAGCATGCTTCTACAACTGACTATAATGGTATTTATCGGGGCAAATATATTGATTTTGATGCTAAAGAAACTACTAGTACCACTTCTTTTCCTCTTAGTAACTTTCATAAACATCAAATTGAACACATGAAAAAATGCACCAAATTAGGTGGGATCACCTTTGCAATGATAAAATTTGTTAAAAGTAATGAACTTTTTGTGCTTGAAGGACCGAATCTATTCTATTATTGGGACCGACAAAATCAGGGCGGAAGAAAGTCAATTTCAAAAATAGAGCTTCAGGATAATGCGTACCAAATTAAGTACCATCTTCAACCCTTGATTCCATACCTCAGAGCGGTTGATCAAATTATCGATAATAAGAACAATATGTAAAGGAGAAGTCTAATGGCTGATTCAGATGAAAATATTTCTAGGGTACAAAGGTTTAAGCACCATCAGCAACCACGAAAGAAAAAGATGAAGCTTTGGAAAAAAATCATTTTATGGATTTTGGCAGTAATCGTTGCCATACTTATTTGTGGAGCAGGGCTTTTTACTTATTATGCAGCCAGTGCTCCAAAGATATCTTATAATACCCTCTCTAGTGATAATTCAACGACGATATATGATTCAAGTGGTAAGATAATTTCACGTTTAGGTGCCCAAAATCGGGACTACGTGAAACAAGATCAGATTCCTGATAACCTAAAAAATGCGATTATTTCAATTGAAGATCGTCATTTTTATAAAGATCATGGGGTTGATCCTGCCAGAATTGTTGAAGCAGCCTTTTCAAATCTTCGTGGCCAAGGTGGTTTACAAGGTGGCAGTACCCTTACCCAACAATTAGTCAAATTATCAGTCTTTTCGACTAAGGCCTCGGACCAAACGCTAAAACGCAAGGCTCAAGAAGCCTGGTTAGCGGTCAAAGTCGACCATGATTATAGTAAACAACAAATTTTAGAGTTTTATATCAACAAGGTTTACATGGGTAATAATGCTTACGGAATGCAAACTGCTTCCGATTATTATTTCAATAAACCATTAAAGAAAATTAACCTCCCACAAACGGCTTTTTTGGCTGGTTTACCTCAAGCTCCTGTTCAATATAATCCTTATACAAATCCTAAGTTAGCAACTGAACGAAGAAATCAAGTTCTAGAAGCAATGGCTAACAATAAAGTGATTTCTAAGGAGCAAGCTAGTGAAGCTGAAAAGACCAGTATTCAAGATGGTCTGGTTAAACAACACAATTCAAATTCGTCTCCATACGCAAAAAATGAGAAGTATGCCGATGCCTATATCCAACAAGTTGTTCAAGAACTAGACCAAAAGGGATACAAATTAAATGCTGGAAATAAGGTTTATACAAATCTGAATATGGACACTCAAAAACAAATGTATAAACTGGCCAACGATCCCAACTCACCTATTCAATTTCCTAACAATAACTTCCAAATTGGTGCCACGATGGTAAATTCCAATAACGGTAAAGTGGTTTCGATGCTTGGATCAAGAAAACAAAAAATTGCCTTTGGATTAAATCGTGCAATTCAAACCGATCGTTCAAGTGGATCAACTATGAAACCACTAATGGACTATGGACCAGCAATTGAATACTTAAAATGGCCAACTTATCAAGCCGTTCAAGACACGCCCTTCACGTATCCCGGAACAAATAAAGAACTTCAAGACTTTGACAATAAGCACGAAGGTACCATCACGATGCGAAAAGCACTTGTTGAATCACGTAATATTCCTGCGATCAGAACCCTTCAACAGGTTGGAATCCAACGATCACAAGACTTTTTAGCTGGATTAGGAATGACATTTAATAAACCACTTGAACTACAAAACGGAATTGGTGCCTATATCTCATCAGAGCAGGAAGCAGCTGCGTATGCTGCATTTGCAAATGGTGGGACGTATTACAAACCATATTTAATCAATAAAGTAGTTAATGTCAACGGATCTGAAAAGCAATACAGCCCTAAGGGGCATCGAGCCATGTCACCAGATACTGCCTTTATGATAAATGACATGCTCAAAGGCGTCATGACTTCCCCTAATGGTTCTGGAACTGCTGCTAAGATCCCTGGACTTTATCAAGCTGGTAAAACTGGTACTACTCAATATCCAGACGATTGGATTAAGAAAGTGCCTGACCAATCATCAATGGATTCATGGTTTAGTGGGTACACGAAGAATTTCTCACTTTCTATTTGGACCGGATATGACCACCAGTTTAAACCTGGAAACTATATTTCCGAGCCACAAACACGAATTGCTCAAACCTACTACAAAGAAGTAATGTCACAGGCATCTACTAATAAACCTAATATTGATTGGCAGAAGCCGGATAATGTGATTGAAACCAAACGAGATGGCGTAAACGAATACTATATCGAAGGCCACATGGGAACCGCGGTTTCAGCTAATAATGCTAGTCAATCTGGACAAGCATCCAAGAATCGTTCAGTTGTCTCAAATTCATCAAGTTCAAAAGACTCCAACAGTTCATCATCTGACGATAATTCTAGTTCAAGTCAGACGTCATCGGGGTCTAGTTCTAAGGTTGAAGAGCCATCTGAATCAAGCAAACCTAATGATCAATCATCTTCTGAATCATCAAATAATCAAGACAACAATAATCAGAGCACTCCTGCTTCTAATAATAGTCAATCATCAAGCACTTCTACTCCAAATCAATAAATTGAATATTCTCTTTAAGACTCATCCACTTTATGATTTATGTGGCTTGGGTCTTTTTTGTTGTTGTTTTGTTTTTTTAATTAAGTTAAAGTAACTTTTAACTTTTCACCTGAATTTTAATCATTTAACCACAAAAAAATGCATAGATCTTTTACATCCATGCATCATTGATTAATTTTAAAAATCGGAATATTTTGTTTTGGTTTTCTTGGTTGATCACTGTTTAAATTTCTCTGTCGCTGTTCATTGGCTTCCTGAACTTGTGCAGCGGTTTTAATGTTGCGATGCTGCCAATTCAAAAGAATTCGATCCATATACTTCAAACTATAAACCTGACTTAGCACCGCCTCTTTGAGGGCTAATTCAATAATCTTTGGTGAGTAATGATCTTGTTCAAGCCATTGATTGATTGTTTCCAACTCGATTGAAGATAATGGCCGACCAAATTCCTCTTGAATTTTTTTAAATAATCCTTTTCGTTCCTTAATATCATTACTTTGTTTGTTACGCTCTTTTTGAGCATGATTATTAGTGTTTACTAACGATGTAGAATCAAGCAACTTGTCCATTTTATGATTTAAAAGATCAAACTTATATTCGTCCTTCCCAGACTTCGTACTAGAAATGTTGATAATCTTTTTAGTAACTAATTGATGTAATAAATTATAAATATCGTCCTCTTTTAAACCAGTTGCTTTCGACAACTCAGTAGCACTTGGAAACAAATCCCCTTTAGAACGAGCTAGTACTAACTCCAAGAAGACCACTAATTCAGTTGGGCTCATCCCAAACTCAGAGAAATGCTGCAATAAAAAACCAGAAACGCTAATTGAACCACTTTCTAAATAGCGCTCTAAATTTTCACTCATTTTATTCCTCCTTCAATAATTCATCATTACAAATTCTTAATGGTTTGCACAATCTTGCCCGTCTTATAATTTACCGTGACGTAGTTCATTCGATTGTTCTGATTTAAATAGGAAACCACCCAGGCTGGCTGATCTTGATAAATCCCAAGCCCGGTGTTAATAATCTTAGAGGCTTTCCCAATTTTTTGAGCCGTCTTTTCTGCTTCCTGTTGTGTAATCCCACTCTTTTGGGTAACTACCTGCATACTTTTCCCGTTCTTAGGTAAGATGGCATACGCATACTGATTTTGTTTATTATAACCACCAACTGAATAGTATGTCTTATTTAAATTAGACGAATAGAAATGATTAATATTATGAAATCCAGCACTATTTTCTGCTACCGTAGTGACATGAGAACGAGCGCGTAATTGGGGTGCTTTAGCAACATGAAAGAAAATAATAACACCCAGAATGATTAGAACGATCACCGCAACAGTTATCCATTGAATCCGATGAGTCCTTTTTCGTTTTAATTGTTCTCTGTACATGAAAATTCCTCTTTTATTTAGCTTTTACATGCATCATTATAGCAAACTTTCCTTGTTTAATAATTAATTAATCCCTCTTATTAAAGAAATCTTGACCATCTTTAACAATCTTAGCGATCGACCCCGTTTTAATTGGTAAATCAGAGGGAAGCGCATCGATGATTTGCTTACCATACCGTTTGTCAATCAAACGACTGTCCAAAAAGTTAATGATACCATAATCAGTTGAGCTTCTAATCAATCTTCCCACACCTTGTTTAGTTTTGATAATAGCTTCTGGTAAGTCAAAATTATAAAATGGATTCTTGTTTTGTTCCTTTAAAAACTTAGCCCGACTTGAAACAACCGGATTATTGGGAGATTCAAACGGTATCCGGGTAATAATGAGTTGCTTGAGTAAATTATCCGGAAAATCAACACCCTCAAAATAACCATTAGCTCCAAGTATTACCGGAACTGCATCCTTGGTTGACTCAAACCTTTTGATCATTTTTTCTTGACTCCCAGAAACACCGGCGGCTTGAATCATAAAATTACCGTTATTGTTCTGATCTAATTTTTCGTACACTTTTTTCAAAATATCCAATGAGTTAAACAGTACTAGCGTTGGTACTCCATTAGCGTTAATAAGCTTCCAAATTGAGTTAGCCAGATAAGAGATATATTCATCATTATCTACACTAGGCGGCATCGGTGTCGTTTCAGAAATCATCATTTCAGTTTGCTTGGAATAATCAAAAGAAGATTTTAGCCGTTTCATTCTCGTATCACTCCGACTTAAATCAAGCTGATCAAAAATATACTGTGACTTTTTTGATGTAAACAACGTCGAACCAGTAAAAATTGCTGGCTTAAAATAGTGATAGATATTTTCCTTTAACTTATTTTTGGAAGCAAAATCGCCAGTCATGAGGATGACATGATTAGGATCTAGATCCTCTGTATAATAGATCCAGTAAAAAGAGGATCGCTCACTAACCCTTTGCTTAACTTGGTCCACGTTAACACTATCAATGTAATCAGTAATTGTAAGTAAATGACGTTCAAACTTCTCAATCAAAGCTCGATCAGAAATCGTCCAACGATTCTTTTCCTTCTTAACTAACTTTTTGAAGGCATTTATAAATTCTTCTAATTTTACGTTGATATGAGTCAAATGGTCTATTTGACCTTGATGGGCTTTCACAAATTGAAGTAGTTCTTTCGCACTAATCGAAGACTCAGAACGCCGAGTAGTAACGGGTTTCATGAATTTGACCCTAAAATCCTGTAAAATCAACTGATTCGTATCAAAAACAGCATCTAGCTGCGAATCTAACCCATTAAGTCGATTTAACTCATCAACGTCATCAGAAAAGATTTCATTTAAATTTAGCCCGTGGGTTTGGAATAAATCATTCTTAAGCCTTCCAATATTTTTCTTTAAAGTATTGAATTTAATGACTTTTTCTTGCGATGAAAACGCAACGTCAGCAAGCTTATGAGCTTCGTCAACCACTAAGTATGGCTTTGAAGTCATGTAATTACTTAATTGACGACTATTCTCAAAAAGATAATTATGGTTAACGATAACAATATCAGCACGTTCCACCCGCTTCAATTGAGCGAGTAAAAAGTCAACATCCCGAAAAGAGTTCTTCTTATCCGTCTCCACATGAGAATTTTGATAATTAATTTGATCAATAAATGGAACTTCATTGGGAAGATTTAATTCGTCAAGATCACCCGTGCTTGTCTCAGTGAGCCATACCAAGATTCGTGCTTTCATGAATTGTGACTGTTTAGATTTATCGTGAAATTGAAGTGTTTTGCTAAACCGTTCTAGATTAATATAATGATTGACACCCTTTAACATGGCAACATTAAAACTAGTATTAAGTAACGGTTCTAGCTGACTTTTAATTGTAGAATACAACTGTTCCTGAAGTCCATTGGTAGAAGTACTGACCACTAGCTGTTCACCTTCATTAACCAAATAAGCCATTGGAATCAGGTATCCCAGGGTTTTCCCACTCCCGGTTGGTGCTTCAATTAATAAATTATAGGTGGGGTTTTCTTTATCATGATAATTATTATAAATTAAGTTCATCATTTTACTTTGTGAACTTCGCCAATTTAACTTACCCATAAATTGGCGTTCCTTCTGCTTCTTAGTCTTAGGATACTTTATCAAATTGTGCTCTGAGATTGAATAGGATGGTACTTGGTTTTTCAGCGCAATCCCATTTACAACCACATATTGCGAATTCAAATTCTTTAAATGTTCCCGCTTAATCTCTTCACGATCTTCAATAAATTGAACCGTATCTCTAGGGAGATCAGGATGAACCTTAAGAATAGACTGAATTGTCACTAAGGGTAATTTTTCAATCTTCTTCATGATTGTTAACAGTAAATGAGCAGTTGCGTCAGCATCACTTTTAGAGGAATGCGGATGGGTGTGTGAAATCCCAAAATGATGACTTAAGTCCTTTAATCGATATCCCGTTAATTCCGGAAAAAAGATTTGACTCAACGTGACCGTATCAATGGCTTTAATATCTAACTCAGGATAACCCACTCTTTCTAATTCCGCATTTAAAAACGGAAAGTCAAAATTAACGTTATGGGCAACGAAGACAGTACCACTCAGTATCTTATAAATATGGGGAGCAACCTGATCAAACGTTGGTGCTCCTTTAATTGTCTGGGCGTTAATGCCAGTTAAGTGGGTGATATCTTTAGGAATCGCTTCACCATTATTAACATATGTTGAGTAGGAATCGACCACTTGACCACCTTGAACAAAAGTACAACTAAATTGAATAATTTGGTCACCATTAGAGACATCCGTTCCAGTTGTCTCCATGTCAACGACTGCATATTTTGTATTCTTGGGCACCTGTCTCACCTACCTTTAAAACTAATTCCACTACAATATTACTACATTTATCTTAATATTTATATAAACCAACATTTAATCATTAGTAAAGTATTCTAAAATATATTGGTCATGTTCTAAATTATGATAAAATAGGTATGTTTGGAAAGTGAGCGATTGAAATATGAACACGACTGCAACCGGGTTGAGTCATGCAAAAATAATTTTTTTAGGTGAGCACAGTGCCGTCTACCAAAAGCCTGCGATTGTTTTTCCTGTGCCACAAATTAAAGTGAAAACCACCATTACTTCTGATGGTAACAATCAACTATTCAGTAAATACTACCATGGTCCAATTAGTGCTCTCCCTTCTTCAATGAATGGATTACAGACACTTATTAATCGTCTTAACCAATCATTAAATCCTAATAACATCCCAATTAATATCAAAATTGATAGTGCAATTCCGTTGGGGAGAGGGATGGGTTCATCCGCTGCAACAGCTAGTGCAGTTACCAAAGCCTTTTTTCATTTCTTTAATCATCAACTAAACGCTAACCAGCTTAAGAAATTTACCGATGTAGAGGAAAAGATAACTCATGGTAATCCAAGTGGAATTGACGCTAAAACCGTCAGCGCGCTTAATCCCATCTTATTTGAAAAAGGTCAGTTTTACGATTTTCCTGTTTCAAACGCAGGAAATCTCATCATTGCTGATACTGGTATCTCAAGTAATACTTCCACGGCAGTTTCAATGGTAAGAGATGAAATGGACCATAACTTTCAAAATACGAATGATTTAATTAACGACCTCGGGGATTTAGCTGAAGCAGCTAAACATTCTCTGACATACAATAAACTCAAACAAACTGGCCGATTAATGAATCTGGCCCAAAATGATCTTTCAAAATTGGGAGTTAGTTCAACAGAAATTAATACCCTGGTAAATGCTGCTAATCAGGCGGGTGCCCTCGGTGCTAAACTAACGGGAAGCGGACTCGGTGGATGCATTATTGCTCTGTCAGATTCTAAAACCACCACGCAAAAAATCAAGACAACCCTTAAACAAAGTGGAGCACAAGGAGTTTGGGTCCAATCATTAAATGAAATGAAGTAAGGAGATTTATTATGTCCGACAATACTAATATCTATAGAACCCAGAAGGCTCGTGCTCATACTAATATTGCACTAATCAAATATTGGGGGAAGGCCAATAGTCAACTCATTATTCCAGAAGACAGTAGCCTGTCTTTAACTTTAAATGACTTCTATACCGATACTGAAGTTCGCTTTGACCCATCTCTAAGTTCTGATCAAATCACTTTTAACAATCATCTAATTAATGATTCGGAAGGAAAAAAGATTGTCAGTTTTCTTGACATCGTTCGAAAAAAAGCCAATGTTGATATTCACGCCCATGTTAAGACAAATAACAATATCCCTACTGCTGCTGGGCTTGCTTCATCTGCTTCAGGGTTTGCTGCTCTCGCTGCCGCTTCTAGTAAAGCCATTGGAATGAATCTTTCTAAAAAAGATCTTTCTAGGCTCGCTAGACGAGGATCAGGTTCAGCAACACGCTCTATTTTTGGCGGTTTCGTCAAATGGGAAAAGGGTCATAGTGACGAAACTTCCTTTGCCATTCCAATTGAAGAAGACATTGATTGGGACATTAACCTAGTAGCTGTTATTATTAATCGAAACGAAAAAAAGATTTCTAGTAGAGAGGGTATGAAAATTTCTAAGTCCACCTCCCCTTACTATCAATCATGGAAAAAAGTTACTAGTCATGACATGACCACGATGAGAAAAGCAATTCGTACTCATAACTTCGACTTAATGGGCCACACTGCTGAAGAAAATGCCATGAAAATGCACGCCCTCACGTTCAGTTCCGATCCAGCTTTTACATATTTTAATGGAGATACACTTAAAGCAATTCAAATTGTTCACGAATTAAGAGACAATGGCATCAGTTGCTATTTTACAATTGACGCTGGTCCAAATGTAAAAGTGTTAGTCCAACATGATAATTTAAACCAAGTTGTAAATCGATTTAAAAGCACTTTTGGATCATCAAACGTGGTTGCTACCACTCCAGGTCCTGGAATCGAATATTTAAATTAAGGGAGTAATTAATTACATGATTTCCGCAAAAGCACCTGGCAAATTGTACGTAGCTGGTGAATATGCAGTAGTTGAGACCGGCTACCCTGCTATCATCGCTGCATGTGATCGCTTTGTTAGGGTTGGCATTAAAGCAAGTTCAGATTTTGGAAGCATCTATTCAAAACAGTACGATGAAAATATGCTCCATTGGAAGAGATTAGGCCATCGCATGGTCTTCGATAATCGTGATAATCCTTTTCAGTACATCATTTCAGCGATTAAAGTAACTGAAGAATACGTTGAAACTCTCAATAAAAGTTTAAAAACATACGATATCATCGTAAATAGTGAACTCGATAGTGCCGACGGACGTAAGTACGGATTAGGTTCTTCAGCTGCCGTCACGGTTGCAACCGTTAAAGCCTTATGCGAATTCTACGACATTAACCTTTCAACGATGCAACTCTTCAAGCTAGCCGCAATTGCTCATTTTGAAGTTCAAGGAAATGGTTCATTAGGCGATGTAGCTGCTAGCGTATTCGGTGGTTGGATTGCTTACCATTCATTTGACCGACAGTGGTTAGCCAATGCCCGTAAAGATGTGGATTTAGTGGAACTGTTAGATTTAAAGTGGCCTAGTTTAAAAATTATGCCGCTAACAGCACCAAAGAATTTACAATTATTAATTGGATGGTCAGGTTCACCCGCTTCAACTTCAAATCTAGTTGATCGAGTGGAGCTAAAAAAAGCCAGAAATTCTGAACTTTATCAAGACTTTCTTCACTTCAGTCAGGAGTGTGTCTTAAATATTGTTAATGGCTTTAAAAGTTCTAATCTGGAAATGATCCAAAAGAACATTGAAAACAACCGCAAGCTCCTTTTAAAACTCGGTGAATTTGCCAACGTTGAAATTGAAACCCCAAAGCTAAAAGAATTAATTGACATTGCCGATCATTTTGGTGGTGCAGCCAAAACTTCGGGAGCTGGTGGCGGTGATTGTGGGATCGTCATTATTAATAAGGATGATAATATCGATGATCTTGTTAGCGATTGGAACCGCCATGGAATTGAGCTACTAGACCTTAAGATTCATAATAATTAGGAGAAACAAATGACTAACCAACAGTCACATCGAAAAGATGAACACGTCTCGCTTGCTAAAAAATTTCACCATACGGAATCTGAAGCTGGATTCGATCAGGTTCATTTTATGCCAGTAACATTCCCTGAAATGACATATCAGGATGTAGATATCTCAACTCAATTAGGCTCGCTGCCTTTAAGGGTCCCCTTCTACATTGAGGCGATGACTGGTGGCAGTGAGTATACCAAAAAATTAAATTTTCACCTAGCTTCTATCTCAAGGCGCTGTGGAATCGCAATGGCATCCGGCTCAGAGAGTGTAGCAATCAAACATCCGGAACTAATCGATACCTTTTCGATCATTAGAAAGCAAAACCCAGATGGACTGATCTTTGCTAACATTGGTGCTGGGACAACCCCAAAAGCGGCTGAGCAAGCAATTGATATTCTTCAAGCTAATGCATTAGAGATCCACGTTAATTCAGTTCAAGAACTCATCATGCCCGAGGGATCAAATTCATTTAACTGGCTATCCAATATTTCAAACATTGTCCAAAATATTAAAGTACCAGTAATCGTCAAGGAAGTTGGATTCGGGATGAGTTCTAAATCAATTCAAACCCTTTTGGACCTTGGAGTTGAATATGTAAACATTGGTGGTCGTGGCGGAACTAACTTTGCTCAAATTGAGAACTTCCGTCGTCATCAAAAAGAAATGGACTATTTTAAAGACTGGGGGATTACCACGGTGGAATCTCTCTTTGAATCCCAAAAAGTTCCTAGCATGAACATCGTAGCAACTGGTGGCATCACTAATCCCATGGAAATCGTCAAATCATTGTATTTGGGTGCCGATGCTGTTGGCATTGCGAGTCAGATTTTGGTGAAACTAATTGATGACGGTGAAGACGAGACCGTGAAAATGATTAACGATTGGATTATTGGCATTAAGTCCATTTTCACCGCACTAGGCGCACACAACATTAGTGAACTGCGTCAATGTGAATCAGTAACCAGTCCAGAATTACAAAGCTACTTAAATCAACGCAAATAAAAAGACCTTCGTTTAAAAAACGAAGGTCTTTTTATTTTTTCATGCTTTAAACCTTAATCCCTTAGGGAAAAAGTTTTTTAACGTCCCATTCACGACTTTACCAAATCCAACACTCATTCCGCGACATTGAATTAAGTACCACCCTTTCTTTAAGTTGGGATCCACGGCAACGGTGTCACCGTGGACATAACTCTGCCACTGATGATCAGTAATTTTAACGATGTTTTTTACGTCATTAGGATTAATTGCCAATGCCAATGCATACGAAGGATCAATCCGATTCTTTTTAATCGTTCCAAGTGGCGTTCCGGGTCGCATTACTTTTAAACCATCTAAATCGGGAATTGCCGGATTAAATGAATAAAGGGTACTCCCAAATTCTAGAAGATCCTCTGTTAAAAAATCGCGCTTAAAGTTAACGTTACAGAACTCTTTCCACTCTTTTTTTATACTACTTGAGACATTACTTCTTTGATGTTTAGTCTTTTTGGATTTTCCAACATCTGTACTCTGCAACTTGGCAATAAAATGACCATCACCCTTAAATAAGTTAGGAAACAGACGAGCCGTTTTAGTTAACTCTTCGTTTCCATCCGCCCATTCCGGTTTTCCGTCGATCATCCCATCATACTTCTTAATCGGGAGAGCCTTAAAATCATAATTAGCTAAGATCCAAGCAATTATCTGTTCGTCTTCTTCTGGTGAAAAAGTACAAGTTGAATAAATCAATTGTCCACCTGGTTTTAACATCTTAACGGCTTCTCTTACAATGTCTTTTTGCCGCACAGCACACTCTTTCGGATAATCAATTGACCAGTATTTTGTTGCGTTATGATTTTTTCTAAACATTCCCTCACCCGAACATGGTGCGTCAATCAAGATCTTATCAAAATACCTTGGAAAATGCTTTGACAGGTTATGTGGATCTTCATTCAAGATTAAAGGATCCCACACCCCAAACCGTTCAATATTTTCAACTAGAACCTTAGCTCGACTCCGGTCAATTTCATTTGACACAAGCAAGCCTTTGTTTTTCATCATGCCAGCCAAATGGGTCGACTTTCCTCCTGGGGCAGCACACAAATCTAATACCTGATCTCCCACACTAGGATCAACCACCTCTGCTACGTACATGGCAGATGGTTCCTGACTGTAAACGTAACCACTCTGATGCTCGACGGTTTTCCCGCTCACTTTCCCATAATAACCATTTTGGGTATAGGAAATCGGGCTTGTCATATCCAAACGAACATCAGCTTTAGTTTTGAGCGGATTAGTTCGAAAGGCATTGTAAGAATCTTCATCAAAAGAATCAATAAAACTTTGATAATCATCTTTTAACAGATCATGATATTTACTTTTAAAATCTTCAGGTAATTTCATACTGATAAGTCCTTATTATTCAAATTGCTTGGCAGCTCTCACGGCCATCTTCCATCCCTTGTATAGTTTTTTTCTTTTATCGCCACTCATATGTGATTCAAAAAAAGTACCAACACGCTTACTTCTTTTAATTTCATCAATATCCTTCCAAAATCCAACCGCCAAACCAGCCAGATAAGCTGCTCCCTGTGCCGTGGTCTCTGAAATTAATGACCGTTCAATTTGATCATTTAAAATATCGGCTTGAAACTGCATTAAGTAATCATTTTTAGCAGCTCCACCATCTACTACTAGTGATTTAACCGGAATCTTAGTCTCTTCTACCATCGTATCAAGAACATCCTTTGTTTGAAATCCTAACGATTCAATGGTCGCACGAACTAATTGATTACGCGTCGTTGATGATGTCAAGCCAAAAATCGATCCACGAATTTCCTGATCCCAATATGGTGCCCCTAGTCCAGTAAACGCTGGCACTACGTAAACTCCGTCACTCGTTTTGGCATCATAAGCCATTTGCTCAGAGGCCTTAGCCGATGAAATTAAACCCATCTCATCCTTTAACCATTGAATTGCCGATCCAGCCACAAAAATGCTACCTTCTAAAGCATATTTAACTTCTCCATTCAATCCGTAGGCAATTGTGGTTAACAATCCATTACTAGAAAACCTTGGCGTCTTTCCTGTATTCATCATAATAAAGGCACCCGTTCCATAAGTATTCTTCGTCATTCCGGGTTGTAATGCTAATTGTCCAAATAATGATGCTTGTTGGTCACCGGCAATGCCGGCAATTGGAATCTGTACCCCTAAAAATGAATATCCCTTCGTATATCCAAAGAAGTGTGACGATGGTTTCACTTTAGGTAACATTTTCTTAGGAATATCGAAGAGCTCTAACAGATCATCATCCCATTTCAAATCGTTGATGTTATATAACATTGTCCTACTAGCATTAGTATAATCAGTGGCATGAACGGTTCCGCCGGTCAGATTCCATAGCAACCATGAATCAATGGTTCCAAATAATAAATCTCCATTCTCCGCCCGTCTCTGGGATCCCTTTACATGATCTAAAATCCATCTAATTTTCGTACCAGCAAAATAAGAATCAACAATCAGTCCCGTCTTTTGGTGAATTAAATCAGCGTAACCATCAGTTATTAACCGATCAGCAATTTCACTGGTCTGTTTTGATTGCCACACCACAGCATTATAGATGGGCTTTCCACTTCGTCTATCCCAAATTACAGTCGTTTCACGTTGATTAGTAATGCCGATACTTCGCACTTTATAGGGAGGAACTTCAGAGTTAATCAATACCTCAGAAATCACAGATTCAACGGCATTCCAAATTTCAACTGGATTTTGTTCCACCCACCCTGGATGAGGAAAAGATTGTTTAAACTCACGTTGTACTTTTCCCACAATCTGGCCATCATGATCAAATAACATTGCTCGAGCAGAGGTCGTTCCTTCATCAATTGCCATTATGTATTGCTTGCTACTCATATTTTCCCTCGTTTTTTCAAATAAATGTTATGTGTTAATTATACCCTAAGTAATTTAGCATACCAAACGTGAAGTTATACCATAACAAAGGCAATATGGTAGAATACTTACATGTGATTTAATAGGAGGCAATCTAAATGACAAGTTTTAATGAATATTCCGCATGTACCAGCATTTTAGTTGGAAAAGATGCCACGGTTGATGGCAGCACTTTAATTGGTCGCAATGAAGATGCTAAAGCATCATGGCCAAAACGATTTGTTGTCCATGAACATAAGGAGTATCAGGATGATCAGGAATTCAAATCAACTGATAACGGCTTCAAAATGCCGCTACCAAAAACACGGGGAAAATACACTGCTACTCCCGAATGGACCGACCAAGATGGTTTATTTGAAGAGGATGGTATTAACGAATATGGGGTTGCTATGAGTGCAACTGAAAGTACGTACGCTAACGCACGTGTTCTAGGTTATGATCCCCTTGTAAAAGATGGAATCGGCGAAGAAGCCATGGTAACCGTAGTCTTGCCTTATGTCCATTCCGCAAAGGAAGCCGTCAAACGTCTTGGTAACATTGTTGAAAAATATGGAGCCAGTGAAAACAACGGAGTCCTTATGTCTGATAAAAAAGAAGTTTGGTACTTAGAGATTGGTTCCGGACACCAATGGATCGCTGAAAGAATCCCAGACGATGAGTACGCCGTCGTTGCTAATCAAATGGCCATTGAAGAAGTTAACTTTAAAGATAATGATCACTTCATGTGGTCACCAGGGATTAGGGACTTTGTATCAAAAAACAATTTAAATCCGGATCGTTCTGGTTTTAACTTTAGACACATTTTTGGAACCCATGACTTATCAGACACCTACTACAACACCCCTCGAGTTTGGTACGGACAAAAAATGTTTAACCCAGAAATCAAGCAGGATCCTACTTCCCAAAACATCCCCTTTACAAGGAAAAGTGAAGAATTAATATCGGCGCTCGATGCCCAAAAGTTGCTCAGTTCACACTATCAGGGAACTCAGTTCGATCCAATTGGTGCAGGCGAAGAAGCTGATCGAACTCGATTTCGTCCCATTAGTTTAGCCAAAACCCAAGAATCACACGTGCTCCAAATCAAACCTAATCTACCAATTGAAATTGGTGGAATTCACTGGCTTGCTATGGGTGTAGCGGCTCAGAGTACTTACGTCCCATTTCTTGAGGGAATTTCTGATACTCCCAAAGCATATAAGTACCACGTCAAGATGGATTTTGATCCTAAATCGGCTTACTGGATCTTCAAGCTAGTTGGGATCTTAGTTGACCCCCACTACCTTGAATTTGGTGACAAACTTAAAAACGTGCAACAAAGTTTAATCGAACAATACGAACAAATTTTACAGCAGGTAGAACAAGAGTCCCACGGCTTGGATTCAACGGAACTAACTCAGCTTGCTAATGAAGCCAGTTCTAAGGCAGGTAAACTCGCTTTGCGTAGCTTTAAGAACCTTGGTCAATACTTGATTACAAACTCAACGGACTTCTCTCCTCTCAACTATCACCAAGATTTAAATCTATAAAAAAAGAGAGTATACTTTATTAGTATTTCCATTAAATTTAATCAAGGAGAGTGACTTTATGTCTAAAGGGAAAAAGCAAAGTAAATTAGGCTTAATGTCTTTAGTTTTAATGATACTCACTGCGATATTTGGCTTTGGTAATACGACCGTCGCCTATGATCAAATGGGCTACGCCAGTATTATCTGGTACATATTTGGAGCACTAGTATTTTTCTTGCCGGTTTCATTAATGTTTGCCGAATATGGTTCCACTTTCAGTAGTGCTAAAGGTGGAATTTATTCCTGGCTTAAAGAGTCAATTGGTGAACGCTTAGCCTTCATCGGAACCTTTATCTGGTTATCATCATGGATCATTTGGATGATCTCGACTTCTTCTAAGGTTTGGATTCCATTTTCTAACATTATTTTTGGAACGGATAAAACCCAAACATGGCATTTGTTCGGAATTTTTACCCCAATGCAAACAATTGGAATCCTCGGGATTGCCTGGATTTTAATTATTACTTTGTGTGCGACTCATGGTTTTGATTCAATTGCTAAGATTGCTAACATCGGGGGAGTATTATCAATTGCTCTACCACTGATCTTTGCTATCTTATCAGTAATTGTCTGGGTCTTAAATAAGGGCCAACTTGCTGAACCAGTCAATGGCGCTAAAAGTTTCATTCAATCCCCTAATCCATTATTCGTCACTCCAATCGCCATCATGTCATTTGTTGTTTATGCGATTTTTGCGTATGGAGGAATGGAGTCAATTGGTGGAGTCGTTGATAAGGTCAAAAATCCTACGAAGACTTTTCCCCGTGGGGTCATCATTGCGGCAATCATCATGGCAGTCATCTATTCTGGATCCATTTTTTTGGTTGGTATTACAGCTAACTGGCATGAAGTTGTCGGAAAGGGTTCGGTCAACCTGGGTAACATCACTTACGTTTTAATGAATAACCTTGGTTATGTTTTCGCTAAAACCCTTGGCTTTTCAGCTGGATCAGCAATGGAATTTGGTCGCTTCATGGCCCGAGTAGCCGGTTTAGGGATGTTTATTCCATACTTAGGTTCTTTCTTTGTTCTGATATATTCCCCAATCAAATCATTTATTGAGGGATCCAATCCAGATTTATGGCCTAAAAAAGTGGTTAAATTAAATAAACATGGTATGCCAGGGTTTGCAATGTGGATTCAAGCATTCGTCGTTGTTGCCGTTATCTTTGTCATTTCTTTCAGTGGCAATAATGCTCAACAATTTTACTTAATTTTAACTGATATGGCTAATATTTCGACCACTTTCCCCTACTTATTCTTAGTTGGAGCTTTTCCATTCTTCAAGAAACTAAAGAATGTTCCTCGTCCCTTTGTCTTTTACAAGAACCGAATTGTCACTAACATCATGGTAACCATTATCTTGGTTGTACTAGTGTTAGGAATTGGTTTTACTGCTATTCAACCAATCTTGACTCATGATTACACCACCGCCTTCTGGACCATTGTGGGACCACTAGCTTTTGCATTGGTTGGTTGGTTAATGTATGAATACAACAGTCGAAGAGGTACTAAAACTGCTAAAGAAGTTGATGACCAATAAAAAAAGAGTTCGCAATGCGAACTCTTTTTTTTACATAAAATTAATGCTTACGACTTGCTTCTTTAATACGAGCAGCCTTACCAGAACGATCACGTAAGTAATACAACTTAGCACGACGAACTGAACCACGTCTAACAACATCAATCTTAGCAATTCGTGGTGAATGTAATGGGAAGATTCTCTCAACCCCAACCCCACTGGCAATTCTTCTTACTGTGTAAGTAGCTTGAATGCCTGAACCGTGACGTTTAATTACAACACCAGTAAACTTCTGAATACGTTCGTTACTACCTTCAACAACCTTTACGGAAACCGTAACGGTATCACCGACACGAAATTCAGGAATATCTGAACGAAGTTGATCACTATTGATCTTATCAATCAATTTATTTTGACGCATAATCATTTCTCCTAACTAGCATTCTTATCTTCTCGACAGCGGAATACCGTTTTATTTAGCCATAAAAGACCACTTAAAATTATAACATACAAACCAAAAAACTCAATACTTACCGATCTTCTTCCTCAATTTTAACGTCCGCCAATAATTCCTTTTGCCTTTTTGACAGTTTATTGTAATTAATCAGATCTGGTCGTCTTAAATATGTCTTTCTTAAAGATTCCTTCTGTCGCCAATCATCAATTTTTTGATGATCACCACTAGTTAAAATCGGTGGAACTTCTAATCCCCTAAAGTCTGCTGGTCGCGTGTATTGAGGATATTCAAGCAATCCACTTGAAAAAGAATCTCCTGGGGCTGACTCTTGATTACCAAGGACACCCTTAATGAGTCGAACGGTCGCATCAATCATTACTAGCGCAGGCAATTCACCACCCGTAAGGACAAAATCACCAATTGAATACTCGTCAGTTACTACGGATTTAATTCGTTCGTCAAAGCCCTCATAGTGACCACATAAAAAGGTCAAATGGTCCTCTTTGGCAAGATTTGCAGCATCGTTTTCATCAAATTTTTTCCCTGCCGGATCAGTTAAAATGACTCTACCAGATGAATAACCCTGTTTTTCTGAAACTTCTTGAGAATGCGCAAAAGCATCAAGCATTGGTTGAGGCTTAAGTAACATTCCAGCTCCCCCACCAAAGGGGGTATCATCCACGTTATGATGTTTATTAGTCGAAAAATCACGAAAATTAGTAATATCAATATTTATGATTTCTTTTTCAATGGCCTTACCGATAATGGATTCACTCAAAGGGCCCTTTAAAATATTAGGGAAAAGGCTCAATATATCGATCTTCATCGTTACTGCATTCCCTCCATTAACTCAACGACTACTTTATGATTAGGAATATCCACTTTTTTTACGACCGAATCAATCTTTGGAAGTAACAAATCATCTTTATTTTTACGCTCCACTACCCAGACATCATTGGCAGGCATATCCATAATATCACTTATTACACCAATTTTATTATCATCTTTATCGATAACATCCATGCCGATAATTTGTTGATAGAAATATTCGCCTGGTTGTAAGTCAGTATTTTTTCTTTGCTCCGACGTAATTTTTAGGATGGCAGGTTTAAGGTATTCAACATCATTTATGGAATTGCGACCAGAAAAATGCAACAGAATAAATCCCT
This sequence comes from Fructilactobacillus sp. X3R2C1, assembly GCF_059901235.1. Lineage (NCBI taxonomy): Bacteria > Bacillati > Bacillota > Bacilli > Lactobacillales > Lactobacillaceae > Fructilactobacillus > Fructilactobacillus sp. X3R2C1. The sequence goes on from NZ_JBWXVA010000002.1 coordinate 238,390, forward strand.
TATGGCTTCTAACCCCGTCAATCTTCAATTCTTCCATTTTTCCGTCTTTGGGGAATACATAAACAAGATTACCAACTTTAAAGCGTTGATCAATAAAATCAGTAGTAGGTTTTATTCGTACTTCACCTTTAATTCCCTGAGTATTTACTAATTTCCCAATTTCTAAGTAATCCATAGTTCACCTATTTCTATAAAAAAACTCTTAAATAAAAACGAGTTTTATCTAAGAGCTAATCTTTGCCATCATCAATAACGAGTTTAATTCGCTTTCCATCATTAACGTGAACACTATAAATTATGGTTCGAATCGTCTGAGCAACTCGACCCTTTTTTCCAATAATACGTCCAACGTCATTAGGATTGGTAGACAATATATATTCGCTAAATTGATCAGTATCCTGATGATTAATACTAATATCATCAGGATATTTAACTAATGGCTTAACGATTGTTTTAATTAAATTATCAAAATTAACCATAATCAATCACTTATTTCTTAGCTGCTAATTTGGCATCATGTAATTGTTTCATAATACCTGCATCTGACAAAATATTACGAACAGTATCAGAAGGTTTAGCACCTTTTTCCAACCAGTCCATGATTGATTCTTCTTTTAAAGTTACTTGATCAGGTTCAGTTAATGGATTGTAAGTACCAACATTTTCGATAAAACGACCGTCACGAGGACTACGTGAGTCAGCAACCACGATACGGTAAAATGGACGCTTCTTTGAACCCATTCTTCTTAATCTAATTTTTAATGACATAAACACACCTCCTAATAGTTTTCTTAACAATTACTAATATTACCAATAAATATTAGTGATGTAAAGGTTTTTTTCTTTACAGTCTGAAATTAATGTCTTTTTTTATTTTTTCGTCGCTTCTTTTTATTCTTTTTGATCTTGCGACTCATCCGCTTCATGGCGAGGTTCGACAATTTACCAGTCATTCCGCCGCCCATCCCAGCAGAATCCATCATATTTGACAACCCTGACATATTTCCATTAGACACTTTGTTCATCATTTTCTTCATTTGATCAAATTGTTTAATGAGTCGGTTGACTTGTTGAATCGGTTGAGCCGATCCCCGAGCAATTCGACGCCTTCTAGAGGGATTTAAAACATCGGGGTTGGAACGTTCCTCATCAGTCATTGAATAGATAATCGCTTTAATGTGGTCTAAATCTTTGGGATTAACGTTTAAATTCTTCAATGCCGGATTATTAGCCATTCCTGGAATCATTTTAACCAAATCTTGAATTGGACCCATCTTTTGAATTTGTTCTAATTGATCAACAAAATCATCAAAATCAAAAGAATTTTCCTTGATTTTTTCGGTTAATTCCTTAGCTTGATTTTCATCATACTCTTTCTGAGTCTTTTCGATGAACGAGAGCATGTCGCCCATTCCCAAAATTCGAGAAGCCATTCGATCTGGGTGAAATACGTCCAAATCATCTAATTTTTCACCTTGACCAACAAACATAATTGGTTTGTCAGTCACAGCCCTGATTGACAAAGCAGCTCCACCACGAGTATCTCCGTCTAACTTTGTTAGAATAACCCCGGTAATATCTAAAGCATCGTTAAATCCGACCGCCGTATCAACTGCATTTTGACCTGTCATAGCATCAACAACTAAAAGAATATCATTTGGATTGGCCACCTTTTTAATATTCTTTAATTCATCCATCAAGTTTTCGTCAATTTGAAGCCGACCGGCCGTATCAATTAACACATAATCGTTATTATTCTTGCTAGCTTCCTTTAAACCATCTTGAACAATTTGTACTGGGTCAACATCCGTTCCCTCTTGAAATACTGGAACATCAACTTGTTCGCCCACCTTTTCTAACTGTTCAATTGCTGCGGGACGATAAACATCGGCAGCGATCATTAATGGACGCGCATTATCTTCAGATTTAAGCCTTTTAGCTAATTTACCTGCTGAAGTAGTTTTACCTGCTCCTTGAAGTCCTACCATCATAATGACTGTAGGAATCTTGTCTGATTTAACTAGCGGAGTGGCAGATTCACCCATCATGTTAGTCAGTTCATCGTTAACGATCTTAACAATTTGTTGGGCCGGATTTAATCCTTCAAGAACATCAGCGCCCTTAGCTTTTTCTTGAACCTTCTTTACAAACTGACGAACCACCTTAAAGTTAACGTCCGCTTCTAGTAATGCCAATCTAATTTCCCGCATTGTTTCACGCAAATCAGATTCGCTGACCTTGCCTTTTCCTCTTAAGTTTTTAAAAGCTTTTTGTAATCGATCGGTTAAACCTTCGAAAGCCATCTTTTCACCCCTAATTTTCTTCCGTAATTTCTAAGTGATTCACCAACGCATTTAAGTGTTCATCATTTGGATAGTGCTTTTTAATGTAATCTCTAATCTCATCGGTTTGCCGATTGCGTAATACAAACAATTGATATAGGTGCATTTTACTTTCATAGTCTTCAAGAATTTGCTCAGTTCTTTTAATGTTATCATAAACCGCTTGGCGACTAATATTGAAATTTTCTGAAATCTCACCTAACGAAAAATCATCTGCATAGTATTCTTGAATGTACTCTGCCTGTTTCTTAGTGAGTAATTCACCATAAAAATCATACAAAGCATTAATCCGATTATTCTTTTTAATGTCCATCTAAAGTCACCACTAATTGTCTTGAATTAATCCCTTAAATAAACCGTCAATAAAGCTCTTAGAATCAAATTTACGCAAATCATTAACCGCTTCTCCCAGTCCAACGAACTTTACCGGAATATTAAGCTTATTTTTGATTGCAATTACAATTCCACCCTTGGCAGTTCCATCAAGCTTTGTTAAAACAATTCCCGTAATGTTAGTGATTTCATTGAACATCTTGGCTTGATTCAAAGCATTTTGACCAGTAGTTGCATCAATCACTAGCAATACTTCTTGAGGTGCGTCTGGAATTTCACGCTTAATGACCTTATCAATTTTAGCAAGTTCATTCATTAAATTAACTTTATTTTGCAATCTTCCGGCTGTATCAACAAATAAAACATCATAATTTTCTTTTTTGGCTTTATCTACTGCTTCAAAAACAACCGAAGCTGGATCACTACCAGCGGACTTTTTAACAATATCAACACCATCACGTTTAGCCCATTCATCTAATTGTTCAATGGCGCCCGCTCTAAATGTATCAGCAGCCGCTAAAAGCACCTTTTTATTTTGCTTTTTAAAATTATTGGCCATCTTACCAATAGTCGTCGTTTTTCCAACTCCATTGACACCAACAAATAAAATCACAGTTGGGCCAGTTTGAGATAATTTGATTGAACTATCTTTATCACTTGGTGCATCATACAAATCGATCATCTTTTGGACGATTAGATTTTGAACTTCTTTTGGTTTCTTGGCATTTTTTAATTTAACCTCTTCTTTTAGTTCATCAGTTAGTTGGATTGCAGTTTCAAATCCAACATCGGATTCAACCAGCGTATCTTCTAAATCATCAAAGAAATCATCATCAACTGAGCGAAAATTAGCAAATAGCGCATTTAATTTTTGTCCAAACGAAGACCGTGATTTTGCCAGACCATGTTCGTATGCTTTTTCAGTTGATTCAGGCTGCTTAGTTACATCATCAGTAGACTCTTTTACATCTTCATTTTTATTAGAAGAATGATCTGTATCAACCACAGACTGGCCTTTTTCATCTGACTTGTTATCGTCAGTGCTTCGAACACCATCTTTTGATGTTTGCGTTTGTTCTTCCGGTTCTTCAGAAACATCAGCTCCATCGTTCTCACTCTCGCTTGATCCATCATTTTTCTGACTAACTTCATTTTCTTCAGTTTGTTGAAAGTGGTCACCTTGATCAGAGGTGTCGTCACCAGTAACCTTTGCTTTCTCATCTTCTCTTTTAGACTGCTTGGTTTTGCTCTCTTTGTCGTCAGATTCTTTCTTCTTACCTTTAAAAATATCAAATAAACCCATAATTATTCTCCTAGTTTTTTAGATTCATCTAAGTTGACCGAAACAACCTTAGATACACCCGAATCTTGCATTGTAACTCCATAAAGATGATCCGCATAGATCATCGTTTCCTTTCTGTGGGTGATTACAATAAATTGTGTATTATTCTTTAAACTCTGCATATACCGCGCAAAACGATCCACATTGGCAGGGTCAAGAGCAGATTCAGCTTCATCCAATATTACAAACGGAACTGGTTTTACCTCAAGAACTGAAAAAAGCAGTGCCAAAGCCGTTAGAGCTTTCTCACCACCAGAAAGTAAATTGAGATTACGGTATTTCTTTCCGGGTGGTTTTACCAAGATATCGATCCCGGTTGTAAGTAAATGATGCGGGTCATCCATTTTTAGTTTGGCTTCCCCACCACCAAAAATATTGCGAAAAATATGACTAAACGCAGTTGCAATTTTATCATAAGTTTCGCTAAATTTAACTTTTACCGTTTGATCCATTTCATTCATTATCCCAATCAGTTGACTCTTAGATTCAATTAAATCATCAAGTTGATGATTCATAAATTCGTAACGATCCTTTACTTCTGCATAGGCATCAATCGAATTAACATTAATCGGACCCAACTCGTCAATTTCAGATTGGAGTGATTTAATCAATGAATCGATTTCGGGTAATTCAAGTTCCACCTTCTTCATTGAGCTAGTTCCTTTAATCATGTTATCGCGTTGATAACGCTCAGAATCAAGGTTATCTATAGCTGTTTTTAAATTTGATTCTAGCTTTTGAACTATTCCTGTTTGAGAAATTAAACGATCCTGAAGATCGGAAACTTGCTGATCATATTTTTGATCATCTTGGTTAAATTTATCAATTTTTGAATTAAGATCGTTAACATCCCGCTTAGTACTTTGGATTTGTTGTTCTAGTTCGGGAATATTAGTTTTTACTGCCACCACTTCTTGATTAATTGATTGCTTAAGTCCGTTTATACTATTGGCTAAGCTTTTTAATTGAGTTTCAAAATTCAACCTTTGTTTTAAAAGACTTTCCCTACTGGACTTGAGTTGGCTATTTTGTTCCTTTAAGCGAATCAACTTTTCTTTGATTTCAGATGATTTGATATTATTTTCGTTAACATTCCGAGTAATCTTTTCAATCTGACTTTTGATTGAGGTATTCTTAGACTGATTTTGCTTAATTTGCATTTTTAAATCATTAATCTTATGAGAAAGATCAATCTCATTTACACCATCATCACTAGTTGTGTTTTTTAATTGTAATCGAATTGCATCAGCATTTCTTTGAGACTCCTTTAAACTACTTTGATTCATACTAATGCTTTTTTGTTTAGCTTGAATCTCTCCTTTTAATTCATTTAATTTTTGACGAAGTTCATCGTGCTTATTCTGCTTTATTGTGTGCTGATCTTGGAATTTTTTGATAGTCTCCTCACCAGCATTCATCTTCTGGCTCATTTCTTCAACTTGCTGATTTAAGTGGACCAATTTTTCTTTTTGACTTAGTAAGCCAGAGGACTGGTTGCGATTCGATCCACCGGTGATTGCACCTCCAGCATTAACGACATCCCCATCTAAAGTTACCACTTTAGCCTTATGACCAATTGTCTTACTGATCTTTGTAGCACTTTTTAAATCAACCGCAATCATCGTACCACCCAGCAGGTGATTCTTAATCCGTGTCATATTCGATGGCATTTTGACCAGGTCCGAAGCAATTCCAACAAAGCCAGAAATCGACTTTACTGCATTTAACACATTAGAGGATAAATAACGTTCATTAACAGCATTCATAGGCAAGAACGTAACTCTTCCCAGTTTCTTCTCGCTTAAATAGTGAATTGCATCTCTAGCATCTTTAACATTCCCGGTGATAACCTGCTGAATCTGACTTCCCAGTGCTGTTTCAATGGCTAGAACATAACGATCAGGAACTTCAATAAAATCACTTACTGTTCCCTTAATACCAGTTAAATTTGCTTTGCGTTTTAATAAGTTTCGCGTCCCGCGATAAAGCGAATTATGATTTCCCAAGATTGACTTAATACTATCTCGTTCCGTTTTAGTCTCCTGAAAAACACGCAATGCAGCATACCAGCTTGCCTTTAATTCTTTTTCTTTGTCCCTTGAATCTGACAACTTCTTATCAACTTGCTTTAATTCATTCACCATTTGTTTCTGGTTGTTTTGAAGTTTCGATAATTCGATCTCTTCTGAAGTGATTTCTTGCTTTAAAAGGTTGCTTTGATCTTCAATCGCATTAATCCGCTGATATTTTTCTTTTACCTCACTATCACTACGCTTGGATAATTTTTGCATTAATTTTAAATTATTCTTGGCACTGGCTAATGACTGCATCAAATCTATGTAATCATTTCTTATATTTTCAAGTTCTGTTTGCTTTTCCAATAAATTTTGTTGAATAGGAGCCGTTTCAAGCTGCTTCATCTTATGAGAATAGTTGGAAATGAGAGCCTGCTTTTTACTAATTTGGCTTTGATTATCAGTAATATTGTTTTTAACGTTTCCCAGTTGCTCTTTTAAATCACTTACTTTACTTTCTAAGTCGTTAATCTTTTGTTGATTAAATTCACGTCGTTGCTCAGACAACTGCTGATCACTATGAGCTGATTCGAGTGATTTAGTGTCGCTTAAAAGTTGATTTTGAAGCTGTTCACGCTTCTGGGTTAAACTTTTAATCTTGCTCGTTAACCCTTGTTTGCGTTCTTTAACTTCCTTAACTTGTATTTTTAAATTAGTAAAAGTAGTATTTTGCTTTTTGAGCTCCTTTTCCAGATTCATTTTCACGTTTTCATGATTTTTAATCTTAATCACTAATTTAGAATACTTCAATTGATCAAGATACTTTTTCTTATTTAAATAGAGCGAAGCAGCATCACTTTGATCCTTTAGAGGCCCAATTTGTTTGTCCAACTCGTTAATAATATCTGAGATTCGATCCAAATTTCCTTGAGTATCAGCTAACTTTTGTTCAGTTTCCACCTTTTGTTTTTTATATCGATAAACTCCAGCAGCTGTCTCAATAATTGATCGCCTTTTTTCAGCATCATCATTGAGAATTTCATCAACATTCCCCTGAGAAATAATGGAAAGGGAACCTTCACCTAATCCAGTATCCATAAAAAGATTACTAATATCCTTCAAACGACAATCTTTATCATTGATTGAATAAGAACTATCACCATTTCGATAAACTTTACGTGTGATTTTAATTTCGGTATAATCAGAATCCAAAAAATGATCAGAATTATCAAAATAAATGCTAACTTCTGCACGACTAAGAGCTCTGCGCCCCTTGGACCCAGAGAAAATGACGTCTAACATTTTTTTACCACGTAAAGTTTTGGCCGACTGCTCACCTAAAACCCAACGAATTGCCTCGATGACATTACTTTTTCCGCTACCATTTGGACCAACAATTCCAGTAAGCCCATCCTGAAAGTCAATTGTGGTTTTATCTGCAAAAGATTTAAATCCTGCAATCTCAATTGATTTTAACTTCACCTTAATGCCTCATTTACTTAATACTTGTGCTTACTCCCAGTTCATTGAGTGCTTTCTTTGCCGCTTTCTGTTCTGCATCTTTCTTGGAATGTCCTAACCCGACTCCCATTTCTTTGCCGTTAATTTTTACCGCAACTTTAAATTTACGGTCATTATCAGGACCATCTTCACTAACTAGTTCATAGTCTAAATCAACTGGGCCATTTTCTTGAACAACTTCCTGTAATTCAGTTTTATGATCAAAGAATTCGTCAAACCAACCCTCATCAAGCTTAGGGAAAATCACAATCTGACAAAAATTCCTCACCGTTTCTATTCCTTGATCGAGATACACCGCTCCAATAAATGATTCAAAAATATCACATAAAAGTGAGTCACGTTGTCTGGCATTCGCCTTTTCTTCACCTTTGCCGAGTCGAATATACTTGTCAAAATGACATTCACGGGCAAAACGACTAAAACTATGCTCATTAACCATAGCAGCTCTTAATCTAGTCAGTCGACCTTGTGGTAATTCAGGAAAACGTCTAAAGATGTAGTCTGAAACCACTAATTGATAGACAGCATCCCCTAAAAACTCCAGACGTTCATAAAATTTTAATCCTTGACCGGGATGCTCGTTCACGTATGATGCTTGGGTCATTGCTTCATCTAAAAGTGCTTCATCGTTAAACTTAATATTAAACTTGTCTTTTAACAAGTCATCAAACTGCTTTTGCAATTCTATTTCCTCCAAAGGTAACATTTTTTCTTTTAATTATATCATTAATGCCTAAATTACGATAATTGCATAATAAAAAATGACCCGTCATAACAACGAATCATCTATTTCTTTGCAATGTGTTTTTTCGTTTTTGGATCAATATCTCGCATAATTACATTCACTAGATCGCCGACATCACTGATATTCTCAGTATTTTCACTGGTGAAAACATCGCCAAATTCATCCTCTAATTCAACGATAAATCCCGCCATATCAATAAAATCAGCGCCTAAATCATTAGTAAAGTTTAAGTCATTCGTTACCTTATCAACCGGAACCTTAAAACGACTTGAGGTGATTTCTGCTACTTTTTTAAATACTGTTTCTCTATCCATCAGTGATCCCTCCTACTGTTCACCATTTTTAATACTATCCATTTCATCAGTATGATTAGAAAAATATTCTTTCACTGAATCAACAAAATTAGAATTAATAATTTGCTGAATTTGAAGTATCGTATTTCTAATTGTCTTAGCCTTACTGCTACCGTGGCTCTTCACCACTGGGGCCTTCAATCCAAGTAGGACGGCACCCCCGTACTTAGTGTAATCCATCTTGTGGGCAATCTTTCTTAAAGTATCCTTGAGTAATAAAGCACCCACTTTGGACTTCACTCCACCATTTATAATGCCGTCTTTTAACATATTAATCATTGACAATGCAGTTCCTTCAATACTCTTTAAAACCGCATTACCGGTAAAGCCATCGGTTACCGCTACATCGGTAACTCCATCCAGCAACCCTCGTGATTCGATATTACCAATAAAATTAATGTCATCATTTTTTCTTAAAGCATGATACATTTTTTGATGGATCTTATTTCCTTTGTCAGACTCGGTGCCATTATTAATCAACCCAACCCGTGGATTTTTAATCTTTAAGACTCTTTCAGCATAATACTTACCTAGTAGTGCATACTGATAAACGTTAACAACCTTAGCATCAGCATTTGCTCCACAATCAATTAACGTGAAACCAGTATTGTTATCAATTACTGGTAAAGTAGTAACCAGTCCCGGACGATCAATTCCTTTGATTCTACCGATTATCAATAAACCAGCAACTAGAATGGCACCAGTATTTCCACAGGAATAAAATGCATCAGCTGTCCCATCTTTAACAGCTCGAGCAGCCATGACCAGACTTGATCCCTTTTTTTCTTTTACTGCTTTAACGGGTTCATCTTCCATTTTAATAACTTCATCTGATTGAATCACTTTGATATTTTCTTTGTTATTTAACAACGAATTGATTTTATCAGAATCACCAAAGAGTTGAAACTCCACGTGATCCATTTCATCACGAGCAAGCTCAATCCCTCTGACAATTTCATCAGGTGCATTATCGCCACCCATTGCATCAACAGCAATTTTTATCATTATAGGCAAAGCTCCTTAATCAAACTTAACATCTTGATTTAAAGATTTAAGTCTTTTTACTAACTTTCGATTTTGCGGTTCCTGTTCCCAGTTAACATCATCAACAATTTCTTTTGCAATGGTCTGCGCTGTGCTCAAAATATTAATGTCAGCAACTGGATCTCCAACTTTAAAGGTTGGCATTCCAGACTGATTTTTACCGAGAATGTCCCCAGGACCTCTTAATTCTAAATCTTTTTGTGAAATAAAGAAACCATCAGTTGATGAACACATCACATCCATTCGTTTTCTACCAGTTTCATTTTTAGGATCAGCAATTAAAATACAATAAGCTTGCTGGTCCCCTCGCCCCACACGACCCCGAAGTTGATGTAGTTGAGCCAACCCAAAATGGTCAGCATCATAAATCACAATGGTACTTGCGTTGGAAACGTCAACTCCGACTTCAATTACTGTAGTAGAAACTAGAACTTGTACCTTATTAGTCTTAAAAGCATCCATTACTTTATTTTTGTCTTCATCACTCATTTGACCATGGAGTAAGCCAACCGTGTATTTATCACCAAGTTCTTGCTGAAAGTTTTGGTATGTATCAGTCACGTTTCTCATATCCACTGCTTCAGATTCACCGATAAGGGGGACTACCACGTAAACTTGTTCTCCATGATTTAAGCGCTTTTTGACAAAATTAAGCATTGCATCAATCTGTTGATTCTTAATCCAAGCCGTTTTAATTGGTTTTCTACCACCTGGCAACTCATCAATTACCGAGACATCCATTTCACCATACGCTGTGATCGATAGAGTTCGTGGAATAGGCGTAGCGGTCATCGATAACACGTTCGTTGATTTACCCTTTTCTCGCATGGCCTTTCTTTGGTTAACTCCAAACCGATGCTGCTCATCAATGACAGCTAATCCTAAATTATGGTATTTAACCTCTTTTTGAAACAATGCATGAGTACCCACCACCAAGTTAATCTCGCCACTTTCAATACGGGGTAAAAGTTCATTTCGAGCCGCTCTAGAAGTATCACCAGTCAGTAGTCCAATGTTAACACTAGTATCCTTAAAAAGCTCAGCAAGTCCGTCAGCATGTTGTTCGGCTAAAATTTCAGTGGGAGCCATTATTACGGCTTGTTTCCCAGAAAGAACCGCAGCATAAATTGCGATAGCCGCTACAACCGTTTTTCCGCTCCCAACATCTCCCTGTAAAAGCCGATTCATCTGATATGGACGCTTTAGATCAGATAAAATTTCTGAAATAACCTTTTTTTGTGCCAGGGTCAATTCGTACGGAAGAGAACTCACAAACGTCTGTAATTTAGCACGATTAATGGTTATCGCAGAATTAGGGGCCTGATTTTTCTGATGTTTTAAAGTTTGCATTCGCATTTGAAACAAGAAAAATTCATCAAACTTTGCGGTTCTACGTGCGAGTGCTGCTTCTCTTTGATTTTTTGGAAAGTGCATGTTAGAAATGACATTTTTTAAATTTTCTAATTTATACTTTTTTAAAACCCAATTGGGGATGAAGTCTTCAATTTGACCTTGGTACTGATCATAGGCTTCGGTTACCAATTGGCGAATGGTATTCTGGGTAATCTTATGGTTAGCGGGATAAATTGAACCAAATTTTTCGCCATCACCAGCTTTCAAAATTTTAATTCCGGCCATCGATTTTTTATTTGCATCAAACTTTCCGTAAATCAAAATTTCATCCCCGGCTTCAACCTGTTTCTTTAGCCACGGCTGATTAAAAAAGGACACCGGAATCACATCATTACCAACTAGTAACTTAATAGTTAAACGACTTCTACGTCTTCCAAAAAAATTAACCGTTGGATTGATAGCAACCTTACCCTTCAGAGTGACCACCTGCTGATCAGAAATTTCAGAAAGATCTTTAGTTCGAAAATCTTCATAACGAAATGGAAAGTATGTCAGTAAATCATAAATGGTCACAATCCCCAAATCATTTAGAGCTTCAACTTTTTTGGGACCGACTCCTCTAAGCGTTTCCACATGGTCATCTAACCCACTCATCAAATTCACCTCCTAAAAAGACTGTTAATCCACAAGGACTAGCAGTCTTATTAAATATCTATCTATATAATATTACCTATTCAACGGAAATAATCAACGGATAAACTGGTTGATCCCCCTCATGAGTCTCAACTTCTAATTCATCGTCCACTGATAAGGCAGCATTCGAAACTTTATCAGCATCATCCTGATCAGCGTCTTTTCCAAAAATAATCGTAACGTTTTCGCTATCATCATCTAACATTTTTTTCAGCATCTTAATAGCTGCATCATCTAAAGAAGAACCAAGGACCTGAATGTCTCCATCAATAATTCCCATGTAACTACCCTTTTTAATGTCCATTCCATTAATCTTTGTATCACGAACAGCAGTCGTCACTTGGCCACTTTTAACGGTATCTAAAGAGTCGTCCATCTGGGTCTGGTTTTCTTTAAAAGTATTATCAGGATCAAATGAGAACATCGCGGTTAATCCTTGTGGGATTGTCTTGGTGTGGACAACTTCCATCGGAATGTCTGTGATTCCCTGGGCTTGCTCTGCCGATAGGAAAATATTCTTATTGTTAGGGAGAACGATCGCTTTTTTAGCATTACTGTTATTGACAGCGTCAACAATATCTTGCGTACTAGGGTTCATCGTTTGTCCGCCACTAATGATGTTAGTTACTCCTAAGCTCTTAAAGAGCTTCTCTAAACCTGCTCCCGCAACCACCGCAATAATTGCTAAGTCACGCGGCTTTTTATGCTCTTTTTCTTCCTTTAAATCATCGGTCTTTTGAGCTTTTTCATCGCTTTCCATGATTGATTCTTGTTGCAGTCGCATGTTATCAACTTTAACGGTTGCTAAGTCACCAAATTGTTGTCCCCACGATAAGACCTTGCCAGGATGCTCCGTGTGAACGTGAACGCGAACCACTTCATCATCATTAATAACCAAAAGCGAGTCCCCTAATTTCGCCAGATAGTTATAAAAAGTATCGTAGTCGAATTTCTGGGTAACCTGCTTTCCCTTCCCAATTCGCACCATAATTTGGGTACAATACCCATAAACAATGTCTGCTGGGTTTAATTTACCTTGAGCACTCTTATGATGCTCAACATCAATCATTTCGTTCATTTCTTCAGAATTAGGTTGATGTTCGCCTTTATCTTCAATCTTTCGACCATTTAAAACATCATCAAAAGCTTGAAAAACAAATACCAATCCCTGTCCACCAGAATCCACCACTCCCACTTGCTTTAATACTGGGAGAAGATCTGGAGTTTTTTTAAGAGCTTTCTCAGAAGCATCAAGAATTGAGTCCATTACCTTTATAACATCATCAGTATCTGAAGCAGTATTTTCACCAGCTTTAGCAGCTAGTCTAACTACCGTCAAGATGGTCCCTTCAGTGGGCTTCATGACCGAACTATAAGCAGTCTTAGCTCCAGCGATAATAGCATCTGCAAATTCTTGAGCATCAAGATCCTTTTTACCTTCAACGTTTTTTGCAAAACCACGGAAAATCTGAGACATAATGACACCAGAGTTACCTCGAGCTCCCATTAATAGCCCCTTAGCAAGTGCAGAAGCTTTACCGCCAATCGTATCATCATTTGATTTATCGACGTAACTTTCCCCACTTGATAATGACAAACTCATGTTCGTTCCAGTGTCTCCATCTGGAACTGGGAAAACATTTAACGAATTAATAAAATCCGTATTATTATTAAGAACGACCGCGGCGGCTTGAACCATTTGGTCGAACTCTTTAGTAGTAATCTTAGTTAATGACACTATTATCAAATCCTCCTTATACTCAAACCACTAGTCGTTAATAACCTTAACACCCTGAACAATTACGTTTACTGAATCCGCATTAATCCCTAACATCGATTCCAAATTATATTTAACTTTTGACTGAACATTACGAGAAACTTCAGAGATCTTGGTTCCATAACTCACAATGACGTTGACGTCAACTTGAACTTTCTTGTTAACTTCTCTGACAACTACTCCTTTTGAGTAACTATCCTTTCGAAGAATTTCATTCATATTATCTTTAAATTGGTTTTTGCTAGCCATGCCAACAACTCCATAATTATCAGTTGCGGCACCGCCGACTACTGTAGCAATTACATCATTATCAATATCAATTGATCCATATTGAGTGTTTAACTTTACAGCCATCGTTTGCATCCCCCTTGTCCTTTCGAGCTCATAACGATATCTAATGTTACCACACCCCATTATAAAACAAAAATATGAATCATGGTGTCAAGGACATTTACTTGAAAGAAACTTTGCATTTATGACGGTATTATGGTAAGTTATTTAGGTGAACTATTGAATATAAAAGAATTCCAAAGTAAGGAGGGATATTATGGCTAAGGATCAAATTAATGGTAAGAGAACTCATTTCGGCAATCGTCGTTCTCACGCTTTAAACTCATCAAGAAGAAGTTGGAAGCCAAACCTACAAAAGGTACGCATCTTAGTTGATGGTAAGCCCAAACGTGTTTGGGTTAGTGCCAGAACTTTAAAATCTGGTAAGATTACCAGAGTATAATCATTATTATTTTAATTAATTAAAAAGCAGTACAACCATTCAATGGTTGTACTGTTTTTTAGTCTCGGCTTTGAATCACCATCAATACTCCTTCATCAAAAACAAACGAAGCACTATCTCCAATAAATTCATTACTTGAATAAGAAGTTGGATACCCCACCCAATGATGATTTAATTGATATCTTTCATCATTGAGCGTTAAATGCATTGGTAACAGCGGACAAAAGTCTAAATATTTCATTCCAGTGATTTTCTTAATATGATACGACCCACTTAGAAAGTATCGGATTACATTTTGACTATCAATGAGTCTCAGCCTTGAAAGATAGGGTTTAATATTTGGCTTTAAGACCATCAAAAAATTGGTCAGCAAGTGATCAAGACGCCCGCCTGAAAAGCCATAAATATCGATCTCATTCTTAGGAAAATACTTGCCAGCGGTCCTGATACCCAATTCAGTATCAGTCTCATCCTTTACCGGATCAACCCGAATAACGTGCTTGGCTTTTTGTAATATTATTTTAAATTCCGAATCTGAAACCGAATCGAAGTCACCAACAGCGTATTCAGGAATAATGCCCAATTTGATTAGTCGTAAACTTCCTCGATCAACCCCAATGAAGGGACCCTTTATTTTTTTAGTCTTTAAGTTAGATGGCCATAACTCAATTGGTCCCCCAACAACGACATTTACCTTATTCATAACTAAAAATTAGTAGCGTTCTTAAGAGCCTGAATACGAGCAGCAGGATCTTTTGCATCAAAAACATATGAACCAGCTACAGCGACGTTTGCGCCAGCTTTATAGGCGTCAACCACCGTCTTATTGTTAACACCACCATCAATTTCAATGTCATAGGAATATGAATCATTTTCTTCACGTAATTTATTTAATTCTCTAACCTTACTAATCGTTTCAGGAATAAACTTTTGACCACCAAATCCGGGATTAACAGTCATCACAAGAACTTGATCAACCATGTACAAGACTGGCTTAATCATCTCCACTGGGGTTCCCGGATTAATTACCACTTCAGCTTTAACGTTTTTATCTTTAATCATTTGAAGAGCACGATGAATATGGGGAGTTGATTCAACATGAACCCCAATAATATCTGCGTTAGCATCAGCAAAAGTATCAATATATCTTTCAGGATTCTCAATCATTAAATGACAGTCAAGTGTTAATCCAGTAATGGGGCGAATCTCTTTGACCCAGCCTGGACCATAGGCAATCGCTGGAACAAACATCCCATCCATAACATCGATATGTAGTAATTCCGCACCACCCTTATCGACCTTTTCAATGTCTTTTTGTAGGTTTACGTAATCCGCACTTAAAATTGAAGGAGCAACTTTAATCATGTTTAATTTCCTCTTTTCTTATTATAAATTGGCTTTTGTGCTTTTAATAAATGATATTCTTGCAGATAATCATCATACCTGCTCGATAGAATTGTACCACTTTCAACCCCAGCTTTCACGGCACAATCAGGTTCATTAACATGCAGACATTCACGAAACTTACAGTTGAGTGAAGCACGTACAAATTCCGGAAAATAATTTTTTAATTCATTTGACTTAATTTCCAAAGTATCAAAAGAAGAGAAGCCTGGTGTGTCAGCAATCAAGCCGCCATTTACCGTTAGTAAAGACACCTTCCTAGTGGTATGCTTCCCTCGACTTAAAGACTTAGATACGACTCCAGTTTTAAGCTTTAACTTAGGGTCAATTTCGTTAAGCAGCGTTGATTTTCCTGACCCAGTCTGACCCATTACGATTGATTGTTTGTGAGGAAGTAACTTCGAAACATCGCTCACTGCATTTACATCATCTTTTTTATCAGGCAACACAACTTCATAACCAATTTTCCTATAATCAGCCGCAACCGTTTTAAAAAAATCAACCTGCGCTTTTGACGTTAACAAGTCAGTCTTACTAAGATAAATAATTGGGATAATCTTCTGCTTTTCGAGGGCCACAAGTTGCTTATCTAATAGTGAGAAAGAAAAGGCAGGTTCAATGGCTGAATTAACTACAATTGCTTGATCAGTATTAGCAACTGGTGGTCTAACTAATTGATTAAACCGTGGTAAAACCCTTAAAATGTATCCCTCGTTCACATTAGTTTCATCAAACTCAACCAGGTCGCCAACGATGGGTTTAATATTTCTTTTTCTAAAGTTCCCTCGTGCCCTCGTCCGGTACATTTTTTCATCGGACTCAACGTCATAGAACCCACTCAAAGATTGATAAATCTTGCCTTTTCTCACATTAATCTCCTATTGAATCCTCTGAAAGCCCGCGATAAAGAAGCCATCAGAATCATAGTCGTCTGGATAAATTTTTAAAGCATCTGTATCACGATTTGGCTTTAGGTCTTTTCTTGTCTTGACCCAAACCGGTTTAAAGTTTTGGTGCTGATCTAAAAACCTGCTGACATTCTCACTATTTTCTTGATTCATGATGGTACATGTACTAAATACCAACTGTCCGCCCACTTTGAGTGTTGGTGCCACAGCATTCAAAATTTCAGTTTGAATCTTTACAAGATGTAAAACGTCATCAAGTGTCTTATCGTATCTAATCTCTGGTTTACGCCTCATCAATCCAAGTCCCGAACAGGGAGCATCAACCAGGATTTTATCAAAAGTACTTTCACCAAATAATTCAGAAACATTAAGAGCGTCAATGGCATGAACTTCAATATTATCTTTCACACCCATTCGGGCTGCATTTTGCTCAATTTTGGTTAATTTTTTGAGGTGCAGATCTAAAGCTTCAACCTTACCAGTAGTCAAATATTCAGCAATTTGCGTGGTTTTACCACCAGGAGCCGCACAAGCATCTAGTACATAGTCATCATTTCTAATGTCCATGGATTGAACTGGCAACATGGCACTTTCGTCCTGAATCGTAAACAAACCCTCTTTAAACAGAGGACTACCACTAGCACTTTTACCAGATAAGATAAGCGCATGATCAGCTACTTCACTACTCTTAACCTCATATCCCTCTTGGAAAAATTTCTTCTTTAAATCATCATCAGAAATCTTACGATGGTTCACCCGGACTGATTGCTTAGCTGGCTGATTAATACTTTTAAGTATATCAACCGTCTTATCCATACCAAGTTGCTCATTAAGTTGCTTTACAATCCACAGCGGAACACTATAAAAGATTGAGTCGTAAGTGGCAGTGTCTTTAATTTTATCAATTGGAGGCAATCCATTTCGTTGGATGTAGTGAAGGACTCCGGTAACAAGTCGTCTAATACCATCATGCCCACGCTTTTTGGCAATCTTAATTGATTCATCAAAAATCGCACGATCTGGTATTTTGTCTAAATACTGCATTTGATAAATTGCCGTATACAGTAATTCTTTGACCCAACCATCAAGTTTGTCAGATCTTTTTACTAAATGGTCAACATAATAAGCTAACGTTAACAGGTGCTGAATCACACCATAAACGATATTAGTATACAGGGAAATATCTTTGGGACTCATCGTGCTAGAATCGATCACATTGTTGATTTGAAGATTAGAATATGCACCGCCATGAACACGCTCTAGTGTTCTTACGGCTAAGTATCGTGGATTACTTGAGTTATTTTCTGTCAATAAATTGATCTCCAATTTCTAATTTCTGGTTGCCGTTCAAATATTCGGTAATTGATTTTTTTGGCTTCCCAGACGGTTGAATTTCTTCAATTCCCAAAACCGTTCCGTTCCCAGCAGCAATTTTTAAATGGTGTTTATCTTTACTAACCACCTTACCAGGATCTAAATCAGTCTGCTCATCAATAACCGTTGTTTCCCAAATCTTATTTGGTTTCCCATTCACCATTGCAAATGCGGTCGGATCGGGTCTTAACGCTCTGACTTTTGCATCAACCAAACTAGCAGGTTGAGAAAAATCTAGCTCTTCTTGTTCTCGCTTAATGTTTGGCGAAAACACAACTTGTTCTTCATCCTGTTTTTGGGGATGTGCAGTTCCATTAATAACTTCTTTTAAAGTCTTTAAGAGAAGGTCACGTCCCACTAAACTCAACTTTTTAAACATACTATCAGTATCGTCGATGTTTTCAATCTTAACAGGTTGTTGAGCTAAAACGTCACCAGCATCCATCTTTTTGACCATGTACATAATCGAAATTCCGGTTTCTTTATCTCCGTTCATAATGGCATATTGAACCGGAGCCCCACCACGATATTTCGGCAGTAAAGATCCATGAACATTGATATCCGCAATTTGCGCTGCTTCAAGCAATTTAGTCGGCAAAAATTGGCCAAATGCAGCAGTAATAATAAAATCTGGCTTCATTTGAATGATTTCTTCCATTTCGGGACTTCCACCTAATTTTTGCGGTTGTAGTACCGGTAACCCCAAATCTTGACTAGCTTTCTTAACCGGTGATTCTTCAATTTGATGTTTTCGCCCCACCGGTCGATCTGGCTGGGTTACCACTGCCAACACTTTGTAGTTCTGATCTAAAGCTTTTAGGATTGGAACACTAAATTCAGGCGTTCCCATAAATACAATTGATTTCATAATAATTCACCTACATAAAACTGACTGGTTCTGGATCAATCCCGATCCGTAAACCCTTTCTAACTTCTTTTTGTGATATTTGTAAAATATGCTTTAAGCTTTCATTGAGTTTTAAGTCACGTTTGTACTTAATAATGATTTGGAAATAATAACGTTTTTTCATTCGAGCAATCGGCCTAGGGGTTGGCCCCAAAATAATGGTAGTTTGATCAAGCGACTTTTTAAGATAATTAGCAACCTCATAAGATTCATTAGCCGCCTGCCTCTCATTTAGTGAACTAATTGAAACTTTAATGGTAAAGAAGTATGGAGAATAATCAGCTAAATGTCTTAATTGCATTTCTTTTTGATAAAATGCTTCATAATCCTGGTCTTTAGCCAATTGAATCACATAATTATCTGGATTATAGGTCTGAATAATGACTTCTCCATCCTTATCAGCTCGTCCAGCTCGTCCGGAAACTTGAGTTAATAAATCAAACGTTCGTTCACTAGAACGAAAATCAGGTAAATCCAATCCGGTATCAGCATTTAATACCCCCACCAAAGTTACATTCGGAAAATCCAGTCCCTTAGCAATCATCTGCGTTCCTAGTAAAACATCAGCATGATGTTCACCAAATTCACGAAGTAACTTCTCATGAGAACCCTTTTTCCGGGTTGTATCGACATCCATTCTGATTACTCGCGCTTTTGAAACGAGTTCATGTAATTGTCGCTCTACCTTTTCAGTTCCAGTACCAAAGTAACGAATATTTTTACTGTGACAATTGGGACAATACTTAGGAATTGGTTCCTCAAATCCGCAGTAGTGACACTTCATCGTATGAGAATCCATGTGAAGCGTCAAAGAAATATCACAGTTGGGACACTTTAAAACATAGCCACAATCTCGACACATCAGAAAAGACGAGAATCCCCGACGATTAAGCATTAACACTACTTGTTCGTGCTTTTCAATTCTTTGCTTAATCGCACTAAGTAATTGGTGCGAAAAGATTCCATCATGAGTCTCTTCCTCTCTGGTCATGTCAACAACTGAAACTTCTGGTAAACGCCTTTGATTAATACGATCGGGAAGGCGTAAAAATTTATAAACTCCCTTTCCCGCACGAGCCCTTGACTCAAGCGAAGGTGTTGCACTCCCAAGTACGACTGGGCAATGATGATAATTGCCACGCCAAATGGCAACATCCCGCGTGTGATAACGCGGATTATCATCCTGCTTGTAACTTGTATCGTGTTCCTCATCAAGAATAATAATCCCAATATCAGAAAGAGGAGCAAAAACTGCTGATCTTGCCCCTACTACTACCTTTGCCTTTCCATTATTAATTCTACGCCACTCATCATACTTTTCCCCAGTTGACAAACCACTATGAATTACAGCAACTTGATTACCAAACCGATTTTTAACTCGATTAACCATCTGGGGGGTTAAAGAAATCTCTGGAACTAACATCAACGCCGTCTCACCTAAATCCAGAGCCTTTTGGATGGATTGAAGATAAACCTCAGTCTTACCTGATCCAGTTACTCCTTCAAGTAGATAGGTTTCATTTCGATGGGCTTCAATGGAACGATCAATTTCACGAACGGCATGTGCTTGATCAACGGTTAACTTTTTTGGTTGATCAATTGTAATATCATGTTTGTACGGATCACGATACTTCTCAACCTGAACTTTTTTTATCCAATTCTTCTTTTCAAAACTGCTAATCGCTGAATTGGATATTTTAAGATCATTAACGAGGTGGGTCTGAATAATTGGTTGATCAGTATGGTGCTCTAAAACAGAAAGTAAGTTTAATTGAGAAGTGGCATTCTTACGAAGCTGTTTTTTTGCCTGACCAAAATCACTTAATTGATTTAAAATGGCCGTTTCCGTTTTCTTTTTGGCTTCATTTTGAACTTTGTAAATCACTTGGATTTTATTGTTCTTACGCAACTTAGCAAGTTTTCCCATCTCAGTACTATTAAAATGCTCCGTGTCAAACGGAACCATACTCTGGTCTTTAAACTTATCATTAAGCTCTTGATCGGCAAGATTTCCAGTTGCTTTTACATAGGTTGTATATCTTGCCTTCATCGCATTAGGAAGCATGGTCAAAAGACAACTAATTCGAAAAGAATAAGTTGTATCAGCCAACCACTTAGAAAGTTCAATCATTTCGTCGTTCAACACTGGGCTCAAATCCATGGTACTATCAATCTTTTTGAGTTGATTAAGCTGGTCCGGTTTCTCATCTGTAATATCAACGACAAAACCTTCAACTTTTCTGTTTCCATTCCCAAATGGAACAATGACCCTCATGCCTCGTTTCAGTTGATCTTCTAATCCAGTAGGAATTAAGTATGAATAGGGTACATTTGTTTGCATGGTCGGAACATCAACAATCACTTTTGCAATTTTCAAATTACCCCTTCTTTCCATTCTTGCATATTACAGATTAGCTATAAAAGGTCAACAACGACATTTAACACTTCACTAGCAACTTTTAATTTAGACTCAACTTCTGTCTTTTTGACCAAACCATCCTTTGAGATGATTGAAACCTGATTATCATCACTATTAAAACCAATTAATGAATTGGAAACATCATTTAATACCACTAGATCTAATTTCTTTTTCATCAACTTTTGCTTAGCATTTTTAAGAGGATCATTGGTCTCGGCTGCAAAACCGACCACCACCTGTTTAGGGTTCTTCTGTTGTGCCACTTTTGCAACAATATCATCGTTCTTAATTAGATGGAGATCTAAAGAATCATGGTCTTGATCCTTCTTGATTTTTTGTTTTTCCGCATGAGCAGGTTTAAAATCACTAACTGCAGCAGCCATAATCAAAACCTGATTATCTGAAAATAAGCGTTGTACCTGGTGCTCCAGTTGATCAGCAGAACTAACTTTGATAACTTTCACACCATCTGGAATCTGGCACTGACTGTTGGCACTTACAAGTGTCACTTTAGCCCCCATTTCTTTAGCAACCTCAGCAATTGCATATCCCATCTTTCCTGATGAATTATTTGATAAGTACCTAACCGGATCAATTGGTTCTCTAGTACCACCAGCAGTTACTAGTATATTAACCCCAGAAAGAGGTTGATCATCATGATCACTTAATTGACTAACCACAAACTGATAAATTTCTTCTGGTTCAGCAAGTCGACCTAGAGCTGAATATCCCTCGGCTAGTGGACCAACTTGTGGCTCAATAAATTCGATACCATCATCTTTTAATCTTTGAAGATTTCTTTGGGTAGCTGGATTTTTTAGCATGACATCATTCATTGCTGGCGCAAAATACTTGGGGCACTCCATGGCTAACATAGTCGTACTTGCAAAATCATCCGCAATCCCATTTGCTGTTTTAGAAATAAAATCAGCGGTAGCTGGGGCAACAATTGCCAAATCGGCCCATTTAGCTAGCCCAATATGATTAATCGTTGTTGAGTCATCAAAATAACTTTGATCATCATAGACATCATTCTTCGATAAAACTTGAAAAGTTAATTTCGAGACAAATCGTTTGGCAAACGGTGTCATTACAACTTTGACACTAGCACCATTCTTTTTTAAAAGTCTCAATAAATAAACTGCCTTATAAGCAGCAACGCTACCAGATACAAATAAGACAATTTGCTTCCCGTTTAACAAAATTATACCCTCCAAAGTATTTCTTATTAATTATACTACACATCCCTTATTATTCATTTAATAAAAAAAGACCCTGTGATGAGATTCATCACAAAAGTCCTTTCTTACTTACTTTTTGGAGCGATGGTTAACACGCCGGCAGCAATTTCTTCCAACGCCATTCCAACTGATTTTACTGACTTATAATGGGAAAGCAATGGTTTCGCACCCTGATCAAGTTCTTCAGCTCTTTTGCTGGCTAACATAACGAGCGAATATCTTGAATCAACGTGTTGCAATAAATCTTCAAGTGGTGGATAAATAAACATTAAACTTCATCTCCTAATTTATTAAGATAATTTGGCATAACACGGTTTACCTTTAAACGTTCACTTTTAACAATTGTTTTAATCCGGTCTACCGCATTTGAAACCTTATCATTCACAACTGCATAATCATAGTTTTGCATCATTCGGATTTCCTTAGAAGCTTTTTCAATTCGTTTGTTGATAACTTCAATATCATCAGTCCCACGGCCAACCAAACGATCCCTAAGTGAATCAATGTCAGGTGGAGTTAGGAAAATAAAAACTCCATCGGGGCAGTTGGCACGCACCTGCATGGCACCATTAACTTCAATTTCCAGAAAAACATCTCTTCCTGAATCTAATGTCTCGTTTACGTATTGTAACGGGGTGCCATAATAATTGTCAACATACTTAGCATACTCCAGCATCTTACCATTTTTAATATTCTGTTCAAATTGATCCTTTGAAACAAAGTAATAATCAACCCCGTTAACTTCTCCCTCACGGGGTTTTCTGGTAGTCATCGAGATTGAATACTTGAAATCGACATCAGGCTCATTAAAAAGGGCTTTTCTAACCGTTCCCTTCCCCACTCCACTTGGACCAGAAAGAACAATTAACATTCCTCTTTCACTCACTTAAACCGCTCCTTTTTCGTAACTTCTTTATATATATTATGCAATTTATAAATCAATTAATCAATAAGAGATAAAATGAATGCTATTTAATTTTTTGTCTTTTTTGTTGATTGGCCAAGTTTAAAAGTTCAGAAGCGTGTTCCATGGTTAACTTAGTAACTGTGGTTCCTGCTAACATTCTAGCAAGTTCCTTAACTCGTTGCTCACCTGATAAGGGTTGAACCGAAGTTTCCGTTCGATTATTAGAATCAACATGCTTCGAGATGAAATCATGATTATCAGCCATGGCGGCAACCTGTGGCAGATGGGTGATACACAAAACCTGGGATTTCTTACCAATTGCACTAATTTTATCAGCAATTGCTTGAGCCACTCTTCCCGAAACCCCCGTATCTACCTCGTCAAACACGATTGAAGTTACTCCTTGGACGCGGGAAAAAATCGTTTTAAGAGCTAACATAATTCGAGAAAGTTCACCACCTGAGGCAATTTTGGATAACGGTGCCATGTCCTCACCCGGATTCGTTCGGATGTAAAACTCAGCTTCTTCAATTCCATTTCGATTAAAAGTATCTTTAGGTAAATTGGAAAAACGAACTTCGAACTGCGTTTTATCCATGTACAAATCAGCTAATTGTTGATGAATTTCATCCGTTAACTTTTCGGCTTGCTGATGTCTAATATCACTTAACTTTTTCCCAAGTTTATTTAATTCTTTGACGGAAGCATTGAAGCGTTCTTCTAAATTATTGCCACTCTTTTCATCCGTCTCCATATCAGTTAATTCACCAGAGATTTTATCGTAATACTTTAAAATCTGTTTAATCGAATCACCGTATTTTCGTTTTAACTCAAAAATAGTATTTAAGCGTTGCTCAACTTCGTTCAATCTGTCAGGGTCAAACTCCAAATTATCCATCTGATTATTAATCTCTCCAGAAGCATCTTGCAGCGTATAATAAGCATTTTTAACATTCTCAGAAATCGACTTAAACTCATCATCTAACCGTTCTAAATCTTCAAGAGCATTCATGGCATCCCCGATCATATCAATCGGACTAATACTTTCATCACCATTAATATCATTAAAACTTCTTCCTAGACTATCGCTAATGGCTTGAAAATTATTTAAACGATCCCTTTCGGCTATCAGATCTTCTTCTTCGCCATCCGTTAAATCAGCCGTTTCAATTTCATTTACCTGGTACTTAAGCATATCAATGCGTTGAGCCCATTCTTTTTCATTTTTATTTTTATTATTTAATTCTTTCTTTAATTTAAGGTATTTTTCATATTGTTCCTGATAAAGCTTAAGCGTAGGTTTGAGGCTGTCGCCAGCAAATTCATCAAGTAACCCAATGTGCTTATCAGGTTGCATCAGCGCTTGATGTTCATTTTGTCCATAAATATCAACCAAAGTTTCGCCAACTTTTTTTAGCGTATTTGTATTCACCAATATACCATTGATGCGACATACGTTGCGGCCATTACGATATAATTCACGCTGTAAAATTACCGTATCATCATCATGTTCGATCCCAAATTTATCCAACACATGAGCAGTAAGACCATCTTTAGGAATAGCAAACATTCCCTGTAAAATTGATTTGTTCGCACCCTTTCTAATAAAGTGAGACGATCCCCTACCACCAGCAAGTAGACCAACGGCATCAATAATAATCGACTTTCCTGCACCAGTTTCTCCTGACAGAACTGTCATCCCTGAGTAAAAATTAACTTCCAATTGATCAATAATCGCAAAGTCTTTGATTGAAATTTCCTGTAACAACTTCTCACCTTCTTAATTATTTAAACTTTTATAAGCCCGATCCATGACACCATCAACTGCAACATCGTTTCCTACTTCAGGGTCATCAGATGACTTTAGATAAATCAAGAATTCGATATTCCCTTCACCACCCTTGATAGGAGAAAAATCAAGTCCTAAAACAGAAAAACCAGCCTCAGTCGCAAACTGAATGACGTTATTAATCACCTGTTTATGCACGTTTTTGTCCCTTACAATGCCATGCTTACCAACGTTTCCACGACCAGCCTCAAACTGGGGTTTTATTAATGCCACTACTTCCCCATTTTTAGCTAAAATTGATTTTAAGGGCTTTAAAATTAATTTAAGAGAAATAAAAGAAACGTCAATTGAGGCGAAACTAGGTTCTCCACAAGTAAAATCTTCTGGTTTACTGTACCGAAAATTAGTATTCTCCATTACAACAACACGAGGGTCGTTTCTAAGCTTCCAAACTAATTGGTTTGTCCCAACATCTAAGGCGTAACTCAATTTAGCTCCATTTTGTAACATTACATCCGTAAACCCCCCGGTGGAGGATCCGATGTCCAAAACGATTCTATCACGAACACTAATATTAAAACTTTTGAGTGCTTTTGCTAATTTTAATCCACCCCGACTGACAAAGGGAAGTGCATTGCCCTTTAAATGCAGCTTGGTTTCAACTGGAATCTTCACCCCAGGCTTATCCATGCGTTGTTCATTTTTTCCAAGTACTTCACCAGCCATGACGGCTCTTTTTGCCCTTTCGCGTGTGTCAAACAATCCTTGCTTGACAAGTAAGACATCAACCCGCTCTTTATCCTTTGCCATTATAACCTCACTTTTTCACCACAAAATAAGATAAAAATGAATCTAACAAATCGGGTGAAAATTCATCCGGCAACTTACTTAATGCCTCTTGACTTTTACTAACAGTCTCATCTAATTTTTGAATTGCTCCATTAATTCCCAACAAATTTACATACGTATTTTTATCAACATCATCCTGATTTTCAAGGTTAGGAGCATCTTTAATATCATCAAATATTTGAAATGCTAGCCCAAAATTCCAAGCAAACGCAGATAAACATTTCCGACTTGCTTTATCAGCATCAGCAATGATCGCCCCTGCTATAACACAATAATGAAACAGCTCACCGGTTTTGTTTCTATGTAAATGCATTAATTCATCCAGATTCAAATGTTGGTTATCTGAACTAACATCTACAGTTTGACCAGCTACCATTCCGTCTGGACCAGCAGCATGGGACAATAACTGAATCAATTGAACTCTTTTTACATCTGACAAATCAGCTCTTGAAAGCCAGTTAAACGCTAACGTCAGCAATCCATCTCCAGCTAAAGTTGCAATATCAGCGCCAAATTTTTTGTGATTGGAAAGTTGACCACGACGATAATCATCATTGTCCATGGCTGGTAGA
Organism: Fructilactobacillus sp. X3R2C1; assembly: GCF_059901235.1. NCBI lineage: Bacteria > Bacillati > Bacillota > Bacilli > Lactobacillales > Lactobacillaceae > Fructilactobacillus > Fructilactobacillus sp. X3R2C1. Next base: position 265,011 of record NZ_JBWXVA010000002.1, read on the forward strand.
TCATCATGAATTAAAGAATAGGTATGAACTAACTCAACCGCAGAACTGGTTTTAATGGTGGACTCGTCAACTTCGTAATTCAAAGTTTTTAGGGTGGCCAACGTCAATAATGGTCGTAACCGTTTTCCACCAGCCATCAAAGAATATTTCATGGCATCTACAATTAATTTTATCGAGCTCGACTTATCAATGTTTGTTTCTAAAGTTTGATCGATTTTCGGAATATATTCAGCTTTAAATTCTGAAAGAGTTTGTTTATTGGGTGTCATCACTGTCTCCACCTTGTTGATCACGATCAAATGAGATTTCATTATCACTGTCATCCATCATTTTAGTAAGCGTTTTTTGTGCATTTGAAAGTGTCTTTTGCATTTCGTTACTTAACTCAACTCCCTCTTTAAATTCTGAAAGGGCTTTTTCTAAAGGTACGTCTCCTTGTTCAAGTTGATTAACAATTTCTTCTAATTTATCCATATTTTCTTCAAAAGTTGGTTTTTTATCTGCCATTATTTACTGTCTCCTTTAAGTCCAACATGATCAACGGTTGCACTAGCACTTCCATCACTGAACTGAATACGAATGTGTTCATCCTTTTTTAAATCCTTAGCCGACTTAACTAATTTCTCATGATCGTTTGTAACCATCCCATATCCAGAACTCATTAAACGTAGTGGACTTAGATGGTCGAGTGCACTGACGTTTGAATTTAACTGATTCCGTTTTGTTTTCAAAATCACTTGAACGGACTTTTTCATCGATTCAAGATAATAATTAACCTGTTTTTGGTTTGCATTGATGCTATGAACCGGTGAGTTTAATTTTAGTTGTTCTAAATAAGCTTGAAGTTGATTATGGTAATGATTTAGTAAATCTTTCATGTTAGTACCCAGTTTAGTATTTAAAGTATCTAATTGCTGGACATAGGATTCATAAAGACGTTCGGGCTGGTTAAAAACGTAAGAATTCATTACTTTATCGTATTGTGACCTCGAACGGGCCAAAATGTTATCCATGGCGTTATAAATCCTAGTCTGTTTAGTCTTTAAATCAAGAATTACATCACTAAGCACAGGAACTGCCAACTCAGCAGCTGCGGTCGGGGTTGCTGCCCGTTTGTCAGAAACTAAATCAGCAATCGTTGTATCAGTTTCATGTCCAACTGATGAAATCACTGGAATTTTACTATTATAAATAGCTCTTGCTACAATTTCTTCATTAAATGGCCATAAATCTTCAATAGAACCACCACCACGACCAATAATAAGAGTATCGAAGCCGCCAATTTCGTTGACTCGGTTAATTTGATGAGCGATCTCACTCGCTGCATTCTCACCCTGAACAGCTGCTGGAAACAGGACAATTTGAGCAATCGGAAATCTCCGTCTAACGGTAGTGATGATGTCCTTAATAACTGCACCACTTTGAGACGTGACTACAGCAATTCTCTTAGGATACATTGGAAGAGGTTTTTTATGAATTTCCTCAAACAAGCCCTCTTTGGCAAGTTTATTTTTTAACTGTTCGTAGGCTTCATAAAGTTGACCTACTCCATCCGGTTCCATGTGATCAATATAAAACTGATACATTCCGGTTTTTTCATACACGGAAACATGTCCAGTAACAAGGACTTTCATTCCCTCCTCTGGCATGAATTTAACCTTAGAGAAGGCCGATTTAAACATGGTAACGTTAATTTTTGAGTTGTCATCCTTTAAACTAAAATATTGATGAGTTGGTCGCAAGCGAAAGTTGGAGATTTCACCGGTAAGGTAAACTCGTCCTAGGTATGGGTCAACGTCAAATTTCTTTTTGATATACTGCGTCAAAGCTGATACAGTTAAATATTTACTTGCCACTCTTTTTGCTCCATTCACACATATCAACCGTTTGTTGCATCAAGGTTGCGATTGTCATTGGTCCCACGCCACCCGGCACCGGAGTGATATATTCGATATTGTCACTTTTTGATTTGTATTCGACGTCGCCAGCCAATTTACCATTCTCATCCATATTTTGACCAACATCAATAACAACGGCACCTGGTTTAAAATCATCATCATTTAATATGGCATACTTGCCGACCGCTGAAATAACTACATCAGCTTGCTTCGTGTACTTTGAAACATCATCAGTGTGACTATGAACGTCAATCACAGTTGCATCGGCGTTAAGCATCAAAGCTAACATTGGCTTTCCAACAATTGAACTACGGCCAACAATCACAACGTTTTTACCATCTAAGTCAATATGGTACTCCGATAGTAAAGTCATAATGCCCTTCGGAGTACATGCAACCGGGTAATTCTCCTTAAGATTAAGAAATAACTTTCCGACATTAACGGGATGAAAACCATCCACATCTTTTGTAGGATCAATTGCCTCAATCACTTTGTCTTCGTTAATATGATCAGGAAGTGGCGATTGAACTAAGATTCCATTGATTTCAGGGTTCTCATTCAAACTTCTCACAATTTGGATCAATTCATCTTGCGTGGTTGATTCAGGTAAAGCTTTCTTAACGGAATAGATGCCTAACTCTGTTGCCTTTTTTTCTTTGCTTCGAACATATCTTTGACTTGCCTGGTCATTTCCAACGATTACTACCGCTAATCCTGGAGTAATTCCAGCTTGTTTTAGTTTAAAAACTCGCTTTTTTGTTTTTAAGTTCAGGTCTTTTGCAACCTTTCTGCCATCAATTATGCTAACCACGAAAACATCTCCCGATACATTATTATTAGTACAATTCTAGCATATTATTTTTGTTCTAGCTAAATGTAAAAAAATAAGAACCCATAACGGGTTCCTATTTTTCAATCACACTATCTAAAACGCCATTAATAAAGTTTCGTGACTTATCATCACAAAACTTTTTAGCTAATTCTAAAGCTTCATTAATGGCAACCTTATTTGGCGTTGCTTCTTCATACTTAATTTCATACAGCGCAATTCTTAAGATAATCAGGTCAGCTTTACTAATTCGATCAATCGACCATTTATTCGCTAAGTGATCCGTAATGATCTTATCAAGTTCACTTTTATGCTCTCTTACCCCATTAACAATTTCCAAGTAATATTCTGGTGCCTTTACATCTTCATTTGTAAGATAATCAAAAAATTCACTTGGTTCAACAGCATCATTACTTTCCATCGCAAATAGGGTTTGAAAAGCTAACTCTCTAATTTGATGTCGACTTATTTTCACTTTTTATCCTCATTATCGAATAATTTATCAGTATCAACTTTACCAGTACTCTTTGGAGGAATCATTCCTTCAACGTGAACATTTACGGAACCGATACGAAGGTCAGTCATAAACAACAACTGTTGTTTTACTTGATTTTGAATCTCTAAAGCAACTTTAGGAACCGAAACCCCGTAATTTAGGTATACAAAAATATCAACATTCAATTTGCCATTCTCAATTGCTAATCTGATGCCCTTACCGCGCTCTTTTCTTCCAAATAATTCGTTAACACTGGAAGAAAAACTACCACGCATCCGGTTAACTCCTTCAACTTGCACGGCCGCAATTCCAGCAATGACCTCAATCACACGAGGTGCAATTTTAATCGACCCTAGGTCTGACTTCTTATTGTCGAGTGTAATGAAACTTTCGTCTGCTGCCATAATATAACCCCCAATTGGCTAAATAATCAGATCATTCTGACCATTATGCCCGAGAAATGTAAGTACCGTCATCAGTATTGATCACTAACTTATCACCCTTATTTACAAAGAATGGAACTTGAAGCGTTAAACCAGTGGTCATAGTAGCGGGTTTAGAACCACCGGAAGCAGTATCACCTTTAATCCCAGGCTCAGTATCCGCTACTTCAAGTGTGACCGTCTTAGGCACTTCAACTCCCAAAGTTTCACCGCCGTACTGAATAACTTGAACTTCCATATTTTCTTGTAAGTAGTTCATTTCTTCTTTAACTTGCTCTCTTGGAATCGTTAGTTGTTCATAATTATCCATGTCCATGAAGACAAGTCCACTACCATCATCATAGAGGTATTGCATCTTTTTGGTTTCAATGTTAGCTTTTTCAACTTTAGCACTAGCTCTGAAAGTTTTTTCCTGAACGGCTCCCGTCCTTAAATTCTTTAACTTAGTACGAACAAATGCTCCACCCTTACCGGGCTTTACGTGTTGAAAACTAACAATCTTCCAGATGTTATTGTCAGCTTGAATGGTCATACCATTTTTTACTTTTACAATTGAAATTGACATTTTCATGCCTCCCACATATTTATGTTCCTATCATATCAATATCGATCACGTAAAAGCAAGTTACGATATTGATAAAAAAAGAGACCCCTGCATTAACGCTAGGCCTCTTTGGATTTACTTAGTTGCTACTTCTGCTTCAGGGTAAACAGAAACTTGACGTTTGTCACGACCTAAACGTTCGAAACGAACAATCCCATCAACTAAAGCAAATAATGTGTCATCTCCACCACGTTTAACGTTCTTACCTGGATAGATATGAGTTCCACGTTGACGGTATAAGATTGTACCAGTTGTTACTGATGAGCCATCAGCAGCTTTAGTCCCTAAACGACGTCCAGCTGAGTCACGACCATTAGATGATGAACCACCGGTTTTATGGTGAGAGAAAAATTGTAGATTCATTTTTAACATGCGTTTACACCTCCAAATTAAAAGTGTTATTTTACTTCAACGTAATTCGAATACTGTTTTGAAATATCCATAAGTCCATTCATAAAGCTTTTAAGTAACGTTTGGACCTTAACATCATTCAAATGTTCAACCGGAATCTTAACTTGGAGATATCCTCCATTTTTTTCATCCTGTTCTACATATGGATCAATGTCACAAACGGTAATTAACCCGTTCACAGAAGAAATTGCTAACGCTGATACTGCTGCACAGACGATATCATGCCCATACTCACCAGAATCAGCGTGGCCAGTCACTTTAAATCCAGTTATTAAATTATGATTTAAATCAAATGTAGCTTTAATCATATGGCTTAAGCGTTAATCTTGTTGATAGTAACCTTAGTATAAGGTTGTCTATGACCCTTCTTTGATTGAGCACCCTTTTTAGGTTTATATCTAAAGATACGGATCTTCTTACCCTTACCTTGCTTATCAACTTTTCCTTCGACTGAAGCACCATCAACTAATGGTGAACCAACCTTAGGAGTCTTGCCACTAACAAAGACAACATCATCAAAAGTAACCTTGTCACCTTCGTTAGCATCAAGTTTTTCAACAAAGATGGCTTCACCTTCAGAAACCTTGTATTGCTTGCCACCTGTTTCAATAATTGCGTACATGTAGTGCACCTCCTTATAATTTGCTTAGACTCGCCAGTATTAAGTGCCCAATGGGCCTTAAAACTCAAACTGAGCGGTTGTAGCTGTGGAAGTCCACAATTACAACATCATAAGTATATAAAAATTAATGTTATAAGTCAAATGAAAAAGGGACACACCAGATATCAAGCATGTGCCCCTTTTTCGAGATGTCGCAGGAGCGATTCGAACGCTCGACCTACGGTTTAGAAGACCGTTGCTCTATCCAGCTGAGCTACTGCGACATAAACTCAAACAACAAGAATAATTATATTGAATATCGAACTATAAGTCAATGGTTTTTAGTACATTGCTTGATTTAATGATCATTTAAAACCAGCTTTAAATCATCTTGCAGTAGACTGTTAAATCTATCGGTGATTGTATCTGAACTAAAGCCTAAATCAACAAGGCCGAACTTTAAGAATAAAGTCCAAGCGTGCTTATATCCGATCTTGCTTTTCTCATAATAACTTTTTAGTAACATATTCAGCATTGATAAATATAAAGAATTAAGGTCATCAGTCTTTTTCATTCCTAATAACTTATTTAACATCTCGTCATCTACAGTAATCACATCCACCCAACTTTGTAGGTTAGCAATTAGCAAAAAATCCCTGAGAGTCCTAATGTAACTTTCGAGCTGGTTGTCACGATTGTTCTCGGAACTAGTGATGTCTGTTTGAAGCATCCCAGAATTTTTAGCCAATTCAGAAAAGTGAATGTCTAACGAAACGTAAGAACTTGAAACATGAGTTCCGGGTTTCCAGATTGTTTGATTTTTAGCATCTAATTGCCGATATAAGTTGACTGTATCAGAAACCATTTTGTTAATATCCATCATTATTTTGCCACTCCTTAATTTGCTGTTCAATTTGAGTAATTTCTTCAGGATGTTGAACTAAATCATACCAAGTAACGTCCATCTTGTTTCTAAACCACGTTAGTTGTCTCTTAGCGTAGTGTCTTGAGTCTTGCTTAACATCTTCTACTACTTGATCCAAACTTTCGTTACCCTTGAAATATGAGATGAATTCGCGGTACCCAATTCCCTTACTAGCAGGAATTTTACTCCCCCCATTTTCAAAAAGCCATTTATTTTCTTTAATTAACCCGTTTTCCATCATCTGGTCTACTCGTTGATTAATCCGCTGGTATAGGACATCACGACGCGTATTAAGTCCCACAATCAACTCATCATACTGCTGTCCCTGATTATTCTGCTTGGAAATTGGCTTTCCACTAACAAGGTATACTTCGAGAGCCCGTAAAATGCGTCGTGTGTTTTGCATAGGTGTCTTTGATGCCGTTACGGGATCAACCAGATTTAATTTATCCCACATTTTCATTGGACCAAATTCGTTAAGCTCATTAATCAATGTTGCTCTAATTTCAGGATCATTCTTACTTCCTAAATTTAATCCCCTTAAGAGTGAATTAAGATAAAATCCAGTGCCACCAACAATAATTGGAAGATGCCCTCGATTCGTAATTTCCTTAATTAATTTTTCAGCAGCTTCAACAAAATCAACCACCGAATATTGTTCGTCAACATCAATGATGTTTATTAAATAATGAGGAATTTCCTGTTGCTCCGTTCGAGAAATCTTGGCAGTACCAATATCTAGATGACGGTAAACCTGCATTGAGTCGCCAGAAATAATTTCTCCATTAAACTGTTTTGCAATTTTAATTGATAAGTCCGTTTTTCCAACAGCCGTTGGACCAACAATCGCTAATAATTTGTTCATAAATTCACCTAATTAATGATGTTCTATACTGGATATATTAGCGCAAATAACGCATAATAGACAAGTAGATAATAAAAAAGGAGGCAATGACTATGAGTAAATTTACACAAGGATTTACTACAGGAGTTGCAGCATGTATTGGAATCGCTGCAGGAGTTTGGCTTTCATTCAAGAAAACGGTGGTTCAACCAATGGAGGAACAAGAGTCCAAAATTAATGAAAACCGTAAAAGAGCAAACAGAAAAAGTCATTCAGCTCATTTAAGTTAATTATTAATAATAAAAAGAGAACTCGATCGAGTTCTCTTTTTAGTTAACCCTTTTTAATTTTGCCATCCCATCGCTGGTAACCCTCGTTAAGAATTGAAATATTTTTAAAACCCTTTTTGTGAAGGAATTTGGCAGCTTTCATACTCAAAGTCTTATTCTGATCGTACAAATAAACTGGTAGATCTGGTCTCAGTTCTTGATAAAAACTTCGAAAAGTTGAATATGGCATGTTTCTTGAACCAAGAATATGACCATCATTAAAAGCTTTACTTTCACGTAAGTCAATAACTTGCGATTTGCGAATCCCACTTTGAAATTCATCTTCATTTAAAAACTTACAATAGCGTTTGGCCATTAAAATAGTAAATTCATGGTATAACCACCAAATTAACAGAACCACTCCTAGAGTGATCAGGAAATAAAGAACTGAAACTATCACACTACTCAATTAAAATCTCTCCAATACTTTTATCTAAATTGTAATGCTAACGAAGCTGCACCAATTACCCCAGCATCATTACCCAACTGAGCTAATTTAACTTTAGTTGAATCTCTAATTGATGGAAAGGCATTTTCCTGGAAATATCTAGTAGTTGGTTGAAGCAAAGTGTTTCCAGCATTCGAAACTCCACCACCGATAATGATACTTGCTGGGTTCAAAGTATTCCCAATATCAGATAAGGCTAATCCAAGGTAAAAACAAATCTTATCCACAACCTGATTAGCAAAAATGTCGCCATTATCTGCTAGGTAAAAAACCATTTTTGAAGTGATTTTTTCATCAGTATTTTCGAGATCCTTTAACCGTGAATGTCCCTTAAAATCTTTAGACATATCCTTAGCTACGTGAACAATTCCAGTTGCTGAAGCGTACTGTTCTAAGCAACCCCTTTTGCCACAGGTACAAAGATAACCATTTGGTTGAACAGCAATGTGTCCAACTTCACCTGCTCCACCATTAACACCATGAAGGAGTTTACCGTTAGCAATGACTCCACCACCAACTCCAGTTCCTAACGTAACAAAGACTACGTCGTCTTCAGTACTGCCTGCACCCTTCCAGTATTCACCTAAGGAAGCCACATTGGCATCATTGTCTAATTGAAATGGTAATCCAACCCCATTCTGAATCAATTCTCGAACTGGTTGTTCATCTTTCCAGTTAAGGTTAAAAGCTTCGGAAACTGTCCCCTTTTCACGGTTTACAGTTCCTGGTGTTCCCATTCCAATTCCAACAAAATCATTAATGGTTTTGTCAGAATCCTCGATATGTTTGTTGATTGACTTAACAATATTCTCAACGATGTGAGCGCCCTTATCACTAGTATCAGTGAGTACTCTCCATTTATCAAGAACCTCACCATTTTCGTCCAAAAAAGCCATTTTAGTAGTGGTACCACCTAAGTCAATTCCAATCAAATTCTTTGCCATTCTATAGACCTCCCGTCTCATTTTTAGATTTTAAGTTTTTTTCTTCAATCCTGTGTTCACGTGTTAATACTAGTTTTGCGGATGTAAACTCTCGATCACTAACTACATGAGCATCATGAAGATGGTCGAGTTCTAAGGCCATTACTTCAATATCCCAAAGTCGTTTACCGACATATACATATATTCCAAATTTTTTTAACAGTTGTTGAACATCATATAGAGTTGTCATTTTAATCATCATCCTAAATTAACTATGTACAACGTGTCAACGAACAGAACCTAAATAGTACATTATTATTATACCAATAATTAAAGCGGTTGCATAAAATAATCTCATAATTTTATCTAAATTGATATTGTGCTTTAATCCTACAACAAAACTAATCAGGTAACCACCAATGAATCCGCCAATATGACCAAAAATATCAATACCAGGCGTAAAGATATCAAATACAAGGTTAATTACCACAAAAAGAATAAACGTCTTTGCAGTACTTCTGACAAATGAATCACCACGATACTGAAAAGCAATCATCAAAAAGGCACCGAATAATCCAAAAATAGCGGTACTGGATCCGGCTGAAATTCCATTTCCAAACGCGAAGCTCATTAAATTTCCACAAAATCCTGCAACCATAAAAATGACAAAATATCTTAAATGACCAACGATTGGTTCAATTAATTTTCCCAAATAATATAAGGTGATTCCATTAATTAAAATATGTTGAAAACCAATATGAACAAAAATGGGAGTAATTAGACGCCACCACTGACCATCTTTTACTAAGGGGTTATATTGTGCACCAAACTTTAGTAGATTAACGGTGTTCTCTGAGCCACCACTTAAAGTCATCATTAAATATACAACTACCATGATGAACAGTAATAAGTACGTTACCCAGGGATAATTATTGACTCTTTTAAGTTTTTGTTTGATCATCTTAAATCCTCTAAAAAATAATCCGATCCAATCTAACGTCAAATGGATCTGGCTTCCAATTTAACTCAGAAACGATTTGTGCTTTTTGGGCCAGTGAAACCTTATAGCCGTCAAATCGAGATAAATAACGATCATAAAATCCCGCACCATAACCAATTCTCTGATTACTATCAGGATTAAAAGCAACTCCTGGAACCACCATCAAATCAATCAAATTACTGATGATCGTCTTTCCATTAACGGGCTCCCAGATCCCAAACTTAGTCTTTTGAAACTTTAAAGTATGGCTAAGCTCAACAAACTCCATCTGATGTTTAGGAAGTGTATGAGGAACCACCACCTTTTTCCCATCATTTAAAGCCGCAAAAATGATGGGAGCTGTGGGAATCTCAATGGCGGTATTCATGGTTGTGGCAACCACCTTGGCGTTCTGCCATTCTTGAAGGTCAAAGAGCGCTTCATACAACCCATAAAAGAATTGATCCGATGGCTTAGCATTTTTCATTCTTTTTAAAACCAATTCTCTAACTTTATTTTTATTCATTTACATCACCCATTAATTTTATAATAAAAAAGATTTTGGGTAAAAACCCAAAATCTTATTTTGTTTCGCGATGTAAAGTAACTTTTCTATCACGTGGGCAATACTTTTCTAATTCTAAGCGATCGGGATTATTTCTACGACTCTTAGTTGATAAGTAATTGCGTTCGTGGCATTCAGTACATTCCAAAGTGATATGAACACGCATGTCAAATACCTCCAAACATATTCGTTTTTTATAACTAATTCAACAATCATAATATTAACATCTTTAGCACTATATATCCAGTCTCATTTAAAGAACGTTAAGTAATTTTACTTAACAGTATTTTATGGCTTATTCTGAACATCATCCCAGTATGCTTGATAAATTTGTTTAGCAAGATTCAAGTTATTACTTTCAGCGTCAACCGGAAGATTAGGAATGGCTAATGCGACCACTACCTGTGGATCCTTTGATGGTGCATAGGAGGCCAAACTCAGAGTAACAGTTGGTTTACCATTGTAAAATGTTTGGGCAGTACCCGTCTTAGCAGATACTTCGGGAGATAGACTTGACAAATCTCCACCGGTTTTATATTTATTGGTACCATGAACTACTTGATACAATCCCTGTGTAACAACGTTTCGTTCTTGTTGTGTCATTGGAATTTCATTTAACACCGTTGGCATCGTCGTATTTTGAACAGCTCCAAGTTGTCCGTTCTTGGTATTGGTTGATCTTACATTTTGAACCACATGTGGCTTCAAACGATATCCGCCATTAGCAATGGTGGACATGTATTGGGCTAATTGAATCGTAGTGTACGAATCATAGTTACCAAATGATTCATCCAAAGATTTCCCAATATTAGCAAACGTTGATGGTCCTTGAATGCCGGCAGTTTCACCCGGTAGATCAATCCCAGTCTTAACACCTAAACCAAATTGATTGAAGTAGTTTCGTTCGATGTTAAAAATGTTGGGACTCATGTTAAGTGATCCTCCTGCTTTATACCTGAAGCCCCCTTCTTTCATAGCAAGTTGCATCATGTAAGAGTTAGAGGAAACCTCTAGAGCACCCTGGGCGTTAACCGGCATGTTGGCCTCACCATTTTTGTTAAACCAAGAACTCTTCTTAGCTCCACCAATATCAATTGGCATATCTTCCATTGTACTGTTATTCGGTGTAATAACCTTATCCATTAGGGCACCTGAAACCATTGCACCCTTAACAACCGATCCCATTACAATGGCACTGTTGATGGTTCCTAATTCGTTTGGTGTAACTTTACCAGTCTTAGGATCACGGTTAACACCAGCCATTCCAATTACCGCACCGGTCTTTGGGTTCATAACAACGGCATAAGCCCCCGTTGAATCACCAACGCCCCCAGACTCTGCACCTTTAACTAAATCTTGGAGTTTATTTTGAAACTTAGAGTTAATGGACAACTGAAGATTCTGGCCCCGTTGGCCTGGATACTTCTTAACTTCTTTAACAATCTTGTTATCCCCTCCAACTTTAACCTCGGTCTGAGACTTAGAGCCACGTAAAATTGGTTCATATTGTTGTTCCAAATTACTTTGTCCAACTGAATCATTTCTTGAATACCCTTCAGCTAAAAGTTCATTAACCCGATCAGAAGGTAACCCAGTTTTACTAGATGAAACATTTCCAACAATACTTTGAATCTCGTTTCCAGATGGATAATCACGAGACCAACTTGTTCCAACCTGAACTCCAGGCATTTCAGAAGCATGTTCACCAACTTCAGCAATTTCTTTGTTACTTACACCATCCGTTTTAATGTTGGTAGTTGATAATTGATAAGCCCCACTCATTTCCGTAAAAATAGCAGCTGCGTTCTTCATTCGAGGAGTAACCTTTACAATTTTCCCATTCTGGATCATATCTAAAGCTTTATTGTAGGCTGCTTGTGGCGCTAACTTTGTTCCATTAGGAACTTCCTTAGTAGCGTTTGTAAGGTTAGTCTTATCGGCCAAGTAATATTCACCAATTTGCTTTTTAGTAAGCCCTTTAGTTGGGAGGGTGATGTAACTCCCAAGTTTATTGGCATCATTATAAATCTCCTGAGGCATTACGCTTAATCCTTTAGTATAGGTGATGGCCCGATGAGTTTTGTTACCAACTAAAACTTTCCCGGTTGAGTCATAGATCATCCCCCGCGGAACATTACCATACTTAACTGAATTATCGCTCTGATTAACATCAGATTTATAAACTGATCCTTGAAAAATCTGCATGTATGCTAGTCGAAATACTAAAACTGCAAACAATATTCCAACAATTGCGAAGATAAAATTCAGTCGAAATGGAATTTTGGAATTACCGTTTCGCCGGCTCGAATCCCGACTCCTTCTTCTAAATAACCGATCAAAAAAGTTTCTCACGATGCTAACGCTCCTTAACTAATTAATAACTCGAATTCATCACTTATGGCGCTTTTCTTAATTTATATATGATACTCTATTTATTAGAAAAACGACAAACCTAATCTTATTATAATTCATTACTTTATAAATTAATGAGGTAATTAAATGCTTAACCAAAAAATAAAAAAGAGCCTATCTAAAAACTTCGCATTAATCCTAAGCTTTTTAATACCACTAGTTATTATGGCATTATACGCAGCATATCGCAATATGGCACCCTTCGGAAATAATACGATTCTAACGGTTGATTTAGGACAACAGTACATTGATTTTTTTGCATATTTTAGAAGAGCCATCTTGCACCATCCTTCATCAATTCTTTATTCGTTTTCTAACGGACTAGGGAATGAAATGATCGGGACTTGGGCTTACTATCTAATGAGTCCATTAAACCTTATCTTACTCTTTTTTAATAATGCATCCCTCCCATCAGGGATTCTCATCCTATTACTTTTAAAGATTGGCTTATCTGGTTTGACCTTTACCATTCTAGTTCGCAAACTTCATCTTACTAATTCTTCACTCATACTGTCATCATTTGCAACTGCATATGCATTAAATGGTTGGATGATTGCAAATAACCTAAATATCATTTGGCTCGATGCCATGATTTTACTTCCTTTAATTGTGCTTGGTTTAGTTAAACTCTTAAAAAACAACCAAAAACTACTTTTCATTACATCATATACCGCTATGTTGATCATTAACTATTATATGGCATACATGATTACGATTTTTATCGTAGCACTAACTATCTACTATTTAGCCGTCCATGTTTCAAATATCAAAGATATGTTTGTTGGATTTTTGCGACTAGTCGCAAATGGATTAATTTCGGTGGGATTAGCTGCTTTCATTCTTCTGCCAACCATTTATTCACTGATTAACTCCAAGGGCCAGGGATTTTCTGATAAATTGAACTTTAAATTTGAATATCCAATGCTTGACTTAGTAACTAAATTTGCTCCTGGTGCTTTTAATTTTGACCAAATGCCCAAGGGCTTACCAAACCTTTTTATTTCAGAAACGATTTTGGTACTATTTTTGTTCTTTTTTGTTAATAAAACCTTTTCCAAAAGAACTCGAGTTTTAACTTTGGTAATGACCATCTTTTTACTGTTTTCAACGTGTTTTCAGCCACTCGACTTATTTTGGCATGCATTTCAGTTTCCAATCTGGTACCCCTACCGTTTTTCGTTTGTAATATGTTTTTGGTTCATCATGGTCGCGCTAGTTAGCTTATCTCACATTCAGGCAATTAGTTTTAAGCAAATTGGAACGTGGCTCATAATTTTATTGCTTGCACTAATGGTCGCTTATACCACCATTAGAATGCCTCAATATAACTACCTTAAATGGTTCACAATTGTGATTGAGGGACTTATGATTTTAGCCGCCATCATCGTTTTATTAACCCACTTCCGGAATGAAAAATGGTTTAATTTGGGTGTTTTTTCACTAATTGTCTTTGGGATTACCATTAATCTTATTCTCTCTTTAAATAACATCTCATACTTAAGTAACTCAGAATACCGTGGTTACGTAAATAAATTAGATCATGTCACAACTTACCTGAAACATCATTCTTTAGATGGCCCATATCGAATCAGCAAAGACTTTTCCCGAACTAAAAACGACCCCTTTAACTTTAATTTTTATGGTGCTTCATTATTTTCATCCATCATGAATCCTAAAATGTCTGATCTAGTTGGAAAAATTGGTCAGCCAAATGGCGATGGCGTAATCGAATATTCCAGTGGGACTATGGTTTCAGATGCACTGCTCTCAATGAAATACCATCTGGCTCGTCCCTACACAGCTTCAGTTGACGTTCCAGGTATTAGAGAATTCCCAGAACGATATGACCAAAACTCATACAAAAACATGGGATCATCTGAGGGATTCTCAATATACGAAGACCCGTATGCGTTACCAATGATGTTTAGAGCCAGTAACCAATCAATCCACAAAAATGCTGCCAGTCCAGATCCCATTCAATACCAAGCACAATTATGGTCAAATCTAACGGGGGACAACCAAGTCCAAAGTCACCTCTTTTCGAGCAGTAACTTCAATCACGTCAGATATAACAACGTAACCAAACACAATCAACTTACTGGCACCATCTTCAACAAAGTCAACGTCTTACAGCCGGCCTCGCTTGATCTCACGTTTAAGCCAAAAACTAATGACTCTTACTACTTAACGATGGGAACAGCGTTAAATAACGGTAACTGTGATTTATCAGTTGATGGTAACCAACTATCACTTAGTCCTGAATCTAATTCGACTAAGATCATTAACATTGCCAATAACGCAAAAAACAAAAAGATTAAAGTAAAAATCAGCTTGAAAAAGTCATCACTTTGGTTAGAAAACTTTACTTTATACCAGCTAAATAATTCTTTATTTAAGCAAACCGATCGAAAACTTCGATCGGGAACCAAAAAAATATCCAGCCCAAACGCACGAACGGTAAAGGCTGATATAAAGACAAACGGTTCTAATTCAGTAATTGCTTCAAGTATTCCGTATTCGAAGGGCTGGAGTGCCCAAATAAACGGAAAGAAACATTCAATCACGAAATGGGATCATTACTTCATTGCACTTAAAACTGGAAAGGGAATGAAGCACATTCAGCTTTCATATTGGCCACCATTCTTAAATATAGGAATAATCATTAGTGCTTTGACACTTCTCACCTTAATTTTAAGAAGTTGGTTTAAAAAAAGATATAATAAATAGGGCAATCGTCACTTGAGACGATTGCCCTATTTTAAATTAAAATTATTATTTAACTGATAATATCTTGACATGCATTACGCCAGCAGGAATATCAATATCAACGTTTTCCCCTACTTTATGGCCAAGCAAAGCCTGTGCAATTGGAGAATCATTCGAGATTTTTCCACTCATCGGGTCAGCTTCAGCAGCTCCGACAATTGTAAATGTCTCTGGCTCTTCATCAGGTAATTCCTTAAACTGAATTTCTTTTCCAACGGTCACTTCATCTTCGTCGGTTTCTTCTTTATCAACCACTTGAGCGTATTGTAACATGTGTTCTACCGTGGCAATTCTGCTTTCTAACATACTTTGTTCGTTTTTGGCAGACTCGTATTCAGAGTTTTCAGATAAATCGCCGTAACTTCTAGCGACTTTGATTCGATCAACAATCTTTGGTCTTTGATTGACCTTTAAATCTTTTAATTCAGTTTCGAGCTTTTCTTTCCCCTCTTCAGTCATCGGGTACATTTCATCTTCAGCCATTCTTACACCTCACTATTTTATTCAAAATTAAAATACCATTTAAATTAAAGTTTGGCAACTTAATTATATTGTCGTATCAATTGCATTACTAATCGGATCGTCACCAACATCATTTAAAATTGACTGAATTTTAGTAACTAGTAAGTCAATTGCTACTTGATTTTTGCCACCCTCAGGAATAATTATATCAGCATATCGTTTCGTGGGTTCAACAAATTGGAGATGCATGGGGCGAACGGTTGCTAAATATTGTTGAATTACCGAATCAAGCGTTCGACCACGTTCTTTGGTATCCCGCTCAATCCGCCTAATGACGCGAATATCAGCATCAGTATCTACATAAACTTTAATATCCATTAGGTCCCGGAGCCTTTTATCATCAAGGATTAAAATCCCCTCAACAATAATTACATCACGTGGTTCTTGAGTGACAGTTTCACCACTCCGGGTGAATTTGGAATAATCATAAACCGGTTTCTCAATTGATTCATAGTTTAACAGCTGCTTCAACTGCTTAACCATTAAATCAGTGTCAAAAGCAAGCGGATGATCGTAGTTAACCTGTCTTCTTTCGTCCATCGTCATATTGGATTGATCCTTATAGTAAGAATCTTGCTGCAAGATTGCAATTGAATGTCCCAGCAAACGATTCAAGATTGACCTACTTACCGTTGTTTTACCACTACTAGAACCTCCAGTAACTCCAATAATTACAGGTCTTTTTTTGCTTTTCACTATTTTAATCCTCCACTATCGATCCATATGAGTTTTAATGTTATTTTGCTGTTCTTTTAAGGTTTTAGCGTAATAAATCTTTTTAGTTTTCGGATCGGCCAAGAAATATAAATATCCTTTAGACATATCAGTTGGATATAGCACAGCTTGAACTGAGCTTATCGAGGGATTATCAAATGGTCCAGGACCAAACCCTTTATTAACATAAAGATTATATTTGGAATTAACCATTAAATCACGTTTTGAAAGTGTCTTTGAGTTTTTATGAAGTGCATACAAAACGGCCACATCCGATTGAAGTGGCATCTTTTTATCAATACGATTTCTTAACACACCAGCCATCTTATTACGATCATTTTGACTTACACCTTCACGTTCAATCAAAGATGCTAACGTTAAAGTTTGCTGAACCGTCAGCTTTTGCTCTTTCATTCTTTGATAATATGGACCATACATTTGATTACTTTTAGCGAGCATTAAACTGACCATCATCTTTAACGACGAATGTTTAGGGACGGGATATGTCGCTGGATAAAGGTATCCTTCAAAAAGATAACGGGTCCCCTTGGCATCTTTAGCGGACCCCAGTAATTCTGGATAATCCTTGGTCATTTCATCAAAGAAATTACGATTCTTCATCAGGGAAATAAATTCTGCCCTAGAAAAATCGGTATTTTTAGCCACAATATCCGCAATTTGGTCGATGTTAGCTCCTTCTGGAACGGTAACTTTACTATCAGTGCTTTGAATGGGTTCGAAACTTCCACCCTTTTGTAAACTCTTGGCAATCGTATCTAGGGACATTGACGGCTTTAATTGATAATATCCTGACTTAAAACTAGTGATGTTGTGTGATTTTACATAGTAATTAAATACCATCCCACTTTTAACTACCTCTGACTTCTGTAAGATTGCCCCAATCTTTTTGGTGGAAGCGCCTCTTGGAATGTTAACTTGAGTCACTTCATTATCATGAGGATCCAGTGGTTGAAGTGAAGTTTTAAAATAGTGATGTCCAAATAACGCAATTGCAATTACTAAAATTACAATAATTGCAATCACAGAATAAATAATTTTCTTCCCAAATGAACTAGTTTTAATTTTGGAAATAAAACCACCCAAATGCCTTTTTCTCTCACTCATTATGAATCCACCCTTATCTAATCTCAGCGCTTAATTCAGTGGTCAAACGTTTTTGAATTTTATCGACCGCTTTATCAACAGTCTCGTCTTTCAAAGTGGCGTTAGGATCTTCAAAAATCAATGAATAGGCAATTGATTTTTTGCCTTCAGGCACATTTTGCCCCTGATATACGTCAAACACAGTAGCATTTTGTAAGTAGGCCCCACCTCTTCTAATAATTACATTATATATGTCCTCATTAGTAATGGTACGATCCACTAACATAGCAATATCACGATGAATAGCAGGGTACTGACCAACCTTTTGGTATTGTTGTCCAGACTTAGGAGCCGCATTTAAATAATCAAGGTCAAGTTCAAAAACATAGGTTTCTTTAATCTTAAATTGTTTAGCGACTTCTGGATGAACTTCTCCCAAAAAACCGATGATGTGATCATCTAGTTTAACAAGCGCTGTCCTACCTGGATGCATTTCGAGAATTTTATCAGTCGCAACATAAGTAACGTCACCCTTTAAGGAAAGACTTTCTAAGTATTTTTCGAGAATTCCCTTAATTTGATAAAAATCAACTGACTTAGCTTTCTGGTCCCAGCTTGGAGCAACTAACGATCCAGAAATGGCACCAGCAATATGTTCCACTTCGTCTGGTCTTATCTGATCAGGAGTTTGCTTATAAAAAACACGACCTTGCTCATAAAGTGGCACATTAAGCACGTTTCGAGCCTGGTTATATGCCACATCATCCAATAATCCTGAAATTAAATTCATACGTAAAACGGCATGATCCTCTGTCATTGGCCACTGCAAATTAGTTTCATGACTACCATTTATCATAAACATCTTTGCCTTGGCTTTTGTAGTTAACGAATATGACATAGCATGCGTTAATCCAAGTCCCTCAAGTGTTTCTCTAGATTTTCGAATCATTAATTGCTTTGGTGTTAGTCCACCTTCAGTCGTTTGAGTGATTGGTAATGTTGACGGAATATTGTCATATCCATAGATTCTGGCAACATCTTCAATTAAGTCAGCATCAATTTGAATGTCCCAGCATCTAGTAGGAACCGTGACCGTCAGATCGTCTCCAGATGCCTCAACTGAGAAACCTAGACGTTTAAAGATTGAAATGATTTCCTCGTTACTAAGATTAGTCCCAAGAACGTGATTAATGTGAGAAGTTGAAATTGAAATCACTCGTGGCTTAACCTCAACATCACTCCCACTAACAACCCCTTGTTGAGATTGACCAAGAGCTAAATCTTGGGTCATTCCCGAAGCATACTCAAGTGCTTGTTCAACGTTTCCATGGTCAATTCCCCGTTCAAAGCGTTGTGAGGCATCCGTGTGTAAGAGCTGTTTTTGTGCCATCTTCCTGGTTTTAACCGGATCAAAAACTCCTGCCTCCAATAAAATATTTTTAGTGTCAGAAGTAACTTCCGAATTTTTTCCACCCATTAGTCCTGCTAAAGCAATTGGCTGATCAGCCGCAACAACAACATCCGTGTCGGTTAATTTACGGTCATTGCCATCTAGAGTCGTAATTGACTCACCATCTTTAGCATTTCTAACCTCAACTTTATTAGTTTTTAGTTTGTCAAGATCATAGGCATGCATTGGCTGTCCAACCTTAGTCATAACAAAATTAGTAATATCAACGACATTATTAATTGGTTTAATGCCCGAATTCCATAATTTAATTTGAAGCCAAAGTGGACTAGGCTTCACGTTTACGCCCTTAACAACTTTAAGCTTATAAATTGGCGCTAAATTAGTATCAGCCTTTGCTGAAACAAATTCCTCGCTGTCGTGTGTTCCAGTTGGAGCACTAGCATGTTCGATGAAGTCAACCGACTCATTAAATACCGCCCCCAAATCATAAGCAGTTCCACGAACACTTAACATGTCTCCACGATTAGGAGTGACGTCCAAATCAATTAACGATTCATTCATTCCCAAATAGTTATAAACCTCGTCACCAATTCGGGCATTATCTGGTAAGAAATAGATTCCGTCTTTCCATTCATCAGGTACCAATGACTTATCAAACCCGATCTCATCTAAGGCACAGAGCATACCGTTTGATTCAACTCCACGCATCTTGGACTTCTTAATTTTAACGTTATTGGCAATTCGCGCTCCAGATAAAGCAACAATAACCTTTTTGCCTACCTGAACGTTTGGCGCACCACAAACAATCTGAATCGGTTCTTGTTCGCCGACATCGATCTGCGTAATGTGAAGGTGATCTGCATCGGGGTGATCCTTAATGGACAAGATTTTTCCAACCACGATTTTCTTTAATCCATCACTCCGCTTAAAAACGGAGTCAACTTCAACTGACGTTTTTTCAATTTTGTTAGCTAGTTCTTTTGGAGAAAGCTTAATTTGAACGTAGTCTTTCAACCATTCATAAGATATCAGCAAATTTATTTCCTCCCTTAATCAAATTGTGACAAGAAACGTAGATCATTAAGATAAAAGTCTCGAATATCGTCTACTCCGTATTTCAGCATGGCAAATCGGTCGGGACCCACCCCAAAGGCAAATCCACCATATACACTACTGTCTACTCCAGACATTTTTAAAACGTTAGGATGAACCATTCCTGCCCCAAGGACCTCAATCCAACCAGTATTTTTACATACATCGCAACCCTTTCCATTACAATTAAAACAGGTAATGTCTGCTTCAACTGATGGCTCGGTAAACGGAAAGTAACTTGGTCTGAGACGGACTTTAAATTTATCCCCAAACAATTTGTGTGTCATTACCTCAAGAGTTCCCTTTAAATCGGCCATCGTAATGTGCTTATCAATCACAATTCCCTCTACCTGATGAAATTGGTGAGAATGAGTTGGATCATCAGTATCACGTCTATAAACTACGCCCGGGGAAACCATCTTTAAGGGGCCTTTAGAAAAATCATGTTTTTGAAGTGCTCGTGCCTGCATCGGTGAGGTATGAGTTCTCATTAAAATATCCTTGGTAATATAAAAAGTATCCTGCATGTCTCTTGCGGGATGGTTCTTCGGCAGATTCATCATTTCAAAATTATAAACTTCCTCTTCTACTTCAGGACCCGAAAGAACCTGGTAGCCCATTCCAATAAAAATATCATCAATTTCATCAATAATTTGTTGGATAACATGAGGATGCCCCTTTGGAACCGCGTCACCTGGCAGGGTGACATCAATCTTTTCATCCTTTAACTTTTGGTTTAGAGCGGCTTGATCTAATTCCAATCTTTTGGAATCAATCTTTTTTGAAAGTTCGTCTCTAACTTTATTCGCCAAGCTACCAATCTTTGGTCTTTCTTCGACTGGAAGTGATGATATTCCATGAAGGGCTTTTGTAATTGAGCCCTTTTTTCCTAAAAGTTTCACCTTTAAATCATTTAAAGCTTTACTATCACTAGTAGCCTCAATATCCTGCAACCCACTGGATTTAATTTGTTCTAAATCTTCTTTTAAAGCCATACTAACCTCCAATTCCATAAAAAAAGCTCCATCCCAAAAAAGGGACGAAGCATCGCGTTACCACCCAAATTCACACCAAAGTGCGCACTTATAATGATGAATAACGACATCGACCGAACATTTTAATATTCAATGCTAACATCAAAAAGCGAATTCAACCGTAACGTCCAATTTCAGCTAACATGAACTCTCTGTGTTCGTCGGTCTACTACTTCTTTTATCATTGTATTTAAATAAATATTATAGCAATTTTTATCACTGGTCAAGCATGATCAGGATCACACCACTTGTCAGACCATCCATGAACCGCCTTCATAATCGGACGAAGCTCTTCACCCTTAGAAGTTAACTGATAATAAACCACTCCAGAGTTCTTATCAGCTTGTCTTTTTACGATTCCCACTTTAGCCAACTCTTTTAAGCGTTCGGTTAATACACGATCACTACATTCCTCAACTTTATTGGCTAATTCGCGAAATCGAAGTGGTCCGGCTAATAAAAATGATTCAATGATTAAACCGTTCCATTTTTTCCCTAGAATTTGAAACGCCACTTGAAATTTAGGACACAAATGAATGATTTCTTTATCAGTTAAATCCATTCTCATATCCTCCTAACTTATCTTTTTAATAATCCTTTAACTTTTTTCTTCATCGGTGAGAAAAATTCATCAACTGCCGAATAATCATCAACAAGTGAAACAATCACACTTTCCATGTACTTGGGTCTTGCAAGGGTTAACCCCCACATATGTTTTAGAATAATATCTTGTTCCTTCGGAGTGATATCAGTGATCTTTTTGGCGTTTCTTAGGGCAACACGTGGATGAATATATGCATGTGAACCTAAATCAAACTTAGTGGTTCGCCAATCATAATAGAATAGATCATGCAATAATCCGCCACGGGCAGCCGCTCGATAATCTAAATTCATCTTTTTAGCAATTTTATAACTCTCATAAGACACTGCAATTGAATGCTTCAATCTAGTCGAATGGTGATGTTGGGTGTAATCACCTAATTTTTGAATTTGCGGACTTTCTAACAAATCAGAAATGATTGAAACATATTCAGGGTCATCTTTCCACGATTCTGTTTCCATACTACATTACTCCAATCCGTCTCTAGGTTAATTCTACCCAATTAGATAAGTTCCATTCAATCATAAGGACTCACTTTAAGAAACAATTTAATTTTTGATTCGAAACATGATAACAGCAGCCGCAATTGCCACATTTAAAGATTCAGCCTTCCCCTCAATGGGAATATATAAATTATCATCAGTTAATTTTAGTAAGCCAGGGCTCATTCCATTCCCCTCATTACCCATAATTAAAGCGAAATCATTTTTAGAAGGGACATCTCGATAGTTAATGGCACTGGAATTAAGCTCTGTCCCATATACCTTAATTTTTAGCTTCTTAAACATCTCAACGGCATGTTCTAGATTCATTTTAACAATCGGAAGATGAAACTGACTTCCCTGCATGGCACGTAAAACCTTCCCGTTATATTCACTAGAAGTTCCGTCACCAAAGATCACTCCAGAAAAACCTGCGGCATCCGCTGTCCTTACCATCGTTCCGATATTACCGGGATCTTGAACGTTATCAAGCAGAAGCCAAGCTCCGCTAACTTTAGCAACATCAATCTTTGGTTCTTCAATCTTACACACGGCAAAAATTCCTTGAGTTGTCGAAGTATCACTTAATTCAGTAGCAACTTCATCTGATATAACAATGATATTTTCACCAGAAAGGTCATCTCCATGAGCCAAATATTGATCTTCGGTTGCTAAGATGGTTACCAACTGATCTGCTTTAAGATAATTCATTGCCTCGGATACCAGATGCCAACTTTCAATTAAATATTCCCCACTCTTTTTTCTTCCTTTACTGGTATGTAACTTTTTAATATCTTTAATGGTTTGGTTTTGTTTAGAATTAATTCTTTCCATTTATATTCCCCTTAAAATGAATTAGAATTGATATTGTTGTTCTTATAATATCACAGTTACGGTAAACGCTTTTAAGGAGAATCATTTTGTCAAACAATCAGTCAGTCAAAATAATCGTTTCAGGACTTGTCCAAGGCGTTGGATTTCGATATAGTACTAAAAAAATCGCAGATCAATATTCGATTACTGGAAGTGTCCAAAACATGCCCAACGGAACCGTTTTAATCATCGCAAATGGGACTAAATCGGAGTTAGACGATTTTATTCATTCAATTAAAACTGCACCCAATAGTTTTGCTAAGATCCAAAACATTAAAACACAGTCAATTAAACTTCCAAAAGTTCCAAATTCATTTTCAATTAAAATCTAACTTGAAATTGCTGAAATATTCTTATTAGGTTAGTATGTAACATGTTACTTAAAAGTTAGGAGTTAACTAAATGAAAAAAATTAAGAAACTAGGTTTATTCGGTTTTATTGCCATGGTTGGCATTTTTTTAACTGGATGTGTAAGAACCGATTCAAAGGGACGTCCCTTTGGATTCGTTTATCATTATTTAGCCGTTCCCGGGCAACACGTTATGGATTGGCTAGCACAATACGTTGGTGGCTATGGATGGGCCCTGATCGCAATTACCGTAATTGTTAGAACTTTGCTTTTACCAATGATGATTAGTCAGATGAAAAAATCTACTATTCAACAGGAAAAAATGAATTTGGTTAAACCACAAATGACCAAGATTCAACAACTCCTAAAAAAAGCAACGACCAAAGAACAGCAGGTTGCCTTAAATCAGCAGATGATGCAACTCTATAAAGACAACGGAATCAGTATGACAGGTGGAATTGGATGCTTGCCATTATTGATCCAGTTGCCAGTGTTTGCTGCTCTGTATGCAGCTATTCGTTACTCACCTGAAGTTTCTCATACCGTCTTTATGGGCATTAAACTAGGCCAATCCAGCATCTTATTAGCCGTCTTGTCGTTTCTGGCTTATGCACTTCAGGGATACCTTTCAACCGTTGGGATCCCTAAAGAACAGAAAAAGCAAATGGCGATTATGATGTTAATTAGTCCGATCATGATTCTATTTGTTACTCTTTCATCCCCAGCTGGATTAGGAATTTACTTCTTTATTGGCGGATTATTTGCCTGCGTTCAGACCTTTATCATCAATTTGTCCCGTCCACGAATTAGAAAACAAATTAATGAAAAAGCCCAAAAGAATCCTCCCAAAGTTGTCATTCCAAAGGAATTAGAAGAAGAGATTGAGACAGGGGCCGAACCAAGTTCAACAACCAGCTCCAAAAATACAGTTTCTAAATCTGGAGAATCCAAAACTGAGATTGAACACGAAAACAACCGAAAACGTAATGCGGGAAAACAACAGCATCATAATCATAACGAGTAAATAAAACCGACAATTAAATTGTCGGTTTTTTATTACAAAAAAAGAACTTCAAAAACCCATGGTGTTTTTGAAGTTCTTTTTTTTAAATTAACCCTTTTTGGCAACTACTTCTTTACCGTCATAGTAACCACAGTTAGGACATACAAAATGTGACTTACGTAGTTCGCCACAGTTAGGACATGGGCTCATGCCAGGAACTGATAAACTGTCATGCGAACGACGCATGTTTCTTCTTGCTTTAGAAGTTTTTCTCTTTGGTACAGCCATTATTCACAACCTCCTCTTAATTTGATTTCCACTAGTGAATTTTTAAGTCTTGTCATCGTCTGAAGGTTTGAAATCCTTTAATTTTGCAAGACGTGGATCAACATTTTTATCTTCTTCCACCTGTCGATTAAAATCATCTTCAGAAATAACTTCCCAGTCATTTCCTTCAGGCATTGCTTTGCCTTTTTGCTCTTCTGGTGAAAGAACTTGCATCGGAATGTTGACAATTATGTTATCAGCAACTGCTTTATCAAAATCAATCATCAAGTCATCACCAACAACTAACACTACTTCTTCATTATCATATCGATTTAGCGCAGTTTCAGTTAACACATAAATCTCACTAATGTTAAAATCCATAGGTAACTTAACTGGGGTTAACGATCGTGAAGAAGGAACTGTTACACTACCCTTGACGTGAGCATCTATAATCACATCTCCCTTGTCAGGAGTAGCAGACACATCAACGTCAAAGGAAGTGGCATCAAGAATACTTTTCGGATATCGATTCATTAAATCGTCTTTTAAATCCACTGTCTCATGGGTTGTAAACGGCTCTTTCTTATATCCTAGTAGTTTTTCAAATGACCACTTCATAATTTAACCTCCAATGCAACACGACTAATTATACATACCATAAAATTCATTGTCAAGGTCCTATCCTTGATAGCACGGTCTTCTATATAACAATGGGATAAGTAAATTTATCTTGCATTCGACCATTGATCATTCCATAAAGAATTCCAGAACGGCATTCTAGTTCCAACGTATTATTAAATTCTTCTTTTCCAATTCGATCAACGATCGGATATGGGATTGCTTTTTTAACTTGATTCAGATAACTTTTCCCGGTATCGTTCATTCCCAAAACTCGGACAACTGGATTATAACTAATCATTTGTGTTTTCTTTATTTTAAATAACGTATAGACCAGCAGTCTTTGAATCCTAGTGTAGGTATACCGTTTTGTCTTAACATCTTTAATAAAAGCCTGATAGGTTGTGTCTTTGACCGCCATTTGCTTTAGACGATTCTCTAATCCCTCAGTCATCTGATAAATTTGATTTAAATCAGCTATCGAACTCTGAGTCAATTCATAACGTAAAAAGGGCCAAAAATCTGACCAGAAAACTGGTTTTTCGTTGTCTAGGACGACAGAAGAATTGGGAATAAACTTTTGGTAACGATGATCATGTGATTTAATTGAAGCGCGAATAGCTTTGCCACTCGCAATTTTTCCACTCAACTCTCCACTATTATGCTCACTACTGTACCGTTTAACCGGAACTAGCTTTAAAGGGGAACCCAACTTCTGATTGGCCTTTGCATACCAATACGCAAGTGTATCATTTGGCTTAATTAAATCAATTCCACTCTGTTCTTTAATTGTTCGTTGAAATAATTTTGGATAGGAAAAATTATAATTATGAAAATTATCAGACGGATGAACGTCAATAGATGCCAACTTCGTAAAATTCCAGTCACTGTGCTCACTACCAAACGATAAGTATGAACAGCCCAAAGCTTCTACAAGTTTCATCGACCGCTCTGCAAAAATACTGGCAGGTTGAACCGCATCCGATATTGGAAGTTCAATTACTAAATCAACTCCGTTATCTAAAGCCATCTGAGTGCGGATCCATTTATCATAGATAGCTGGCTCGCCTCTCTGAGTCCAATTACCACTCATAAATATTACCGTTACATCCGCTTCAGTTCGTCTTTTAGCTTCCTGTAATTGATAAAGATGACCATTATGGAAAGGATCATATTCGGTTATTATTCCAACAGCTTTCATTTGGATTATTCCTCACTACATACAAAGAACCAACGGGTAGTATCATCTTTAACCTTATCTTTTCCAAAGTTACTCGTCACCTTAACGTTATTAAATCCGACTTCATTCAGTGCCTGAGTGTATTTTACCAAGGGATAGGTTCGTTCTTTATGGGTTTCATTATATTCATCAAAACCGTTAATATTCCGATTGTAATCAAAAAAAGATAGATCATGTTCCACTGAATGAGGAAAATCACCAACAAAGGTATTCCACATAAAAGCATGGTCACCATCGTTGGTGTTAAACATATAGCCTGGATAAACAACATCGGTCTGATAAGGGGTGATCACATCAAATAAGAATTTACCATTCTTAACAAGATGTCCTTTAACCTGAGCAAACATTGTTTTAACTTGCTCAATATTTTCTAAATAACAAATCGAATCGTCAAAACACGTAATGGCACCATAATTGGGTACACCATCCAGGTCTAGCATATTGGCATTAATTAACGCCACGTCAAACACATGGCTTTCATTTAAATGATCATTTGCGATGGCCAGCATATCATCCGATAAATCAGCTCCAGATACGACATAACCTGCTTTTTTTAAAGTAACCAAAAGACGACCAGTCCCACAGGCTAAATCTAAAATATGCTTTTCTTTAGGGACGTTATCAGCTACAAACTCATACCACTTTCGATATAGATGATTGTCAAATAATTTATCATAAAATGACGCAAACTCAGAATAAATCATATCAGTCTTCACTGACCCAATCAGTTATATCAAGATCAGGAGCGTCAGACCAAAGCTTCTCTAAGTTGTAAAAGGACCGTTGTTCACTCTTAAAGACGTGAATAATAATATCACCGAGGTCAATTAATACCCAAGATCCTGTATTTAGCCCTTCGACCCGTAAAACTTCAACGTGCTCCTCACTCAATCGATCAATAATATCATTTGCAATTGCCTTCACCTGACGAACACTAGGAGCATCCATAATGACAAAATAACGACCGACCAACGACAATTCTTCAATGTCTAAAACCACAATATCGTGGGCGCGTTTACTATCAGCAGTTTCAACAATATTTTGTAAAATTTTATTATTATCCATATAATCCCCTACTTTTTACCAGCAACAATTACATTAAAAGCTGTAATCGCACCGGGATAAATTGCCTTTCCATTGCTTGCCAAATATGAAATGGTACTTTTAGTTTGATATTTAACACCATCCCATAAATTTTGATTGGTAATCTTACGAGCCTTTTCAACCCCATCAAAATCACGGGCCGGCTCAATGTAGTCAGCCATATAAGTAATCTGTGCAACCTTGTCCATGTCAGGCGATGCGATCGTATGATATTTAATCGCGTTTAGAATTCGATTATCATAAATCCCAAGTTCTGATTCCACAATCAGATAACCTACGTAGCCATGCCAAATAGCATTTCCATAATTAAGTAGTTCTGGATTCAAATGATGGGACTTAATAATGTCAATAAATTCCGAATCCGGCCGTTGTTTGGCATAATCATGAACCAGACCACTAAGTCCAGCTAAAGTTTCGTCCACATTAAACTCTCGTGCTAAGGTAATGGCGGTCTCTTCAACTCGCAAGCAATGTTGAAACCTTTTCTCTTTTAACGTCGCTTTTAGTTTGGCAACAATTTGATCACGATCATACTTAGAATATTTTTGATAATTAATTTTCTCTTTATCCATATAAATCATGCTCCTTAATGTACCGTAACACCGCATCTGGCAACAAATATCTGACACTTTCACCCTTTTCAAGATGTGATCTAATTAAAGACGATGAAATAGCTATCTCAGGTGAGTCAACAAAACTTACTGGGTACTTAGAAGACTCAGAATTACCCGGACGATTAACGCCAACAAATTTAACCATTTTAATAAGATCATCAATTCGATACCATTTTGGCAGATATTCGACCATATCGCCACCAATGATAAAGTAATAATCAACATCGGGATGAATTTTAGTTAATTCCTTAATCGTATCATAGCTATAACTTTTCCCCTTGCGATTTACTTCAATCATTTCAATTTTAAAATTAGCGTTATCCCTAATGGCTAAATTAATCATGTTAACCCGATCAGAAGCATCAATTGCGGACTTATGATCAACATGTGGTGGCAAATAATCGGGCATAAATAGAACTAAATCGAGGTTTAATTGGGTTAAAGCTTGTTCAGCCATAATTAAATGACCATAGTGAATGGGGTTAAAAGTTCCACCTAAAATTCCAACCTTTTTGCGCATCAATCAATCTCCTACAAATTTGCCACTTCAATCGATAATTTACGATAATTGTCCTTACTCGATTCCTTAAACAATAAAAGTGTCTTACCAATCGTTTGGACAACTTGGATGTCCGAGTTATTCTCAATAAATTGTTTAACGTCACTCACATCCACATCGGCAGACTGTTGAAGATTAATTTTAATTAATTCACGGTGATCAACAGCATTTTTAACTTCATTCATCCAAGTCTCATCTAACCCATTCTTTCCAACTGAGAAAATGGGCCGCATATGATTCGCTTTTGCTCTTAAAAATCGTTTTTGTTTTCCCTTTAAATTCATTATTAAATACTCCTAAAACATTGCTTTTCTAACTAACACTGACACACCCTTAGGAGCATATCCAGCAACCGTGGAGCCTTTCGGGACGGTAATCCATCCCAGTCCTTCAATCACTAAATCACTTCTGTCAGTAATTTTAAATTCATGTCGTTTTAACCCAACGACGTTGTCCTTACCAGTTGGTGGGGTCAATAATTCACCGGCATGCTTCTCAAAAAATTCATCAGCATTTGTTAATTTGGTTCGATGAATCATCAGATTATTGTCAGCATAAACGGTAAAGCCATGACGTTCCCCCGAGATAAAATCAAACCGGCCAATCGCACCTAAGAATAACGTCTGCCCTGGATCCAACTGATAAGTCCTGGGTTTAATCCGTTTTTGCGGTGAAACATACTTCAAGTCTTTAGAACTTAAATAGTGAGCCATCTGATCTTCATGAACGACACCAGGTGTATCGATCAATTCTTTTCCATCTTCCAACGGTATTTTGATCAAATCGAGGGTAGTACCAGGAAACTTAGAGGTCGTAATAACCTGCTTCTCACCAGTGCTTTGTTGGATAATTTGATTAATTAAGGTAGATTTGCCAACGTTAGTTACTCCAACCACATAGACATCTCGGCCCTTCTGATTTTTTGAAATGGCTTTTAACAGATCGTCGACTGATTGATTCGTCTTGGCAGATACTAATTCAATATCAATGGGTCTAATTCCATTCTTATTTGCCATTTGACGTAACCAATCTTTAACTTTGTTCTGGTTGAACGACGATGGCAACAAGTCTAATTTGTTACCAACTAAAATAATCGGATTGTTACCAACAAAGCGCTGAATCCCAGGAATCATACTTCCATCTACATCAAATACATCCACGACGTATACTACTAACGAATCAGTGTCGCTAATTTCACTCAATAACTTTACAAACTCGTCATTTGAGATGCTAATTGGTTCAATTTGATTATAATGACGAAGCTTAAAACAACGCTGACAGTATAATTTTCCAGAATCAATTCCCTTCTTGATTGCTGATTTAGGCGTGTAACCAGCCTGTTTCGGATCGGTATCTTGAATTTGTGCCCCACACCCAATGCAATATAAGGGCTCATTATTTTCATCATTATCCATTAATCAATATCATCCTTCCACTTTAAATCACTGTACTTTCGCATCAATTGTGCATATACAAACGTTTCAAAGAAACGATTAATCCGTGTGTTCCACGCATCTGAAGTAACCAATGGCTTTACCAAAATACTTCTAATTCGAGTATTGTTAGCGGCCCATATATCCGTTAAAATTTGATCTCCCACCATTACCACTTGGCTTCGTTTTAAACGATACGTTTTAAGAGCCCTTAAAATCCCAAAAGTAAGTGGTTTTAAAGCCCGGGCAATAAATGGTAACTCAAGACTAGTAAGAGCTTTCTCTAGTCTTTCCCGATTATTATTTGAAACCACAATCACCCTGATTCCATGATCTCGAACTCTTTTGAGCCAATCGCGCAGTTCTACGGTTCCCTCAGGATTATTCCACGGAATTAGGGTATTATCTAAATCGGTCAGAATTACATTAATCCCGTAACTTTCAAGTTTTTCTGGGGAAATTTGATAAATATTGTTAACCATCCAAGTCGGTTTGAATAATGATAGCATATAGACCTCTCTGTAAATAAGAATTGATGTTTCTATTTTAAATCATTTATGTATAGATTGGGAGCATCCCAATCCGATAAAAAAACTTCCACCAAACAAGAGCGGTGAAAGTTTTTTAGGCTTATTTTAATGCTGCTTTGGCTTTTTCCGCTAATGCAGAAAAGGCATCAGCATCGTTAACTGCTAAGTCAGCTAACATTTTTCTGTTCATATCGATGTTAGCAAGTTTCAAACCATGCATGAATTTACTGTAACTCAATCCATTATTTCTAGTGGCTGCGTTAATTCTTGCAATCCAAATCTTTCTGAAATTACCTTTATTGGCACGACGGTCACGAAAGGCATATTCCTGTGACTTCATTACTTGATCTTTAGCAGTTTTAAATAAACGATGCTTAGCACCGCGGTATCCCTTAGCTAATTTAAGAACACGCTTACGACGATTACGTGTGGTAGTTCCACCTTTTACTCGTGGCATATTAAAATCCCCCTATACAAACTATATTATTCGCTTATTTTTGTAGTAATTCTTTGTAAGTCTTCAAGTTTGACTTAGCCATCATACGTGTTCCACGTAAATGTCTACGTTGTTTCTTAGTTTTACCGTGAAAACGGTGACTAGTGTAGGCATGACCACTCTTTAAACCACCATTAGCAGTTTTTCTAAAACGCTTTGCGGCAGCACGATTTGATTTCAATTTTGGCATATTATATTCCTCCTCATCGATTCATAACCCAATTAAATGAGTTATTTCTTTTCATTCTTACTTGGTGCAAGCATTAAGAACATACTTCGGCCATCCATCTTTGCTCGTTGAGTTACATCGGCAACGTCAGAAGTAGCTTCCGCCATTTTATTTAAGACATCTCTTCCAATACTTTTATGGGTAATGGCACGTCCCTTAAATCTAATAGAAACTCGAACACGTTCACCCTTTGTCAAAAACTTTTTGGCATTTTTAAGTTTGGTGTTGAAGTCATTACTATCAATCGTAGGACTTAACCTAATTTCTTTAACACTAACAGTTTTTTGACGCTTTCGAGCTTCACGCTCTTTCTTTTGGCGATCAAACCGATATTTCCCGTAATCAATAATCTTGGCTACAGGTGGTTTTGCTTTGGGAGCAACAACAACTAAATCCAAATTAGCTTCTTCAGCAATTGACAAAGCTTCTTTAGTAGATTTGATTCCTAATTGATCTCCATTAGCACCGATTAATCTCAACTCGCGAGCATGGATACCCTCGTTAACCATCTTATCTCTTGCTATGGTAATTCACCTCCAGGTAATTTTAAGCAGAAAAATAGCGGATGCTACAGAGCACCCGCTACACCTAAAAACATTAGGACTTTCATTCGTAGATTGCCCAGCGATCAAAATCACTCAGGCGAGAAGCGGGAAGCTTCTGCTTTTGACTACATAATAGTACCAATTTTATTTAATTTTGTCAACTGACTTAGACTCTTCATCATCATTACGTGAGTAAGTAGCAATATCATGAAGAACTTCTGAAATAAAGTCATCAATTGACATATCTTTACTATCGTCTTCACCATACTTACGAACAGAAACCGTATTATTCTTAATCTCATCATCACCAACAACTAGTGTATATGGAATCTTCTTGGTTTGTGCGTCACGAATCAAGTATCCCATCTTTTCACCACGTTCGTCGACATTGGAACGCAAGTTTAACGCACGAAACTTTTCGTTTAATTTACGTGCGTAATCTCCGTGTTTTTCATCACTAACCGGGATGATTTGAATTTGATCGGGTGCAAGCCATGTCGGAAAAGCACCTTTATACATTTCAATTAAGTAAGCGGTAAATCGTTCCATGGTAGAAACAATTCCTCTATGAATCATAACCGGACGGTGTTCCTTACCATCTTCACCAACATAATGAAGATCAAATCGTTCCGGTAACATAAAGTCAAGTTGAATGGTAGATAACGTCTCTTCATTTCCTAGAGCCGTCTTAGTTTGAACATCAAGCTTAGGACCGTAAAATGCAGCTTCACCCTCGGCTTCAACGTAATCAAGGCCCAAGTCATCCATAGCGCCCTTTAACATCGTTTGCGCTTTGTTCCACATTTCATCATCGTCAAAGTACTTTTCGGTATTCTTGGGATCACGATAACTTAATCTGAACGTATAGTTATTAATGTCAAAATCATGATAAACTTCCATCATCAAATTCAAGATTTTTTTGAATTCTTCTTGAATTTGATCGGGTGCAACAAACGTATGACCATCATTTAAAGTCATTTCACGAACTCGTTGAAGACCACTAAGTGCACCAGACTTTTCGTATCGATGCATCATTCCTAGTTCAGCAATTCGTAGAGGAAGCTCTTTGTAAGAACGAATATGGTGATTGTAGATCTGAATATGAGATGGACAGTTCATTGGACGTAATTCCAACATTTCGTCATCATCCATCTTCATTGGTGGAAACATGTCGTCTCGATAGTGATCCCAGTGACCAGATTGCTTATACAAATCCAAATTAGCTAATACTGGGGTATAAACATGTTGGTAACCATGAGCAATCTCTTTATCAGTGATATAACGCTCAATTGTACGACGAATCGTTGCACCTTTTGGCATCCAGTAAGGAAGACCAGCCCCAACCTTTGGATCGACAAAGAATAAGTCGAGGTTATTCCCAATAACACGATGGTCACGCTCTTTAGCCTCTTTACGCTTCTTCAAATCTTCATCTAGGTCATCAGCTTTAAAGAAAGCCGTGCCATAAATTCTTTGAAGCATTGGATTGGATGACTTACCTTCCCAATAAGCACCAGCAACAGACAAGAGCTTAAAGTGTTTTAGATCTTTCAAACTTGGAGCTACTACCCCTTGAGCTAGCGTTTTAACACCATCGATACTGTAAAAAAGAATATTATCAGAATCAATGTTGGCAATTAGTTGTGCTTGATAAGGATCACCATCAACTTCTTTTAAAGCGTCATCCTTACTTAGATAAACCCTTTCGACGATAGCGTTATTTTTGATGATCTTTTTCATTTTATCAGCTAATTCATCTAGTTCATCTGAACTAACTTGACGATCTTCCTTGTCAGTATCAACAAAGAAACCATCTTCATCAGCGGCAATTTCACCAATGCGAATATCATGATACTTTTCTTTGACCGCCGTTTCCAGTAACTGAGCAGCACCCTGTCGTAGGATTTTAAGACTCTCATCAGAACCGGAAGTAATGATGTCAATCTTGCCACCATCTTTTAGTGGTTGCATCAAATCAACAACTTTTCTATCAATCTTAGCCGCAACTGCCTTTTTGGCTAGACTAACTGAAATTGACTTGGCAATATCTGCTGCAGTAACCCCTGAATCAAATTCTTTCTTGTTACCATCTGGAAACTCAAATGATAATTTAGCCATTTTACTCATTCCTTTCATAAAAAAAGTCCCTAGTAAATCAATACTAGGGACGCCATTAGCGCGGTTCCACCCAAATTCGTCCATTTATTTGGACATCTCGTTTAAAACCTATTTATTAATGTCATTTAATAAAGGTGGTAAGTAAGTTACTCCAAACAGATAGTTTCCAGAAAACCTATCCTCTCTGTGAAATTCGTAATCACTCATGTCCTTAACAATTAACAGTCTAAACAACGACCTGTTACATGTCAAGAATAATCATTATTTATTCCTGCGATTCCTACCATCAAGTTCAATGGGCTTTGCTAAAAATTTAATTCGTTCCATCAATCGCTTAGCTTTAAGTGGTTCCACATCTCCTTGAGCATTAATCTTTAAATGCTCTTGTTCCAATTGATCCATGGAAAAGTTAGAACTAAAAAAGGTGGGAAGCTCATTTTGCATTCGATACTCTAAAATAACCCCAAGAATGTCGTCTCTGATCCAAGATGACATTGAGTCTGCTCCAATATCGTCAATCATCAAAATTGGAGCAGTTTTAATTTCATCCAGCTTACCGCCAACTTGATTGTTTCCAATTGCATTTTTAATTTCAACGGCAAAACTTGGAAAATGAATCAAAACCGAACTATAACCGTCAGAGGCCAAACGATTGGCAATTGCTCCAAGTAAATAAGTTTTACCTACGCCAAAGGGACCGTATAAGTATAACCCCTTCTGAAAATGCTGAGGATTATTTTCATATGAACCAATAAAATCAAGTGCTCCTTCCAAAGCTTGAGCTCGTTCAGCTGTCTGTTCATAGTCACTTAAATTTGCCAATTTAATTTCTTTGGGCATTGAAATGGACTTAATGCGTGACGCAAATTGTTCTCGCTTCTGCTTGTTTAATAACGCTTGTGTAGGTTCGTACGAAACGTCAATCAAATGGTCACTTAAAACCAGGGTTGGTTGGTATCCCTTAGCAAAGTTAGCGTTTCCCTCTTCCAACTTTTTCTTTTCATTGACAAATTCATACAGTTTTGATGCCGACCGTTTCACAACATCATCACTTAACTCACTCTCATTGTCACTTAAAAATTGTTTAACGTCTGGATCAGAATAAACCGAATTCATTAACTGTTGGTAATTATGATTCAAATTTTTCTTTTTCATCAATTGGCTCATCTCATCACTAACATTCTTCATGATTACTCATCCCCAGACTTTTTATTTAATGAATTTAATTTCTCAGCAATTCGTTTTCGCTGAGTAGTCGAAATTTTTTCATTACCTCGACTTTTATTTTCCTTAGCCCAGTCAGGCAATGTTTCTTTGACATTTGTACGTCTTCGGTATCTTCTTTGTCGATTGTTTTTACTTTCAGTAACCTGTTCCTGACGGTGCTTAATATCGTCAATCGCTTTCGATGCACTATTAATTTTTCTTTGCGCCCAATCATTTGCAATGGTGTCAATTAAATTTTTATTAATGGTAGGTTTCCCCTCGTCAATCAAGATGTGATAAACAAGGATATTGATTACTCCATTACTCAAAGTGTTGCGATTAATAAGTTCAGATAGAATCCTTTCTTCAGCGGAAGTAGTAAAACCACCTTTTTCACTCTTTAAAGAATCAAGAAATTCTACTGGAGCGGAAGAATCAGCAATTTGGGCCAATTGCTGTTCCTTGGCCGTTAGCTTACTTTGTAACTTGTCTGCCTCATGGACATGGCTTTGATTGGATTGATTTTCTGCTGGAGCCTTTATTTGATTTCGTCTAGAAATTAATATCTTAAACTTTTTAGGGTCAAACCGATTGTTAACCAAGTTACTGGCCTTCTCAATGTATTGTGCCATCTCAAGTTCACCAATTCCATATAATCGGTTGGTGTTACTAAAGAGTGTCTCATACTTTTTAATACTTTCATTTTCGACAAAGGACTTATCCAAAATATTCATCAATAGCTTAAAGTCAAACTGATCATTTGAAAGCTTATCATCAAAGGAATCTTTTTTTACATTAGTCTTGTGTCGAACTGCCTTGATTACACTTGGTTGGTCATTTACTTTCTCATTATTAACTGAAAATACTTGCAGGAAATTACGAGTTTGATCATCTAACCCACTAAAATCAAAATGTTCTGGTAAGAGTTCATCTGAAAGTTGTAAATAGCGATCTTCACCAACCATTTCAAGTAATAACAGACTCAAAAGACTATCACTAAAGAATTGGTCAGGATTAAGTGGCAGTAAAAGTTGATACTCATACAAGTCGATTTCAAAAGAATGATCAACATACGTCTTAAGCAAACCCGATCCTTCAAGTTTCATAAGTGAATCATCTAATTCTTTGGCATCAATATCAAGATCAGACATTAATTCAAAATTAACGTGCTTTTCATCATCAATTAACCATAAACAATTGTATAAGGCATATGCATTTTTACCAATGACTGGCATGTACAACAAATCGACATAATGACGTTCAACATCACTAATGGGCTGTGATCGATAAACTTTAAAATCAGTTTTAGGATTAATTCCGTTGATCATTCTTTATTCTTATCCTCATTATTTTCGTCTTCATCATCCATTAATTCTTTGAGTTTATTATAAAAGACTGACATATCCTTAAATTGGCGGTAAACACTTGCAAACCGAATGTAAGCAATTTCGTCAACTTCTTTTAGTCCTTTCATAACACCCTCACCAATAGTTTGGCTAGCCACTTCATGGCTGCCATCATCAGCGTCATAAGCTATTTTTTCAACCTTATCAACAATATGGTTCATCTGTTCCATCGAAACTGGACGCTTTTCAGATGATCTGACAATTCCACGCAAAATCTTAGAACGATTAAATTCTTCTCGATCACCGTTCTTTTTTACAACTAACAAGGGGCTTGATTCAATCACCTCAAACGTCGTAAACCGAAATCCACACTCTTCACATTCCCGTCTTCGACGAATACTTTCACCATCTTTGACCCGACGACTTTCTAAAACCTTTGAACCGATATGATGACACCGTGGACATTGCATTTTTTCACCTTCACTAATTACATAACACTTACTAAATCATACCAATCTTTAACCGACGACTTCAATTGATCGAAAGTGCCAGAGTTATCAATACACCAATCAGACAGTCGTGCTTTTACTGGTTGTGCCCATTGAGCACCAATCATTTTACTAGCACGACTCATTGAAATATCATTTCTTCTAACTAAC
Source organism: Fructilactobacillus sp. X3R2C1 (assembly GCF_059901235.1). Classification (NCBI taxonomy): domain Bacteria; kingdom Bacillati; phylum Bacillota; class Bacilli; order Lactobacillales; family Lactobacillaceae; genus Fructilactobacillus; species Fructilactobacillus sp. X3R2C1. Next base: position 302,634 of record NZ_JBWXVA010000002.1, read on the forward strand.
CGTTGCAGTTGAACAACTGGATCACACGTAATCATCAAATTAGCATCGGTTAAAATCTGAAATCCATTTTCAAAAAGGGTGGGAGCATTTAAAATCACTAAACGTTGATCGTGTAACTTGTTTAGCCGAGTATTAACTTCACGAAAAAGGTATGGGTTAACAATTTGGACTAACTTTTTCATACCATCACGATTTGAAAAAACAATCTTACCCAAAACACCTCGATCAATTTGCCCGTTACTTTTAATCACTAAACTGCCAAACTGCTCACTAATTTGATGAATTAACTCTTGATTATCCTGTTCTAACTCGTGTGTTATGGCATCTAAGTCTAATGTAGAAACCCCTAAAGTAACTAAATAATCACTTGCAGCTGATTTGCCGGTTGCAATTCCACCGGTTAATCCAATAACTTTACTCACTTAGATCACCATGAACTTTTTGACAATGAGGACAGAAACTAGTACCTCTTTGTGCAACCTTGATTTTTTCAATAGTAGTTCCACAACGCTCACACGGTTGTCCCTTTTTACCATAAACATGAAGATGATTTTGAAAGCTGCCCTCTTCACCAAAGGCATTTTTATAAGTAAACACCGTTGTTCCATGACCCTTGATAGCTAACTGAATTTCTTTAATGATGTTTTCCCTTAAAGTCTCAATTTCCTGATCACTTAAATAGTTAGTAGCCTGTTCCGGATGAATTTTAGACAACCACAAACTTTCATCAGCATAAATATTCCCAATCCCAGCAATGTTAGATTGATCTAATAAAAATGCCTTAATTTTTCGGTGAGACTTATGCAATTGCTTCTTTAAATAATCAAACGTTAAATCTTTCTCAGTTGGCTCCGGTCCAATTTTGTTCAATCCTGACAAATCATAAACCTGAGAATCCTTAACTAAATTCATCTTTCCAAATTTTCTTGTGTCATTGTAACGAAGCTTTCGACCATCGCTTAAATGAAAAACAACGTAAGTATGTTTTTGATTCTCAGTACCCTCAGGTACCACATCATATTTACCTTCCATTCGTAAGTGAGAAACTAAAGTATAATCGTCACTTAGCCGGATTAAGAGGTATTTACCCCTCCGATCAATTTGTAAAATATCCTTACCAGCTAACAAATCTTCAAATTCTTTTACTGGTAAATTCAACATTTTTGGATACAAAGCATCCACGGAAACAATCTTTTTACCCTGTACAAGATTGGTTAACCCTCTTCTTATCGTTTCAACTTCAGGTAACTCAGGCATTCCTACACCCCATTATTTTTTTATATCATACCAATTTGGTCCGTAATGACTTTCAACTTTTAGCGGTACATCTAGATCAACCGCAGAATCCATAACACTTGGAACTAATTTTTCTAAAATTGGAATCTCTTCTTTTGGTGCTTCAAAGATTAGTTCATCATGAATTTGCAGTAACATTGTGGCCTTTAAACCGTGTTTCTTAAGTTCTTTTTGCATTCTGATCATTGCAACTTTAACAATATCGGCAGCACTTCCCTGAATGGGTGAGTTCATTGCCGTTCTTTCGGCAAACGAACGTTTCTGAAATTGCTTAGAATTAATATCCGGCAGGTAGCGTCGACGTTTCATGATGGTTTCAGCATACCCATGATCTTCGGCGAACTTAACGCTATCTTGGGTGTATTTTTTGACCCCTGGATATTCCTTAAAATATTTATCAATAAATGCTTGAGCCCGTTTTCGTGATATGCCAGTATTTTTAGCAAGTCCATAAGCACTAATTCCATAGACAATCCCAAAATTGACAGCTTTTGCTTGTCTTCTCAACTCGGGAGTAACATCCTCGTTGCTTGGAAGTTCAAATATCCGTCGTGCGGTCGCTGCATGAATATCTTCCCCATTTTTAAAAGCTTCCTGCATGTTCTTATCTCCAGAAATGGCAGCTAAGACACGTAATTCAACTTGAGAATAATCCGATGAAAATAATTGCCATCCCTTATGACGAGGAACAAACGCTTCACGAATTTTGCGACCTTCTTCAGTTCGAACTGGAATATTTTGAAGGTTTGGGTCAACCGAGGACAATCTTCCAGTTTGAGTTAAGGTCTGCAGATAACGGGTATGAACTTTATGATCACGAGAATAAATGTCTTTTTTGATTCCATCAATATAAGTTGAAATCAATTTTGACAGTTGCCTGTACGCCAGGACATTATCGACAATCGGATTCAGACCCGCAATTTTTTCTAACACATCAACCGACGTAGAGTACCCTGTTTTGGTTTTTTTCACAACTGGTAATTTCAACTTATCAAACAGGATTTCACCTAACTGCTTTGGTGACCCGATGTTGAATTCTTCTCCAGCCTCCTGATAAATCGACTGCTCAATTTCTGATAAATGCTCAGTAAATTTACTCTTCAATGCTTCGAGGGTATCTACGTCCACCGTAATTCCTTCAATCTCCATTGCACTTAGCACATAAGACAATGGAACTTCTATGTTACGGTACAAATCTAATTGATTGTGTTTCTTTAAATCATCAATCATTTTATCTTTTAAATCATTAATTGCCAATGCTTTCCTGACAATGTGATCAAAAAAAGTCTCATCATTTTCTGGCAGCTGTTTTTTCTTTCCAGTTCCATAAACCTCACTATCCGGTTTAACCCCATAATATCCGTGCCGATTAGCCACTTTAGCCAAATCATTACTATTATCAAGGGTATTCAGTAAATATGAAGCTAATAACATGTCAAAATCAACGTTATTTAACTGAATATGTTCGCGATTGGCAGCCACAATTTGCGCCTTAGCATCGAAAACATTTTTTTTAATATCGTGATTTTCTAAAATGCCTTTTATTTTCGGATCATCTAAAAGATCAATATCCTTACTTACAAACCAATGATCCTTATCCCCAATAACAAAACCAACAAATGGAGCAGTATGGTAATTTTCATCCAACATTTCAATGTTAAAGACAACATCTTCTGACAAGTGATCTAACTCGGCTAAATTGTCTTTATTTAAAATCGTATATTTAACATCTGGAAGTTTCTCAGCCGACTGACTCTCTGATCCTTCCATTTCCTTTAAAAAGGATTTCATGTTCATTTTCTTATAAAAATCAACTAACTTATCATTATCGGGACCATCATACTTTAAATCTGATAATGAAATTGTGAGGGGAGCATTGCAGTCAATGGTGGCTAATTTTTTAGACAAAAATGCCTGGTCTTTATCCTTAATCAAATGCTCTTTCAATTTTTTACCAGAAACTTCATCGATATGATTATAAAGATTATCAATACTATCAAATTTTTGAATTAACTTGATAGCGGTCTTTGGACCAACTTTTTCAACACCCGGATAGTTATCCGAGTTGTCTCCCTGAAGACCCTTTACGTCAATAATCTGTCTAGGAGTAATCCCCATCGTCTCTTTTACAAAGTCTGGCGTGTATTTCTCAATTTCACTCACACCCTTCTTTGAAATCGCAACGGTAACTTTATCCGAACAAAGTTGGGTAAGATCACGGTCTCCCGTTATGATAGTAACTTGATAGCCGTCATCAGCCGCTTTCTTTGAAAGCGTCCCAATAATATCGTCAGCTTCATAGTTTTTTAATTCATAGGTTTTAATTCCCCGATCATGGAGCAAATCCATTACAAACGGGAATTGTTCACGTAATTCGTTGGGCATTTTTGCCCGTCCGGCTTTATAATCTTCGTACATTTTGGTTCTAAAGGTTGTTTTACCTGCATCAAAAGCGGCAAGAGCTGACGTTGGCTGAACATCCTTTAAAATGTCATCTAGCATTCTATTAAAACCATAGATCGCACTGGTGTGCAATCCGTCTTCATTGGTAAAACGTTCCAAGGAAGTAAATAACGCAAAGAATGCTTTATACGTTAAAGAATTTCCGTCAATTAATAATAATTTCTTGTCTGCCATAAAATTCTCCTTTAGAATTAATTACTATTATTTTAACACTTATAATCGGTTCAATTGCGAAAAAAAAACATGGTCAATCGACCATGTTTTTTTATTAATCTCGATTATTTCCAAAAATACCAAAGACCTCAAGAAGAAATGTAAATAGGTTTAGAAAATCAAGATACAATTGAAGTGCACCAGAAATTGCAAGTCCGTTTACATTAATGTTACCAGAGTACTGCATGTACATTTTCTTTAAGTTTTGTGTATCAGTAGCACTCAACGCAGTAAAAATAATGATCCCAACGGCTGAAATAAATAACTCAATCCATGGATTTCTCAAGAATAAGTTAATTACCATCGCAATAATTAAAGCAATTAATGCTGCAAACAATTGCGTGCTTAACTTGGTTAAATCTCTGTGAGTAGTGAAACCAATCGCACTCATTACCAAGAAAATACTAGCACTGGATACTAACGCTGCTCCAATGGTACCAAGATTAAAGGCAATGAAAATGTAACTAAGTGAAAGCCCTGTTAAAACCGAGAAAACCAATAATCCGATAAAGCTTAACGTCGGATTACTTTGTGCAAATCCCGAAATCACAAAGGAAATTATGAACCAAACGATTAAAATTACTAATCCTGAGGCTCCACTACTGATGTTTGGCATAAAAACACTACTTAAATACGCAGAAATAGCAGAAATTAAAACCGCAATTCCCATAATCCCATATACTTTGGTAAAAAACGCGTTGAGTCCAGCATTATCGCCAACTACCCGACGACCACTTTCTCCATCAAAATTATTCATTTTTATTCTCCTTTAATTAACCTTCTTACTTAAATGACTTAACAATTCCTCATAGGCTCTTTCGTACTTTTGAATATCTCCAGCACCCATAAATATTACCACGGCATCGTGATATTGCAACAGTGGAGACATGTTTTCTTCCTCAATTAAGCCACCATCTTTGGTAATTTTATTAACCAAATCCTCGCTCTTAACGTGTCCCGACTTTTCTCTTGGAGAACTATAAATTTTAGTAACGTATACCTTATCTGCTTTGCTTAACGTTTTAGCAAAGTCATCAAGATAGGCAATCGTTCGACTAAAAGTATGGGGTTGAAAAACAGCAATGATCTCCTTATTGGGATATTCTTGTCTAGCGGCATCTAAAGTGGCCTTAATCTCAGAGGGATGATGTGCGTAATCATCAATAATTGTCATATCGCCAACTTTAACTTGAGAAAAACGACGCTTAACCCCCTTGAAAGTTTGAAGTTCACGTCTGATTTCGTCCAAATTAACGTCTTCAAAATATGCAACGGCAATTACCGCCAAAGAATTTAAGACATTGTGTTCTCCATACAAAGGAATACTGAATTCCCCTAGGTCCTTTCCGTCATATTTAACGTGAAAAGTCGATCCAGCAGTTGTTCGCTTAATGTCCACCGCCTGAAAATCGTCATCATCACTAGTTCCATAGTAATAAATTGGAACTGAAGCTTTTAACTTCCGTAAATTCTGATCATCGCCCCAAGCAAAAATAGCCTTTTTAACCTGGTTTGCAAAGGTTTGAAAAGCGTCAAAAACGTCCTCAATTCCGGTATAGTAATCCGGATGATCAAAATCAATGTTAGTCATAATGGCATAATCTGGATAAGTTGCCAGAAAATGGCGGCGATACTCGTCGGCCTCATAGACAAAGAAACGCGCATCAGTGGTGCCTTTCCCAGATCCATCACCAATCAGATAATCAGTTGGTGCGATCCCGCCTAATACGTGAGAAAGTAGTCCAGTGGTACTGGTTTTTCCGTGAGCACCACATACTCCGATGCTCGTGTACCCCTCAATTAATTCTTCCAAGAAATCAGGATAACTATAAATTTTTAGTCCTAACTCTTCGGCTCTTTCAATCTCCGGATGCGTATCAGGGAAAGAATTTCCTTTAATAATCGTCATTCCCTTTTTAATATTATCAGGATTGAATGGTTCAATCTTAATTCCAGCATTTTCTAATCCTTGCTGAGTAAAGGTATATTTTTCAATGTCAGAACCCATGACCTTACAACCGCGATCATGGAGAATGAGTGCCATCGCACTCATCCCAGTACCCTTAATTCCTACAAAAAAATAAGTAGTGTCTTTATTTATGTTAGTCATTTAGTTGGAATTCCCCTTTTTATTGTCTGGTTTAATAATACCAATTAAAGTAATGAAAATCTAAAAATTTAAATATTCAATTTAGCAAGTTCATTTTTCGTCAAATAAACATCTCGCGGTTTAGATCCATGCTCACCTGAAATAAAATTATTTTGCTCCAAATCATCAATAATACTTGCAGCACGATTGTATCCAATGGAAAACACTCGTTGCAATTTTGAAGTTGAAATTCCATCCTCGTCTGCAATATAACTCAAAACTGATTTCCACAAGTCATCATGTTGTTGAGCTTGTTCTGCACTTCTAAGCAATGATTTGGGCTGAAACTCGTACTTTGGTGTTTCCTGACTTCGAACTTGATCACAAACTCGCTCAACTTCTTGGTTAGTAACAAAAGCACTCTGAAGTCGCACTGGTTGACTGGCACCACTACCCAGATAAAGCATATCTCCCTTACCAAGTAGTCGTTCAGCTCCGCTTTGATCAATGATTGTTCTTGAATCAATCTGGCTTGACACCATAAAGGCAATTCGTGTTGGAATATTATTCTTAATGGTCCCAGTTACAATATCAACGCTCGGTCTTTGAGTAGCAACAATCAAGTGAATCCCAGCTGCCCGAGCTTTTTGTGTAATCCTAACAATATAATCTTGGACTTCTGTTGATGCAACCATCATCAGATCAGCAAGTTCATCAATCACAACTAGGATTTGAGGCAACTTATCCGCATCACGGCCATTTTTATGTGCCGCTTGATTATACTGAGTTAAGTTTCTTACCTCAGCAGCAGCTAATCGCTCATAACGGTTGTCCATTTCCTCAGTAACCCATTTTAAAGCAGCGGAAGCCTCTTTCGGATCTGAAACAACCGGAGTTAACAAATGTGGAATCCCATTATATGGCGCTAATTCAACCGCCTTAGGATCAATTAAAATCATCCTTAAATCACGAGGCGAATTGCGATACAACAATGAAACAAGCAAACTGTTTATGAACACACTCTTTCCAGATCCCGTTGCACCAGCAATCAAAGCATGTGGCATTTTTTGAATATCGGCAGTCTTAGAAGCGCCACCAATACTCATCCCTAATGCTACTTCTAACGGTGAATGACTAGATTCAAATTCATTTGAATCTAGAATCTCTGAAAGCATCACTGGTCTAGGCTTTGGATTAGGAATCTCGATTCCAACCGTCGACTTACCAGGAATTGGAGCCTCGATTCTAATATCTTTGGCTGCTAGGGCCATCTTTAAATCATCAGTTAGGTTAGTGATTTTGCTTACTTTAACACCAAGTTCCAACTTAACTTGAAATTGAGTAACGGTCGGTCCATCGGTCCAATCGACTACGTGACCATGAACCCCAAACGCCCTTAATGTATCATCAAGTGTTTTAACTTGCTTTTCAATCCATTCACTCAAACCATCATCAGAAGTCGAAATTGGTGGATTAAGCAGGTCACGACGAGGAAATTGATAATTAGTCTGACCCTCCTGATTGCTTGAAGTGTCGGCCAAATGCCTATGATTCGTTGTGGTTTCACTTTTTGAATCAGTAAGTTCGTTAGCAGGTTGAAGAAGTGCTTTTTCCTCATCTTGACGCTTATCAGTACTATCAATTGGAGAAGACGTCTTCTCGTTATCGCTTCTTTCATCAGGTTCTTTTAACTTATCTTGTGGATCCGATTCACTTAAAGTGGGATTACTTGATACCGTACCTGATGCGTTTTGATCATCATTATCTTTTCTATCATCACTAAACAAAGCTAGATTAGCCGCTAAGCCACTCTCCTCTTTAAAGATATCTGCGAGCGAATGGCCTAATTCACGTTTACTGGCTGAAGATTCTTTATCATCTTCAGAGTTATCCACAGGCTTAGAGTTATCCACAATGTTTTCATTCTTATTTACATTTTCTTTAACAATTGGTTGAACGTCATTTTCCCATAAATCTAGATCATCAGCTGGAACGGCAGTTGGATCTTTAGGATTTAGATAAAGAACAAAATCATCATCATTCTTCTCCAATTCAACGGCTGCATCTTGATATGGTTTTCCGACTGACTGATGAACGGAATAGAAATTACTATTTTGGTTACGGGAACGCGGAGTAAATTCTTTTGTTCTTTCCACTAAGGAATTTCGGGACTCAACATAGTGCTTTTTATCATCTTTAAATTGCAACTGAAATCCGCTCTGATACTTTGGTTGATAACGAGACTGATAGGCTGATTGTTTAACATTAGAATCGTCACTACGGATAATTTCTTGATTTGATTTTTTTGTTGTTCTATGAAAATCATTGATTTTTTTATTGCTACTCTTAAAGGGAACTTTCCCATTAAAGTATTTACGATAAAATGCCGGTCCATCATAATGTTCCAATTTAATCACCCTTAAAGAATTATGTATAAAAAAACGAATAGAAACTATTCGTCAAAAAGATTTTTTGCTTTATCAAAATCAAATGGTTGCCCAACTTCATAAGAATCGGGTAAAACTAAAGCTCCTGGTTTATCGGGTGCATTAGGAATGTCTAATTCTCTTCCAGAACAAATCATTCCATCACTTTTTACCCCACGAAGCTCTCCTGGCCAAATAATTTGTCCATTTGGCATCATGGCTCCAACTTCCGCTACAACAACTTTGATTCCCGGTCTCATATTGGGAGACCCACTAACAAGTTGCAGCATTTCTCCATTCTGGACTTTTGTTTGAGTTATGTGAAGATGATCAGACTTCGGATGATCTTCCATTTTTTCAACGTAGCCAACCACAAACTTTGGTTCGGTACTAGTAGGTAAGAAAGTTTTAAACCCAGCCTCTTTCAACGCATCATTTAAAACTTCAACATCGTTACTTGAAAGATCAACTTTTCCATTCTCTGATTTTAAGTTCCCTAAAATCTCACTGGCATTGAAAAAATTATATCCAACTACGTGTCCCTTCTTATCTTTAATCTGAACAATATCATTTGATTTTGATATTTTCTGTGGTTCCGATCCTTCTCCAAGAATGACAACCAAAACATCACCCATTTGGCTTGGATTATAACTTGCGATCATCAAATTTAGCTCACCTCCGAATTTATTGTGGAAGAGATTTAATAAAATCTTCTACTTGTTCCTTGGTTTTTCGATCTTTATTAACCAAACGACCAGTCTCAATCCCATTATCAAAGGCAACGAAGCTTGGAATTCCAAAAATGTTCATTTCCTTAGCTAAATCGAGATTTTCATCCCGATCAACTGCAATAAAGTCATAGTTTGGAAAATCTTTTACAATTTCTGGCATAACAGGCTTGATAAACGCACAATCTGGACACCATGTGGCAGAGAAAAATAGGATGTACTTTCCATGCTTAATTTTTTGCTTTAATTCGTTAAGATTCATTACTGGTAATTGTTCCATCGTATCCCTCCTAAACATTAATATTATAACCCACTCATATTAAAAATGTTATATAATAAATTCAACAAATTCAATCGAAGGGATGCTTTTTATTATCATAAAACACAAACTAGCTTTTATTACTGGATCCGTAATTGCGGGAGTTTCGCTGTATTCACTTATTAAATTCAAGCAAGAACGCGACCAAGATCGGGTTAGACGTCACTTGTCCGATACATTAAGCAAAAAGTTTGATAATAGTGAGTTGTATGGTTACTGGATCGACTTTAACCAAAACGAAGATGGCCAGTTCCTTGGCGGAATCAACATTTTAGACGATGATAACCATGACATTAAATCATATGGATTTACATTCGATTTGACCACAAATAACCTCGATAACGTTCAACTTTTAAACACAAAGTCGATTAGTTAATCAACAAATTGGGCTACAATCTTATAGATTGGGCCCTTTTCTTTAAATTTCTCTTCATATTCAGTTTCTACATTATCTTTAGCAGCATCGCTAGCATGCAAGTCAAGATTAACGGATTCAAACTTCATCCCAAAATTATTCAAACTAACCAACGAATACTCAAATAATCCACGATTATCAGTTTTAAACTCCAGTTTAGCTTGGTCAGGTAACACGTCTTGATAACTCTTAAGAAAACGCGGCGAGGTAAGTCGCCGTTTTGTATGTCGTTTCTTTGGCCAGGGATCAGAAAAGTTTAGAAAAATTTTTGAAACCTCACCCTTTTTAAAAATGGTGTTCACAAGACCGCCATCAGTATGAATCAATTGAACGTTATCTAAACGACTATTTACGACTTTTTTTAGTGCCATTGCAATTACTGACTTTTGAATTTCAATCCCAATAAAATTAATATTGGGATTTTTTTCTGCCATTTCAGTAATAAATTTTCCTTTACCACAACCAATTTCGACATAAATTGGGGCGTCTCTAGAAAAACGTGTTTCCCACTTTCCCATGTATTTTTCTGGATCATCAACAATTAATTCAGGATGATCTAAAATAAATTGATTTGCCCAGGGCTTATTTCTAACTCTCATCATTTAACCTCAGTTTCTAATTTGTTTAACTTTTTTATTTAAATAGGGAATCGTTAAGACATATCCCTCAACAATCCAAATTACCACCGTTATTAAGATTACAGGAACCGACATCCGGGCGATTAACATTGCAATCAGGAGGATAAAGCATTCAAACAAAAGTAAAATTTGAACGATCTGTCGAAAATCCGTCAGCTGGATCTTCTGACTAACCGGATAAATATGGGTAAACACATTACTTTCAAAATGCTCATAAAATGGGATTAACTGAAATCCGACTAAATAAACAAAAATAATTGTCATTAACGAAACAATAATTTGATTAGGAATAATCAATACCAAAATAACGGCAATAATTATTAAGCGAAAGTAAAGAGACCCTGGTCCACTGTCTCTTAATAATGATCGAAGATACAAATTCGAATAGACGTGACCTTGATCTTTTTTTAACAACTTAAAAATTGGATCCAAGTATTTTCTGCGGTGAATCCGACCTGAAAGTTCAGGGACTTCGGTGAATAAACTATAAAAATGATAAATCCGATTCATACGAGAATCTTCATGTTCAATTGCATAATTCCAGTTTAAGATCTTATTTTTGGTTAGAATAGCGACATACATTAACAATGCAGCCACAACTAATGCTAATAGTGCAGCTATAAAAACATTAAAGTACAATGCTAATACCAGAATAATAAGGGGGATAACCCACTCAGTTACACCGGCTAATACTACATGTCGATTTAACTGAAAATAGAGTTTGATTACTTGATATGACATCCAACCGGTTTTCAAAAGCAAAATTACGATTAACAACCCGATTAACTCTGAAATTGTCCATCCAATCGAAACACTTAAAAATGGCATTAGTACAAACCACGTTACTAAATCAATCAGCAATGCCATAAACAAACTATAGAGAAATGCTCCCTTAAAGTAACCAGCAAATTGGTATTCCCTAGGGGCCATAAAAACCTTATCAGCGGACTTGATTAAAGTTGCCAGTCCACCAAGTTGAAGCACCACTAGTAAAATCAAAATCGCAATCGGGCGCTCCCACCATAAATTGCCTGATAATTGCTTTAAAAATCCAGAGTAAGCGTAGCCCAGACCACCCACAAAGAACATAATCGCAATCACAAAAAAATCGTTAAAAACATATTTAAGGTATTTAGTCATTTCGATTAAATGATTGCTTAACCTTTTTTGGAAAATCCTATTCATTTTTATCATCCCTTGCTAAAGACAGATAAATATCTGAAAGTGACTTCCCATCATTGGGATACTCTTTTCTAATCTGTTCCATCGTTCCTTCCGTTTGAATCTCACCTTTGTTAATTAACACAAAACGATCACAATACTTTTCTGCGGTATCAAGAACATGAGTCGACATTAAAATACTGGCACCCTTACTCTTCTTTTCTTCAATCAACTGCAAAAGATCATCGACCGCGAGCGGATCGAGACCTAAAAATGGTTCATCAATTACATAAAGCGACGCATTAGTAATGAACGCACAAACAATCATCACTTTCTGACGCATTCCTTTTGAAAAGTTGGCAGGAAACCAATCAAGTCGTTTATCCAACCGAAAAGTCTTAAGTAACTGATTAGCTTTCTCCCACGCTACTTGTTTATCCAAATTATAAGCCATGATAGTAGTATCAATGTGTTCTTTTAAAGTTAATTCTTTGTATAATACTGGCATTTCCGGAATATATGCAATTTGTTGTTTGTATTTTTCAATGTTTTGACCAATCTGCAAACCATTGACTTTAACGGTTCCAGTAAATGGCTTCATGAGTCCAATAATATGATTAATGGTAGTTGACTTCCCAGCACCATTTAAACCAATTAAAGAAACTAATTCGCCATCATTAACATCAAAAGTCTCATTTTTTAAGACTGGCACACTAGAGTAGCCACCAGTCAAGTCTTCTACTTGCAAACTCATATTTACCCTTCATTTCTTTTCATTATTATAATCAGTATACCATAATTGCTTGCTATCACTTATTATGCAGGTAATGTTAGTGTATAATTGGATTAACTTGAAGGGAGAGATTTATATGACTGATTACGATCCAAATTGCATTTTTTGTAAAATTGTCCAGGGTGAAATCCCTAGTTATAAAGTTTATGAAGATGACGAAATTCTTGCATTTTTAGATATTTCCCAAACAACTCCTGGCCACACTCTGGTGATTCCTAAAAAACATATTCAAGATATTTTTCATTTTGACTCCGCTACAGCGGGTAAAGTATTTGCGAAAGTGCCAGAAATTGCACGTGCGGTCAAAAATTCTAACCCAAACATCAAAGGAATGAATATCGTTAATGATAACGGGAAAATTGCCTATCAATCTGTTCTGCATGCTCACTTTCACTTAATTCCCCGTTACGGTAAAGATGATACTTTTTCAATTAACTTTTCTGATAATTCTAAAGAATATGACGAAACTAAATACCAAGAAGTTGCTGATTCAATTACCAAACAATTGGAGGATTAACTCATGAAAAAAAAGACCGCTTGCTTAATTGGTGCCGGAATAATAGTTGGTGTGTCACTTACTGGTTTATTGCTTTTAAAAAAGAAGTCTAATCCCACAGATAACGTAACCACTGCCGACCTTAAAAACATTTTTCATTCAGCTAGTTCAGTTAAACAAAATTTAAACCAATTCACAAAAGCTTTAAATGATGCAAAACCAATAATAGATGGTCTTAATCGTGACGTACATGAAGCCCAATTTCAGCTAAAGCCTAGAATTGATCTTTTATCTAACGAAATAAATAACATTTAATTTCAATTAAATTATTCGACCAAATATTAATTTGCATCAAATATATGTTATATTAAAAATAAATGGAGTACTGAATGTTTTGAGTACTTTAATATTTTGAAGAAATGGATGTGCTAATATATGAAGAAAAAATGGCTCGTTGGAGTTGCAGGATTACTTTTAAGTGTTTCACTGGTTGCCTGTGGTAGTAAAACAGTTGCTACTACTAGTGGTGGTAAAATTACAGAAAGTCAATATTACAATAGTATGAAAAAGACCCCACAGGGTAAAACAGTTCTCCAAACTATGATTTTGAACAAAGTTCTTAACAAAGAATATGGTAATAAAGTTAAATCATCTCAAGTTGATGACCAATTTAACCAATACAAGTCACAATATGGTTCTCAATTTAAAACCCTTCTCAGTCAACAAGGTTTAACTGAGAAAAGTTTAAAAGAACAAATCAAAGATAATCTTCTGTTAAAGCAAGCTGTGATTGCTAACACAAGTTTCTCTGACAAAGATTTGCAAAACCAATTCAAGAAATATCAACCTAAAGTAACCGTTAATGAGATTACCACCAAAAATCAAGGTGACGCTGAAAAAGTAATTTCTGGCTTAGAAAACGGTCAAAAATTCTTTGACTTAGCCAAGAAGTACTCAACTGATGCTAACAAGAAAGACGGCGGCAAGATGGCTCCATTCGATAATATGGATCCAAGTCTTGACAATAACTTCAAAAATGCTGCCTTTAAACTCAAAAATGGTGAATACACCAAAGAACCTGTCAAAACTAAAGCTGGATACCAAGTAATCCAAATGGTCAACCACCCTTCCAAGGGTAAATATCAGGATCACAAAGCTGAATTAAAAGACCAGTTGGCAACTGAACGCATGAGCGATAGTAATGTCTTACACGCTGTCGTTTCAAAAGTTCTTAAAGATGGAGATGTAAAGATCCAAGACAAAGACTTACAAAACATCTTAGCTGATTACACATCAACTCCAAAACCAATGAAATAATCAATCATAAAAAGAAAATGGTCAGTAACTTTTAAGTTACTGACCATTTTCTTTTTTATCAGGTTTATAAAACTTATTTCGATCCATTCCAAAAATTCGTTTACTAAATGATCCTGCTTCCGTATCATTTAAAGCCCCAGTAATCATGTTAATTGAAGCATCAAGTTCATCTAAATCATGGAGAATCTGTGCTTCCAGCAATTCAGGCGTAACCGGGGATCCATACTCCTTAATTCCATGATGTGAGAGCACCATATGTCTTAGAAGTAATAAATCTTCAGAATGCTGATCGATTTTTAGTTGGTCAGCAGCTTCAACAATTTCCCCATCAATAATACTGATATGTCCTAACAGATCACCTTCACTAGTATAAGATGTCGAAACAGGTCCTGACAGCTCAGTAGTCTTGCCTAAATCATGAAGGATGGCACCTGCATACAGAAGTGAAGAATTAACTTGTGGATAGAGCTTAGCGACTTCCTTGGCCAGCTTCAAAATCGAAATGGTGTGAAATGCTAATCCGCCTGCATAAGCATGATGATTCGATTTAGCTGCCGGAAAAGTAAAGAATTCATCCTGGTGCTTTTTAAGAAGTACCCGAACAATTCGATTCCACGTTGGATTAATAATTTCGAAAATTGTCTGACCAATATATTCTTCCATCTCGGAACGAGTCATTTGAGCATGTTGCATAAACTTAGATGGATCACTGGGTTCACCAGATTCTGTTTGTCGAAGATGATTAATCTTAATTTGTGGACTTCCCTGGTAAGCTTCCCGTTTGCCATTAATGTGAACGACCTGCCCAGCTTTAAAAGTCTTTACATCCTCATTACTGGCACCCCAAAGTTTTCCACCGATCTCTCCGGAATTATCTTCAAAAACAAACGAAATGAATTGTTTTCCGTTCTTAGCAATTCTAGTATCGGCCGACTTAACCAATACAAACGCATCGATTTCTTCGTCCATTTGATATTCTTTCAATTTTTTGCTCATTTGACTCCACCTCCACTACTTTAATTCAATTAAATGATCGCCACTTACATCGTGTCTAATTCGATCATCAGCCGTAAAATAAATCACCTGCGTGCTTTTAGCCAAAGCTTTCATTAATTCAATTGCCTTATCAGTTCTAAAGTGATCAAAGTCAGCAAAACCATCATCAATCATAATTGGCATTGGATATTCATCACTAAAAGCCAACGTTAACGCAAAAACCAACGATAAGTATAACTGCTGCATGGTTCCTTTTGAAAGTTCCTCAACCTTGAACTTAACTCCATCAGAGTTAACAACCGTAATACTTCTCTTATTATAATCAATTTTACTATAATGACCGTCCGTTAGTGTTTCAAAGAATTTAGCTGCATCCTTTCTAACTTTAGGAATTCTTCCACTACTAGCGGCATCGAGTACTTTTTCAATCCACTGATTAGTTAACTGGTAAACCAACCATTTTTGAACCAATTCGTTAACTTTAGTATCCATACTGGCCAATTCCTGGGTCAATGAATCAAGCGTCCCATCTTTTTCCATGTTATTAATTTGCACGTTAAGTTGCGCCAACCGATCAGATTGATCGGAAAAATCTGCGTCCAACTGTCCAATTTGTTTCTGAAGATCATTAATCACGTTTTTTAACTGATTAACATTATCGTATTTTTGTAATCTTTCAACAATTGTCTGATCAAGTGAGTTTTCTAACTCCACTTTACGTTTGTTTTTATCCGTAGCGATCCGCTGCTCATCGTATAATTTTTTAAAATCACTACTACTTGCAACGTTTCGTTCCTTTAGGAAATGGTCAAGACGATCACTTACTTCTTTCAACTGCTCACGATGGCGATCAACCATTGAAGTTAAACTACTCAATTCATGGCTCACCTGTTCTGCATTTCGCTTTTGATCATTTACATTTGAGATGAACTGTCTAATTTTACTTAACGCTACCATTTCATTATCGGAATCACTTAAACCAATTTTACTGGAAGCAAAATTCCAACGATCGAGGTAACTCTCAACCTTCTCATTCATTGTCTTTTGGTTTCCAATGAAATTCTGTAAACTATCACGATCTAAGTCACGTCGTTTAATGGAGTTTTGTAAAGCACTTGTCCATTGGTTAAATGGAATACTCTGGATGTGATGCTCGTTTCCCATTTGACCCAACTCTTGCTCAATCTGAGTCAATTTTCGCTTTAAATGGTCAGTATCATTCTCCTCTTTAACTGGTTGGTTCGATTTTTGCACATAACGATAAATGCCAAAACCAATACACAATAACCCAATGACCACCAAAATAGGAAGAGTTACTCCACCCATAAAAATTCCAATTCCAATAATTATTAGACCAACCGCATCAGCAATTAATGATAACGAATTATCTCCGCTCTCATTTGTGGGCATCGCATGAACCTGATAGTTTATTTGTGCTTTTACATTTTGATACTCATCTATTAAGGTCGATATTTTGTCAATCTCATCATCATTAAACGGAATACTTTCACTTCCACCAGCATCAAATTCATCATTAGCCAAACGAGTCTGATATGTTTTGATATCATGATCAAGCTGTTCAATCCGTCTGACCTGTTGGATTTGGCCGTCCAGTTCTAAATATAAATTACGAATTAAATCAGCATTATCATTGTAAAATTTCAAATCAGAATTGGATTCCTGATGCGTATTCTTAAAATCAATAATGTTTTGTTCATCATTCTTAACATCTAATTGAATATTACTAATCTTATTTTGGATGTCTTGAAATGTTTCAAAGTCATGCTCAGAAAAGCCGTGTTTAACCGCTAATTTATCGTCTTGTAATTGTCTTAATTGAGCATATTTATCCCAGTTCGCTAAATCTTGATTAACCTGATTTAATCGCTCAGAAAATTTATTTCTTTTATTGCGATTCTGAGTCTTTTTTTCTTGTTCTTTTTTAGCTTGAATGGTCAATTCATGGTACTTGGGATATTCATTACTGGCTTCATGTACTTTCGCGTTCAATCTTTCTCGATCAACTAAAAGTCGGTTTAACTCAGGCTTTTTACCAGTCGGCTTATAGATCTTACCACCATTTTCCTGATTTTCGTCCTCTAGTTCAATCCAGTTATCAATCCCTACGACCCCAACACGCTGGATTCGTTTTGACAATTCTTCACGATTTAATCTCGAAATATCATTTAAATCAACGTTGCCAAAATAAAACAGGTTATCATATGATTCCCGATTGATTGGACCTAAAATTTTATCCAAAATTCCAGCAGGTAATTCATTTTTATTTTGATCAAAAACGGTTAATAACCCACCATTTTTACCTTCATTTCTTTGAACAAGATAAGTAGTTCCATTTTGTTCAACCGTTAAACGACCACCCATTTTATAGTCATCTTTGGGAGTGAAGTCTCGCTTACTCCGACTGTCCCGAAAGCCAAATAAAACATCTTTAATGAAATTTAAGAGGGTTGTTTTTCCAGCCTCGTTTCTTCCATAAATAACCTGGAACCCACTAAAGTTCAGTGTTAAATTATGAAGTTTTCCAAAGCCGAATACTTCAACTTTTTTAATCCTCATCCTTCACGTTCCCTTTCGTTTTACTAGTAATTAAATTCATACTTTCATCAAGTAATTTAGAGATGGCTTCATCACTTAAAAAGTTGTCACGAATGTAAGAGTGCTTAAAAAGCTTCTTCGCCAAATTTTTAAGGTTTTCTTCATTATAAACTTCATGCTTAGTGTCATCCCAGAATTTCTGATCTAGATCATTAAATTTCATCCCAGAATTATCAACAACGTCAATTTCATAAACCCAAGCATTAAATCGTTCAAAATCATATTGTAACTTTTCCTTAACCCGGTCGAGCAATTCTTCTGACGAAAAATTGGCTTCTTCGCTCATATTTAATTTCACACTCAATAAATTAAGTTTGGAAAAATCACTCGACTCAATTTTCTCCATAATTTGATTAACGACCGCTTCTTCTGAGTCAGTTCCCCGTAAATTCATTGAAAGATTTGACCAAATGAGCGGACAGGTGGGTTCAAACTGAACGTTTAAACCTCCATTAGTCTCATCACTGACTAATAAGTACCCCTTTTCACCCATTTCATTTTTATGACGGCCCTGGATATTTCCCGGATATTCAATTAAAGGATGATGACCTAACTGCTGACGCTTATGAATATGCCCTAATGCCCAATAATCATATCCCAAATTTTCCATTTCGTTAATGGTAAACGGTGCATACTGTGAGTCTTTGCCACCCTTAATAGCACCGTGAACCATCCCAATTTGGTAGTCAGCGTTTGAACGTTCTGGAAATCCAGAGATAATATCATCTGAAATATTCCTAGTAGCGTAACTAAAACCTGTAATAGCAACTGTTCTTCCGTCTTTAAGAGTCAATGTGTGCGTCGTCACTTCTTTGGGAAATACGTAAACATTAGCCGGAAAATTGAAATTTTTGGCACCTTCACTTTGATAATCATGATTACCAAACGAAAGAAGTACAGGAATATCATGTTCATCCAATCGTTCTAACTGTTTAATCAAAAAACTAATGGCTTTGACACTTTGGTGACTACTGTCAAACAAATCTCCCACTAGCAAAACAAAATCAACATCATCTAAAATGGCATCATCAATAATCTTCTTTAATGAATCGAATGGAGCCTCGTGCAAAATGTCCCACAGCTTACTCGGAGTGGTAGCATCCTCTCTGATTCCTAAAAACGGACTATCCAAATGTAAATCTGCCGCATGAATAAACTTCATTATAATTTCTCCCATACAAAAAAATCGGAGCACCAATGGGCGCTCCGATTAACGATCAATTAAGCTTCATACATATCACGTAAAGGCTTAGTAATTAACATATTAGCATCATCAATGACTTTGCCCATTGCTTTTTCTTTACCCATCAATTTTTTGATGATATCAAGACTGTTCATTTTATTGGCAAGATCTTGAGCTTTTTTCATATCATCTTGCGAAATTTGTTGACCAGCCATTTGCTTTTGTCTTAATTCATTTTGATTAGTTTGAAAGTCCTTAAATGTCTTAAAAGCATCTTTGTCCTTCTTTAACTCATCGTATGTGGCTTGGAGTTCTTTAAATTCATCAGTCTTTACTAGTGCATCCTGTAAAGTTTGTGCGTCTTTCATTACATCATTTTCTGCCATAATTATTTCCCTCCTTAAATATTGTTACAGTGTATATTTTAACATACGTGAAGCTATCGGCCTAGTAAAGCTTTCGCACCGCTAATAACTTCTGAGGCACCCTTTTTAATTCCACTGGCACCTTCTTTAACGATTCCCTTAACGACTTTACCAGTATCATTAGTAATACCCTTAAATAGTTTAGAATTCTGCGTATCATTATCTTCATCACCATCACGTGCCACCGTTTGTGCGTCTTGGACACCAAATTGGGTTCCCTTGGTGTACGGAAGAATTTGTTGCATTTGTGTCTTGTACAACGGACCAACGTCGGTCCCAGTCAAATTCTCTAAATGATGCGTAGAGTTGGTACTATCAAAGCCTTCCCAAGTTGCTACCACAACGTTAGGAGTGTATCCGATGATCCATTTATCTTTGGTAGCATCGGAATCTGGAGTATTATCAGCCTCAGTACTTCCAGTTTTTCCGGCAACTTGATACCCGCTCGGTTTAGCATCAACACCAGTTCCATTATCAAAGACACCAAGCATCATACTTGTCATCTGTCGTGCCGTTGAAGGAGACATGATTTGTTTTGAACTTGGATGTTCATTATCAACGACCGTCTTCCCTGTCGAATCAACGATCTTAGTAATATAGAACGGCTGTGAAATTTTCCCTTTATTAGCAAAAGCAGTATAGGCACCAGCCATTTGTTGTGGGGAAACTCCGTTGGACAAGCCCCCAAGGGCCAATGCTAGATTCTTATCCTTATCCGTGACCGGTAAGTTGAACTTTTTAACCGAATCGTATCCCTTGTTTACTCCGATCTTATTTAATAACCAAACTGCGGGCGCGTTCATACTCTGTGCCAGAGCTTGGTACATCGGAACTTTTCCTGTATAAACATCATTGTAATTATGCGGAGTATAGTGGTTTGATCCATACGATTTCTTCTGGTTTTCAAGTTCAGAATCATAATAATACCCGTTTTCAAGAGCTGGCGTATAGACCGCAAGTGGTTTCATAGTCGAACCAGGCTGACGTTTAATATCGGTCGCACGATTATAACCACGGAAAACCGTCTTACCACGTCCACCAACAACCGCTTGAACCCCACCATTTTTTGGATTCAAAGCAACTGATGCAGCTTGGACCTTGGTCCCATCCGAAGCATCATTAGGAAACAAATTAGGATTTTTAAAATCAGTCTGAAAGCTTTGCTGCTGTTGCTGATTTAGATTCGTATAAATTTTATACCCGTGATTCATGATGTCAGATTCAGTTAATCCATATTTTGAGATAGCCTCATTAATAACAGCATCAAAATAATAGGGATATTTATACCCATTAGTAGAACGATAGGAATTTTTAGTGTTCAACGGCATGGCTTGGTATTTTTTTGCCTCTGAATTAGTGATCTTATGGTTCTTTGCCATTAAATCAAGAACCACATTTCTCCTCTGACGTGCCGCCTCCGGATGATCAATCGGATTATTACTAGGATTCGATAGCATCCCTGCTAACACAGCTGCATCCTGGACCGGTAAATCTTCCGCAGACTGCCCAAAGTATCGCTTCGAGGCATCTTCGACCCCATACACGCCGTTACCAAAGTAAGCGTTGTTCATATACATCGTCAAAATTTGGTTCTTTGAATAAACGTTCTCAATCTCAATTGAAATGAATAATTCTTTAAGTTTTCTGGTTAAAGTTTGTTGCTGGGAAAGAAAAGTGTTCTTGGCTAACTGCTGCGAAATTGTACTTCCTCCACCACTAATGTAGTCACGACCAAGTACCCTATTCTTAATTGCAAGTAAAATGGCTCTCCCGTAACCACTAACCGAATAGCCATGTTCCTTATAGAAATTACGATCTTCCGTCAAAAGAATCGCATTAGGAATATTTTTTGAAATCTTATTCATCTGAACGTAAGTACCCTTTTGTGCGTACAATTTGCCAGCTTCTTGGTGATGTGAATCATAAATCACAGTCGATTTTGATAAATTAGACTGAAGATCACGAACGTGCGAAGTCTTTGCCACAATCGTCAAATAACTACTTAAAACCAAGATAACGAATAAAACAACTACAATAATCCATCTCGTAATTTGAAATCTACGCCAGAATTTTCTGAAGTAACCCCAAATTCTTTTAAATATTGACTTACTTTTGCTGTTGTTATCCATAAAAGTCCAAATCTCCTTTTATCATTAAATGCTATTGTAACACATGGACATTAATGGATTTTAAAAGATAAAGTGGATGTCAATTGACATCCACTTTATTCTACATTTGATCGGGTGCTTTAATTCCCAACAATCTTAACGACTCTTTTAATACAATCGCAACACTTTTGACAAGGTCGAGACGGGCGTCTTGCTCATCATCGTCCGCTAAAATCTTAGAATGAGCATAATATTTGTTGAATGACTTAGCTAGTCTTAGCGAATACTTAGCAATATCGGAAGGCTCAAATTCATTTCGAGCTTGTTTTACAACTTCTGGAAAGGCCTGAAGTAACTTAATGACTTCAAAAGCACCTGCATCAGTCAATTCATTTGCTGATTCATCAAATTCTTTTTTACCAGACTTCCGCAAAATACTCTCAGCACGAGCATGGGCATACTGAACGTATGGGCCAGTCTCACCTTCAAATTTTAATTGGTCTTTAAGTACGAAATCAATGCTATTGATTCGCTCACTCTTAAGATCACCAAAGATAATTGCACCAACCCCAACTTGTGTAGCCACTTCATCTTTATTTGGTAAATCAGGATTCTTCACAGCAATTTGTTGTTTTGCCATGGTAATTGAATCATCTAAAACCTTGTTTAATAAGATAATATTCCCACGTCTAGTTGAAAGCTTTTTTCCATTAACCGTAATTAAGCCAAACGGGATATGATGAACACCGTCCGCATTCTTTATGCCCATCTTTTTTAAGACAGCTTTTAGTTGATGGAAATAATTAGTTTGTTCGGATCCTACCACGTAGAGATTCATGACCGGATGATACGTCCGTTCACGGTATAACGCCGTTGCAATGTCTCTAGTAATGTAAAGAGAAGCCCCATCGCTCTTTAAGATAAGTGCTGGATTTAGGTTAGCGTTACTTAAATCGACCACTTGAGCTCCTTGAGATTCCTGAAGCAATCCATCTTTTTTTAGGATGTCAACCACTTCATCCATTTTGTCATTGTAAAATGACTCACCATTATAGGTATCAAATTTAACGCCCAGTTTTTTATAGGTATTATTAAAAGCCTCTAACGAGACATCTCTAAACCACTTCCATAGTTTGGTAGCTTCGGGATCACCATCTTCGAGTTTTTTAAACCATTCGCGTGCTTCTTCGTCTAGTTCAGGATTTTTCTGATCTTCCTTATGAAATTTAACGTAATACTGAACTAAGTAATGAATTGGATGACGCTTTACGTCCTCTTCATTTCCCCACTTTAAGTAAGCCGTAATTAACTTACCAAATTGGGTTCCCCAATCACCTAAATGATTATCTTTAATTGTTTTATATCCATTTTTTCTTAAAATTTCGGAAATTGAATTTCCAATCACAGTGGAACGAAGGTGTCCCATTGACATTGGCTTAGCAATATTTGGAGAAGACATATCAATGGTCACGGTCTGATCCTTGCCATCGTAATTATCACCATAGTGCTCTTTATCCGTCAAAACCTCTGACATGACTTGCTTACTAACTTTTCCTTTATCCAAGAAGAAGTTAACGTAAGGACCAACGGCAACGACTTTATCAAACTGACTTCCATCAACATTATTGACGATATCCTTTGCGATCTGTTGAGGAGCTTTATGTAACTCCTTAGCTAGAATAAAAGTTGGAAATGCTAAGTCCCCGTTATCTGAAGTTTTCGGTTTCTCAATTTTTCCGTAAATATCACTCGTTGAAATTTGGTTGTTAGTTGCATCAGCAACTACGTCTGCAACTTGTTGTCTGTAATCCATAATATCCTCCTCATAAATAAAAAGCCTCTTACATTAATTAAATCAATGCAAGAGACGAGATTACCCGCGGTACCACTCTATTTGGAAATACCCACTCATTATTAAATTTGTATACCTAGAAAGGACGCCTTCCCAATCACAATTTATCTAACTCACATCAACTTAGATTTGCTTTGAAATTATAATTAGTACTACACTCTCATCGTTGGTAGCTTCCCAAAGCGGGTGACGGGAATCGAACCCGCGACGTAAGCTTGGGAAGCTTAAATTTTACCACTAAACTACACCCGCAATACGTGTATAATTATATCATGAATTATACCCCTTGTCATCAAGACTTCTACAGAGCCGTATGATAAAATTCAAGTGGAGGCTAAACATCATGTTAATCTACATAATTACTTTACTATGGATTCTTTTATTAATCTCACTAACAATCGGAATCACGCGGAAACAAGACAAAAAGATTATTAAGGGTGTCGTCTATACGCGCGCGTTTTACATTCTTTTGTTGATTAGTGAAGTGGTTTTTACCCTGAATCACTTTAACGAGCATCGTTATTTGGTCTCTTTAAGTTTTATAATGACAATCGTCGCGATTTCTTTCATTGATATTTGTTACCAGAGAAAAATCCAAGGTAATTTAAAACCCTACGTAATTTTATTGACACTGATTTCGATTTTAATCTCAATTGGGCTTTTGTTTTTCATTCAATAACTACTACTAAAAAATCATCCAATCACTTGGATGATTTATTTTTTTGCATTTTTTCAGCTAACCGAATTGATTCATCAACTAGCTCCGCTTGCGCATCAATCACAGGGTAGTCATGATTACCAGCTCGCTCTTCTGCTACCGAAATCTCAGTACAACCTAAAATCACTACATCGCTATCCAATTCATTAACCATTTGATTTAAAATATGATGGTATAATTTTGGATCGACATAATCGTGCTCCTTAACACCTTTATAAATTAAATCCATCGTCTCGTCCGCAATTTCAGCGGTCGGGTGCACAACTTTATATCCAGCTTTAGTAATTTCTTTATCATATACCTTGTCCTTTAGAGTTCCCTTAGTGGCAATTAGCCCCACTCTTTTAGCGTGTGGAAACTTCTTAGCAATTGCAGCTACCGCTAGCCTAGGCATATGCAAAATTGGAACATCCGTCATACTCTGTAACTGATCATAAAAATAATGGGCAGTATTACATGGTAACGCAAAAAATTCTGGTCCCAGTTTGCTCTGTTGTTTAATATCTTCTTCAAGTGGAACTAGTGGGCTCGGATTATTTTCTGGGTCAGTAATATAATCCGTCCTGTCCGGAACCGTCGCATGATTAACTAATATATAATTTAAATAATCTTGATCACAGTGAGCTGGGGTCCGTTGATTTAGTAAATGAACATAACTCTCAGTCGCTTGGGTCCCCATCCCACCAATAATTGTGAAAAACTTTTTCATTATCTTATTCCTTATTCATATGAAAATATTTTTTGAAGTTTTTTGCGTAATTATGGTCCATCCATTTCATAAGTAGCCAACGCATGAAGTTTTCATCTTTTTTATACCAAAAAGTCGTTCCCCACTGACCTTTTTTGATCAGCTCTTCTGCCTTCTTTTTATCTTCATTATCTTTGGCATACTTACGAAAAACACGATTGGGCACCCCTAACCATAAATAATATTTCTTAGGATCTTGATTGGCATACACTGTCTTTTGGTCCGCTAGGTCATCTTGAACGTAATCACGAACCACCCATTGAGCAAGGTTATATCCATTTAGGGTGACAAAGAAACTGCTGCGTCCCTGTCTCAAATTGATTTCAAACAACTTGTACGTATCGTCTCTAACATCATACTTCATGTCAAAATTAGCATACCCAGTAAATTCAATCGACTCTAAAAACTGTTGAATCTGATCATAAATCCGTTGATCAAAGTCAGGAATAATCGTGACGTAGTTACCAATTGCAGACGGTGCCGGATCTTCCAAAAGTGGATGGCCTAAACACATCATCTTCACGTGATGATTCTTGTCAACATAAGCATTTAAGACGCGCATGTTGCTGTCATCACCTGGGATGAAATCTTGGACGATCAAGTCGGAAGTATAACCATTATTATAAATTTTTGAAACAATGTCACGATACTCGGCATCGCTTTTAATAGTAAAAGCTTTCTTTCTTCCCTTAAAACGGATATCCAACCATTCCACACTATTGGTGGGTTTAAGTGCAATTGGATAATCAAATGGTTGATCGAAGTCGTTATCTTCAAAATTGCTTTTGGAAATAATCTTGGTGCCGGGATATGGCATTCCATACTTATCACACATTTTATAAAAATTTTCTTTACTATTAAGTTGTTTTATTAACGAATAATCAACGTATGGACAGACAAAGACATCTTCTAAATCTTTCTTATGTTTAGAAATTAACTCAGCATAACCATCCCCACATCCAATTAAAATGACCGGTTCTTTGTGGTTGGCATACTTCTTTTTTAACTTTTTCATCTCTTCAAACCATACGGGATCCTCACTAAAGCCGGGAATAAACGTCAGATCCACAATTTTGGTAAATCTTGTGGGGGCTAATCGTTCCTGGGCATAAGCCTTGACACGCTTACCATACAACTCGTAGAAAGAACGCGCCATCCCGTACACATTAAAGTCACTTCCAAGTAAGATCGGAGTGAAATCTGGAACTTTCTCATTTATCATTACCATTTAAACCCTCCAAGTAATCTTCCACGATAACCGAATCGGTTGGATAAGGTGTATCAACACCATTAATCTTTTGATAAGGATCGCGTCCTTTACCCGCTACTACAATAATATCTCCACGTTTACCAAAATTAATGGCCTTTTTAATGGCTTTTTCACGATCCATTTCGAAATGAACGTCAACCTTATCATGATCGATATGACTATCAATTTCCTTTGCAATCTTCATGGGATCTTCATAAGCGGGGTCGTCAGTAGTTAAAAACGCTACATCGGCATTTTGAGTCAACGCCTTGCCAAATCCCTCTCGACGGTCAATTCCCTTATTGCCCGGGCTTCCAACCACTACAATAACTTTTCCACTAGGGTCTTGTCGTTTTAAAAATCCTAGTAATGCATTCATACTAGCATAATTATGAGCATAATCCACATGAACGTTCCCATGGTTTTTAGACTTAAAGATTTCCATTCTTCCAGGAATTTTTGCTCCTGCCAAACCATCTAACATATCACCACGTTTAAAGCCAGCAAGTCCAGCCGATATGATCGAAGCGGTTGCATTGGATTCATTGTAATCACCTGGAATACCAATGCGATAATTTCCGTCTAAGCCTAACTTTTTAGCTTTACCAGAAATGGAACTTAATTGAATATCGTTATCAGTCAAGCTATCTGAAACTGGCTCGTACGTGAAATCAAGGTCGATTTCAAGTTGTGGAGTCGTCCCCTTTTTACCAAACAAATAAATATTTTGGGGATCAGTTGTGGTTTTGGCAGCATAATAAATATCAATCAGGTGGTCTGAATCGGCATTCAAAATGCACTTATTTGAATTAACCAAGAGTTGTTCTTTACAGTGCAAATAGTTTGCAAAAGTCGGATGCTCGTTTTCCCCAATGTGATCGGGAGAAATATTTAAAAAATTACCTACGTTATACTTTAATCCAAAAACCCGATTTTTTAAGTATGCCTGAGACGAAACTTCCATAATGAGATATTTCATCCCATTATCGACAGCGGATCTCATATTCTTAAAAATATCTAGTGATTCTGGAGTAGTTAGATGTGACTTAAATGTTTGATTTGGTTCATTACCAACCACGGTATTGATAGTTGAAAATAAGGCGGTTTTATTCCCACTCGCCTTCCTAATTGCATCCCGAGTGAAATATGAAGAGGTCGTTTTCCCCTTAGTACCCGTAAAGGCAATGATGAACAAATCGTCTTGTGGATAATTGAAAAATGCAGCAGAGATCAAAGACATTGCTTTTTGAATGTTAGTAACCAAAATCTCATTCATTCCGTTACTTTCAGATAAATGATCTTCACACACGATTCCAGTTGCTCCAGCCTTTTTTGCTAACGTAACAAATTCAGGCTTAAAGTTTCCCTTTCCAAAGAATAAGGTTTTCGGTTTTATGTCTCGTGAATCATAACTAACATAGTTAAAATCATTATCATTAGTCTGATTAACTGATTTTAATAAGTCATGTTCACGAAGAATATTTTTAATTTCTTGAATGCTTAGTGACAAAAAATTCAGCTCCATTCCGCTAATTTTTGTAATGGAAATCCAAATAAATCATTCGGACTTTAATTTTGTTTTTAATTTACTCCTAGACAATTCTACCAAAAGAAAGAGATAATGACTAACTCAAAACCAATAATGAAAACATAAATTAATATAATAAAAAACATTCTGCGTAAACTAAATTAATTCCAGTTCACACAGAATGTCTTTTTACTACTTAACATCTTTTAATTTTTGCTCACTAACATTATCCAATCGGTCACCAACTGCATTCACCATCTTCAAACATTTTTCAATATCATCCTGGCTCATATCCAAAACAGAAAAACATTGATTAACGTGTTCATATACTTTATCACGACGTTCCTTAGCGTATTCTGTAGTGTCAACGATGACAACTCGTTCATCTTTATGACTACGTGTTCTTGTCACCCATCCCTGCTTTTCAAGCCGTTTCAACAACGGAGTTAAAGTCCCACTATCTAAGTCTAAGTAAGATCCAAGCTCACGAACGGTCATTGGGGCATGTTCCCATAACACCAACATGGTAATGTATTGTGGATAAGTTAAATTAAATGGAGATAAAACGATTTGGTAGTACCGACTAAACTTTTTACTTGTATTATAGATTCCAAAACACAACTGGCTTTCAATCTTACGTGGTTCAACCATTATAATCTCTTCTTTCTAAACACTCTTGTACTATCTTATATTTTACACAATTAAATAATAAATACAAGGATACCACAAAATTGAGTGTTTATTTTACGACATTTTTATTGTATGATTGAAAGGTAGTAATTGCCCGAGTGGCGGAATTGGCAGACGCGCAGCGTTCAGGTCGCTGTTCAGTTTACTGAGTATGAGTTCGAATCTCATCTCGGGCATTCGTTACTAACAAGACGTTATCAAGCTTATTGATATCGTCTTTTTTCATTAATAGTAATTAAATTATGTAAACAAAAAGAGTGGACAATTGTCCACTCTCTCACTACTTTTTATCTAATATAATCGCCTAGATCGTAAATTAATTGGTTCTTAGCTTGGTAATAATAATTGCGTAATGGATGAAGATGGTTATTTTTAACGATCCATGGCTTATCAAAATTAGTGTAATGAATAATCACAGGGTGCTTAAGTGCATTTGCCTCAGCTGCTCGACGCTCTGGGATAGGATTTAATCCACTCTCACCCTTAACTAGATGACTTTGCAAATTATACTTAGGGTCAAGTTTTTTCCAGTGTCCATTAAAAATGGCGTTTAGAGCATCTTGGTCTTGATACTTCAGCATATCAGGTTTATCAATTGCTAACTTTCTAACCTTTTCAGAAGTATCATTATCATTCCAAGCTTTCGTATCAATCAGCAATAGACCAGCGTTAAAATATTGACCCGGCTCATCACTAATATGCATCCTTTTTAACCGATCAACGTAGCCAGAATCCTCAACGGCACCGACAATATTGCCATCAAGATCGGTATTAAAAAGATTCGAAATATCACCCACACATACCATGTCAGCATCCAAATAAAGGATTTTAGGTTCATGAACTTCTTCAGGAATCTCAATTCGATAGTAAGTGTTTTCCTTAATTGCACTATCCGGAGATTTTACATTAGCATCCTTATATGCAGCGGTGTTGGGTTGCAAAAAGTTAATTGCCTTACAGTTGTCGTAGACTTTTTCCAGGGCCTTTAACAAATCAGCACTGTTGGAACTTAAATGATCATTAACAACGTAAAACGTGAAAATTGAATTCTTATTATGGTTCAATATTGACGAATAGTTGACTGCCAGCGGTATCGCCATATTGTTATCAGTAGTAGATGCAATTGTAATCATACACATTATCCCCTTCAAAAATATTTGAAACTATTTGGCCACTTGTAAAAATAAGTATCACTAATTTTCGTAGCGATATTTATAAAAGTGGACCACTTTATGACCTATCTATTTCGAACAACAACAACGTTTACCGTCGCATTTTTACTTCCAATGGTAATGGTAGCGTTATTATTCTCAAATCGATATCCAGTTGGAGCAATTAAAGTTTGCTTTTCACCTGGGATACCAGTAACTGAAGTTGCATTCACGTACTGCTCCTTTTTATTTACAAAATTAACTTGTTCAGTTATGGAAATCGAAGGGACATTGTAGTTGGTTGCCCAAATCCAATTACCGGGATGTGATTGTCCATCTGCAAGACTTAAATTATTCTGCAATTGATTGTTATTATCAATGTTCATCCAATTGGGTGATTTAACAGTGTAATCTTTTCCGTCAAATACAAACTGGGTACCCACTACCGGTTCTGGAATAATTGGACCTGCACCAGGTGCATCAGGAGCCTTTAAGATTGTCTTATCACCTAACTTAATTTGGTGAAGATTATTATCACCCTTCATGAAAGCGGACAATCCATTATATTTACCCTTAGAAGCTGCCTGAGTATCGAAGCTAGTTAAATCTAGGCTTTGTAACTGATGGTCATCCTGAAACATATTACTCAAACTACGATTATTAGGATTAATTTTAAAACTCGTTAAACCGGCAATGTTTTTAACAGCATAGTCATAAACAAACATTGAACTCATATCAATAACTTTAGAAGTGTCAAAATGACTGACGTCGATGTCTTTAAGAAGAATATCGGCACCAAACATCAGTCTCATACGATTAACATTTGAGGTGTCAAAGTGAGTGACATCAACACTTTTTAGTGCTGTATCACCATTAAACATATAATCCATACCAGATACTTTTGATGTATCCAATTTATCGAGACCATTAATAGTTTGCAGGTTTTTTAAACCTTGATTGCCCTGGTGGAGTGGGTCATCATCTGCCGATTGAGAAAAAAGATAATCAGAATTTGATGGGGCATACATCTTATCTTGGATATTAATAACTTGCGCATCATTTAAAGCCTGACGTAAATCTCCAAGTTGTGAATATGCATAGGTTCCCAAGGTTTTATCTTTACCGCTCAACGTTAAAGTCCGATTGATCTCATTATAGTTCCAGTTGACCTGTCCCCACGTACCACTATCATATCTTAATTTAGAAATCCTAGGTCTAGCTTGTGAGGTCATTTCCTTAGTATCCGTTGCTGCTGCATATGTAGTTTCAGTGTGATTTGCTGAACTATTCATCTGCAAGCCAAAGAATAAACCAACGGTCACACCTGCGATTAATGCTCCCTTAGTTACCTTTTTCATTAGATCATCTCACTCTCTTATATTTCCTTACACTTCTAAAGTAGGCCATAAATGCCGTCATGTCAACATTTATGCTTTATCATGTGAAAAAAATACCATAATAATTACATTAATTATGTAAAAAGAGAATAATAATGTGCGTTATTATTCCCTCTTTTAGTTTCTATAAATCTATATCATTGGATTTATATAGTTATAATCTATCCATAAAAACATTGATTAAACTATCACCATGCCAATAAAAATCATTGGAGTCTATGTAAGAACCAGAAGTATTAGCTTCTGGTTCTACAATAACTAGTCGTTTAGACGAATAGTAGCGTGATAAGAACTACCATCTGTGGCCTTGCCAAAATAATCGTCTGTAATCGAGCGAAAAACCATTTTCCCGTTCGGTAAGTTCAAATATTCGGCATCATATGGAAAAACAACGGAGTAATTGTTTTTATTTCCAATACTGTAATAGTAAATAGTTCTACCACTAAGCCGAACGCTTCGATCTGTACTTGGAACTACTAGTTTAAACTCCTTCATTATGACTCACCTCCTTTCCCATCAAAAAAGGTCATACTACGAAGTAGCATGACCTAAATGGTATTTCAGAGTATTCATCATATTGAAATACGAATAAATTCGCATAGTTGTTTTAATTTCAAATCTTATAACAAGACATAGGCTATCATTAAATGATTTTTCACGTACTCAATAACACTTATCTTCCACCAACTTATCATTTATGACAGTATTAATTACGGTGTTAAAAGCTTCTCACACTTTCTAACACCACGTGAACACTATTTCCTACATTAGCGTTCACAAAATTATCTAGTTATTTTTAATCTCAACATTCAATATTTCATTATGAATCTCTTACTGCTTACTTCACAATTTAGATTATAAACTTTATTAAAAACAACGACAATAGAGTCTTAAATTTCACAAAACATAATTATAATACCTTGACATCAGTATTTACCCTAATTATTAATTCACTTTTGTCTCATAATATAATAATTATTATTATATAATATAACCAATCAGTCGCTTTATTGACAAAAATTTACTGCATAATTTTAGCGATTAAAACATAATTTGATATAATTAACCAATGGAGGAAATAATATGAAAACAAAAGCTTATGAAACTTATAATTTAGTTGAATACGATAAAAATCTTCCTTATGAAGTTGGCGATTTAGTCGAAGTTACATTTGTTAACCCAACTGGCTTAGGTGATAACCAAGACGATTGGTTAAAAGTCGTGAGACATGACGTTGGTGAATCAACCAGTATTCATGATGAATTCAGGTTTAATTCAAAATGCATCAAAGCAGTAAAGAAGTCAAACTAAAAAAAGGTCCTCACAAAAGTGAGGACCTTTTTTTAAGCATTATCATGTGCAATTTTAGCGGCAGTAGCGCCAGCAATAGCTCCAACAATATCATCAATAAAAGTATTGACAATTTGACCGTTTGTATCGAGTTCTTTTACAATTCCATTTTTATTAGTGTCAATTTCACCATAATTAGTAACCCCAATCGTCCCATAGATTGAAGCAATTCCAAGTGCCAACGTTTCATCAACGCCAAACACCCCCAAATCATGGGAGACAATGCTTTCAAGTGGCTCTTCTAACTCGCCAGCTTGTGCTAAACGATCTAGTTCAAGCCCTACCATCGCATTGTTCAATACTTCTCTTTTATGCAAAATATCATTAACAATTCCACAAACATAGTCTAAATCAGGAACATTTGAATATTTTTTCTGTAAGTCAATTGCAATCTGTGCAATATCTTTAATCGTTACTCCATGTTCATTCAGTCGCTTAAGCACAAAATTATACGCCTGAGTGTCAGGATATTTATAGTCTCCTCGATCTACCATTAGTTAATCTTCCTCCATATCTTTCATCAGGGTCATATCATATTCGTTTGGATAATTATCTTGAGTAATCATCATTGTTATCACGCTTTTATCCTTAAGATGACCCTTTATAATAGCATCAACATACATCTCTTTATGAAAATCTCTTTGGAATTCGGCAAAACTTGATAAAAATCTAAAGTTTAAAACCACGTCACTACTATTTCTAGAACTTGAAACGCCAATAACATCTATTATTTTACTCTTCTTCATCTCGTTAACTATCGGAATAACGACATTCTTATAAAATATTTCAACTTCACGTAATTTTTGAGTTAAATTATGAATTCGTTGATTAATTACGTTACACTTCTGAAAGTCAGTATTATTCAACTCTTTCATCCCATTCAACAAATAATCCTTATCATTATTGAGTAGGGCATTTTTTAAATCCGCTGACTTTTGATCGTCATCCCCATCGTTTAAAACACTAGCTAATTCATCAATTGTGTTCACGTCATAATCATTTTTGAGTTGATCAAGATTCATGATCCAGTGTAAATACTGCTTTTTAAGCTGCTCCAACTCTTCATCAGCCGCCATTAATTGATTCTTTAATTGATTAAAATAATTAAATTCAACTACGTCCATTTTTCACTCCACCACTATAAGACTGCCATTAGCATAAATCCGGTTGCAATTAGGTTATTTAAAAAGTGGACCCCAATCGAAACTTCAATTTTCCCCGTTTTCTTGTATACATACGCTAAAATCATTCCCAAAATAGCATAAATCATAAAACTAATCACGTTAGAACTCATATGACCACAAGAAAAAAGTAACCCACTAAAAACAATTGGCAGCCAAAACGCATTTTGATTAAAAAAGGCATTAATAAAAAATCCTCTAAACACCAATTCCTCTAACACTGGGGATAAAAAAATCGCCGAAAAGCTCATCAAGACCAACACCGTCATGTTACTTTGAAAAAGACTTAAAATGGCATTATTATTCTTTGTTCCCAGTTGGTTAAAAATCAATTTATTTAAAACTTGAAGCACAATCTCAATAACAAAAAAGCTAAAGATTGACAATAAAATAATCTTTAAATCGTGACCAGTAAGCCGATGACTTCGTTGCCTGTACACACTTCGATAAGCCCATAGCGCTAAACTAATTACGACAAGAAAAATAACAATGTAAGAGGATCCATAAAGAAAAGCCTTGAATCCATGATAATCGTGAATTCCAATCATTTGAACTGGTACTTGAACCGCAAAAATCAAAAAAATTAGTCCAATAAATACAACGGCTCTTTTCAAAAATTTAATTAAACTCATTTCCCACTTCATTAATCCAATTCATCTCCAAATTTTTCCACTAACATAGAATACCATAATAATAAGGTCTGAAACAAAGAAGGAAAATTAGTGTTCAAATCTATCGTTAACCTAACTGATTCGAAATGATATACTAAAAGACGTTATTAAACTAAAAGAGGAGCTAAGCATGGTGATTATTACAGCTGGAATGATTGGTGTCGGTAAGACAACCTTAACGGGAAAAATTGCCGCACATTATGGAACAGAGCCCTTCTACGAGCCAGTGGGAGACAATCCTGTTTTGCCACTTTATTATAAAGATCCAAAACAGTATGGCTTCTTACTCCAAATATACTTTTTAAATAAACGCTTTTCGATGATTAAAAAGGCGTTAAAACAAGACAACAACGTGTTGGATCGATCTATTTACGAAGACGCGCTTTTCACCAAAGAAAATAATGCTGAGGGAAATATTTCTGACGTTGAATTAGAAGTTTATTTAAAACTACTTGAAAATATGATGGATGAACTTAAAGAGCTTCCAAAAACAAGTCCCGACCTTTTAGTCTATGCCTACAGCGATTTCGACACCATCTTATACCGAATCCAAAAGCGTGGTCGTGATTATGAACAATGGGACAACGATCCAGGACTGGAAGAATATTATTACAAAATGTGGAAAGCTTACCAAAAATGGTATGACGAATACAACGTCAGTCCTAAGATGAAAATTAATCTTCAAAAGTACGATCTAGAAGATCCCCAAAACGTTTCTAAGGTATTGGCAAAAATTGATAAAAAATTAAAAACGATCCGATAAAAAAACTTTGAACACGATGTTCAAAGTTTTTTTATCTCTACTTAGACAATTCATAAATTGACTGACCGTAAATCGACATTGCCAAAATCAAATCATTAACAGGTGTGTATTCGTTAGCTTGGTGCATCGTGTCCTCTGTTCCTGGGAAAAGTGCTCCAAAGGCAACCCCACGTTTCATCATTCGCGCATACGTACCACCACCAACAACTTCTGGTTGAGCGTCATCCTGATCAGTTTGATCGCGATAAACACCCATTAAGGTTTTTACAATGGGATCGTCTGCATCAACAAAGTGGGGCACCATTTGCGAAATTTGTTTGGTTGACCCGTTAAACCGATCAGCGGCATCTTGAACTTTAGCTAAAATTTTATCAGTCGTAATCCCCTTGGGATACCTAAAGTTAGTGTTGACCATCCCACCATTTTCATGATCAAAATTCATTAGACCGACGTTCATGGTTAGTTCTCCCATCACATCATCAGTAAAATTAAGCCCCAATTTATGAGCACGAGAATCATCATGCAGTTTTTCGTCGATGAAGTTCAGGATATTAGCACCACTAGTATCAAAACTATAATCAACCAAAAAGTCAGCTAAATAGGTTCCAGCATTGATACCGTTCTTAGGTTCCATTCCATGGGCTGCTTTCCCGACTACACTGATTTTAATATTGTTCCCTTCGATTTCATAGCTTCCAGTTACGGGAACCCTATCTAAATATTTTTCAAATTCATCGGCCATTTTGGAGACATCCGCAGCAACAACGTCAGCTTCTGCATCACGTGGTACCATATTTTCACGCAATCCGGCATTAAAATGCATCAGGGTGTTCTCACCATCACTTTTATTGGAAGCAAAATGCGTTTCAAGCGTCACATTACCCTTTTCCCCATTGATCAAGGGAAATTCGGCGTCTGGCGAAAATCCAAATGAAGGATCTGGTTCAACCTCAAAATAGCGTTTCATTCCAGTCCAGTCACACTCTTCGTCCGTTCCAATTATCAAGCGAATTTTGACCTTCGGCTGAATCCCTGCATCTTTAAGCATTCTTAATCCATAATAGGCCGCAAGTCCTGGTCCTTTGTCATCAGAAACTCCCCGACCAATTGCATTGTCACCCTCAAGCTTTAGTTCGAATGGATTAGAATCCCACCCTGCGCCACCAGGCATCTCATCAGCGTGTGACAAAATTGCCATGGTTTCATCGCCTGAACCATACTCAATGTATCCCACTACGTTATCAATGTTTTTCGTGGTGAACCCATCACGATCACCAAAAGAGAGAAACTGTTGTAATGCATGAGCTGGACCTGGGCCCAATGGGTATTCGTCCGTTGCGTGCTCCAAGTCCCTCGAACTATCAATTGAAATCAATTTTTTTAAGTCATTTAAGTAATCATCTTTGTAATTTTGTGCTTTATCTTTCCAGTCAATTGCCATGTTATACCCTCCTACTTAGTTATTCCTTATTCTAACATAATCAAGAAAGTAACAACTCATTTGGACAACATTCAACCAACGCATGATATAATGCATTCGAGGTGAACAAAATGAAGAAAATTGATAAATCAATTCTAACTAAAACCATCCGCATTCGACCCAAAAATAGTTTTAAAGGAACTTATGGTAAAATCGCTTTAGTTGGTGGAAACGAAAACTTTGGTGGTGCAATCATAATGAGTTCGCTTGGAGCAGTTTACTCTGGCGTTGGACTCACAACTACTATCACGGATCCAACGAATCAAAGTGCGCTCCACTCTTGGCTACCCGAAGCAATGTTTGCAGACTATAACGACACTGATCAAATGGTTCAACTCATTAAAGCTATGAAAGTTATTACCATTGGCTCTGGGCTTGGGACCGATGATCATAGTTGTGAAATTATGGAAACCGTATTTGATAATGTCACTCCTGATCAAATCCTCTTAATTGATGGTTCAGCCATCACGATGATCGCTGAACGTGGGTTAAAATTACCACAAGCCAAATTAATTTTTACTCCACATCAAATGGAGTGGCAACGTTTATCCGGAATTAAAATGGCCGATCAAACTGAGGCACGTAACAGAGAAGCCCGCGACAAAATTGGTGGGATTGTCGTTCTTAAATCTGATCGTACTCAGGTGTATACCCCAGATGAAGTATACCAAAACACGACTGGGACGCCTGCTCAAGCAACTGGAGGGATGGGTGATACTCTTGCTGGAATTATCGGTGGATTCGTTGCCCAATTTGACGACGAGGTTGATGCTGTTTTAGCAGCCGTTTATTCCCACAGTGCAATTGCCGATGAACTAGCAGCCACTCAATATGTAGTTCTCCCTCATCAAATCTCACAACGGCTTCCATGCTTCATGCATGAACACGAAGCATGAATTTAACTGATAAAAAAGAAGATCCTGACTGGATCTTCTTTTTTTATCGAATGTGTAAAAACTTCCTTACACTTTGCATCTTATTTCCTAAGACCTTATCAGCTACCCGACTTTTAAGTACCAAGAATAGGTACACAAATCCACCAGCTAACGTAGCCAAAATCGAAACAAACAAACTGATTAGTGAACTATTATAATTAACTACCATCCCAAACAAGAAGTTAGCTCCATAAACTACAATTAAGGCCACAAAGTATGTGATCAAAGCAAACACTAAAATTTTAACAGAATTAGATTTAATACTACTCATTTCCAATCCAAACTCATGTCTTAAGGAATGCACAATCAGATAGTTAGCAACTGTAAATCCAACTGCGGTTGCCATTAAGGCTCCAAAAGCTCCAAAGAAGTAAACTAAAGGAACTTGCGCAACTAACTTAATTACAATTCCAACCACAAAGTATTTAACTGCTCGTCTATTTTCAGAGATTCCTTGCATTAATGCGGTAACCACCGTAAACAAGCCTAGACTAATTGAAATGATAGCAGAAAACGTTAAAATGTCCGCTCCTAAATCCATATTGGCAGTTCCATAAAAGGTTCGGTTGATCGGACCAGCAATAGCTGCCATCCCTAAAGCTGCAGGAAGCATGACGAATTCAAATAATATTAACGCATTACTAAGTTGCTTACTAATTGAATGAATATCACCTTTGGTTCGGGCTTCAGAAAGCAACGGAACTACGGTAATTGCCAAGGCGGAAGCTAACGAAACCACAATCATAATCAATTTATTCGCATTAGCCGCAAAAATAGCATAAATATACTGTAAATTAGTATTAGTATAATTAGTTGCCCAACGCATAATACTAAAAAAGGAATATTGGTCAATTAATTGAAAAATGGTAATGCCAGAACCAAGAATAATAAACGGAACCGCTTGACTAATAATTTCTTTATAAAGATCGTTAGTCTTAACGTTAATAGCGTTATCACTTGAAGCAATAAGCCCCTGAAAATGATCACGTCGTCGCCAGTAATACCATCCTAGTGCTAAAAAACCAAAAATAGCACCGATGAAGGCGGCAAAAGTTGACTGGGTAACGGCGGTTACCCAACTTCCGTGGATCACGATCATAATGAAGAAGGCTGAAGCCAACATGTAAATGACACGCGCGAGTTGCTCAACAAATTGTGACATTGCTGACGGAGCCATCTGTTGGAAGCCTTGAAAATATCCACGAGTTAAACTCATCGCAGGAATAATTAGGACGGCCCATGCTAACGAACGAATCACCGGAACCGCATTTTTACCCCCACTACCAGCTAAGATTGGAGCAAAAAAATAGATTAAAAGTGCACAAACGACTCCGGTAATAACCGAAAGGGTAATTCCCTTCTTATAAAGTCGCGCACTTACCCCATACTCATTTAACGCATTATAATGGGCCACTTCTTTTGCAACCGCCGACGGAATCCCCGCAATGGCAATTGTCAAAAACTCACTATAAATGTTGTAACCCATGGTATACAACGTGTTGGCAAGCGGAAACAATGACGCTCCAAAAATCAATCGCCAAGGAATGATGTAAATGGCACCAAGAATTCGTGAGAGGATGCTTCCAATGGTCATCCAGGCTGATCCTTTAACCATCTTACCTTGTGATCTTTCACTATCTTCAATTTCTTCTTTTTCTAATTCATCTTGTTCGAAATCGTTGTTCACAAATTTCCCCTACTTTCACGTTACAAATATAAATTCTAACCATTTCGAAAATAATTTCAAATTTATTCAAGCTTAATTTGCAACAATATTAACAATTTTCTTTGGAACGACGATTACCTTTCTAACAGTCTTTCCATCAAGGAATGATTTAACATTTTCATCATTTAAAGCAACTTTTTCAGACTCGTCCTTCCCAGCATCCACGCCAACTTTAATGTGACCTCTCACTTTTCCATTAACCTGAACCACCAGCTCAACTTGGTCTTCTTTTAATTTACTTTCGTCAGCTTCTGGCCATTTGGCAAGTTCAATGGAATGATCATGACCCAACTTTTGCCATAATTCTTCGGCAACATGTGGCGTAATTGGTGAAAGAAGTTTAATGAAGCCTTCCGCGTACTTTTTAGGTAACCTTTGTGCTTTATATGCATCATTGATGAAAACCATCATTTGAGAAATGGCAACGTTAAAACGCATATTTTCAAAGTCATCAGTCACCTTTTTAACGGTTTGGTTATAAATCTTATCAAGCTTTCCGTCATTATCATCAACGATCACATCACTTACCGTGTCATCATCATTCATGTACAAGCGCCAAACTCGTTTAATCCAGCGGTTGGCACCAACAATTCCATCGGTATTCCACGGTTTAGATTCAGAAAGTGGTCCCATAAACATCTCATACAGTCGCAACGTATCAGCACCGTACTGTTTAACAATGTCATCGGGATTAACTACATTTCCCTTGGACTTTGACATTTTTTCATGATTAGTACCAAGAATCATACCTTGGTTAACTAATTTTTGGAACGGTTCTTTTGTTGGAACCACCCCTAAATCATAGAGCACCTTATGCCAAAACCGCGCATACAACAAATGAAGAACAGCGTGTTCAGCACCACCGACGTACAAATCAATTGGAAGCCAGTACTTCAATTTTTCTGGATCAGCAATCATTTTATCATTATGAGGATCAACGTATCTCAAGTAGTACCATGAACTGCCGGCCCACTGTGGCATCGTATTAGTCTCACGCTTACCATGACGACCGTTCTTATCTGTCACGTTCACCCAGTCAGTAAGATTGGCTAACGGACTCTCTCCGGTTCCAGACGGTTGAATGTCAGCCGCTTTAGGAAGCCGTAATGGTAACTGGTCTTCTGGAACTAAGGAAGTTGTGCCATCATCCCAGTGAATTACTGGAATGGGCTCACCCCAGTAACGTTGGCGACTAAAAATCCAATCACGTAATCGATAATTAACCTTTTTATTACCAGCATGATGATCCTTTAACCATTCGATAATTTTATCGATAGCTTGTTTTTTATTCAATCCATCAAGAAAACCGGAATTAATGTGAACCCCATCGCCCGTGTAAGGTGCATCATCAACATCACCACCCTCAATCACTGGAATGATGGGCAAATCGAACTTCTTAGCAAAATCAAAATCCCGTTGGTCATGAGCAGGGACGGCCATGACTGCACCGGTTCCGTAACTTGGCAGAACGTAATCACCAATCCAAATTGGAATTCTCTTTTGGTTCACAGGATTAATTGCGTAAGCTCCAGTAAATACTCCCGATTTATCTTTGTTTAAATCAGTTCTTTCAAGATCTGATTTAGAGGCAATTTTAGCCCGGTAGTTTTCTACATCGGCCTTTTGTTCTGGTGTCATAATTTTATCTACAATCGGACTTTCTGGTGAAAGCACCAGGTAAGACACCCCATAAATAGTATCAGGACGAGTAGTAAAGACTTCGATCTTTTCATCTTCTTCATTTACATCAAATGAGATACTAGCCCCAACGGAACGGCCAATCCAATTTCGTTGCATTTGTTTAATGCTTTCAGGCCAGTCTAAATCGTCAAGATCATCTAACAAACGGTCAGCGTAGGCAGTGATTTTCAAAACCCACTGTTTCATAGGTTTTCTGTAAACGTCATAACCACCACGTTCAGTTTTTCCATTAACAACCTCTTCGTTTGAAACAACGGTTCCACCCATGAAATCAGGGGCCCAATTAACCTCAATCTCATCTTCATAGGCTAATCCCATTTTGTACAGCTGTTCAAAAATCCATTGAGTCCATTTATAGTAATTAGGATCCGAAGTATTGACTTCACGATCCCAATCATAGGAA
Source organism: Fructilactobacillus sp. X3R2C1 (assembly GCF_059901235.1). Taxonomy (NCBI): domain Bacteria; kingdom Bacillati; phylum Bacillota; class Bacilli; order Lactobacillales; family Lactobacillaceae; genus Fructilactobacillus; species Fructilactobacillus sp. X3R2C1. Next base: position 343,859 of record NZ_JBWXVA010000002.1, read on the forward strand.
AATCCAAGCGATTTAATCTGACGTCTAAAATTGTCAATGTTTTTCTTCGTAAAATCACGTGGGTTGTGACCGGTCTTTAACGCATATTGTTCTGCCGGCAGCCCAAAGGCATCCCATCCAATTGGATGAAGGACATTTTTACCCTGCATTCGCTTAAAGCGCGCCATGATATCAGTGGCAGTGTAACCTTCTGGATGACCGACATGAAGCCCCTGACCTGATGGATAAGGAAACATGTCTAGCACGTAATATTTATCTTTCTCTTGTTTATCACTGGTTTTAAAAGTTTGGTGATCATCCCAATACTTTTGCCATTTCTTTTCAATTTTTGAATGATCGTAAGCCATCAAATTCACTCCTTATTAGTTCATTAAAAATCACCATAAAAAAAGCCTATAGAAAAACAATTCTATAGGACGAGGTTCCGCGGTACCACCTAAATTTCTCATAAGAGACCCTTGATTCCATAACGCGGAAAAACGTTTAGCTTTTAATTCGGCTAAAACTTCGATGATAAGTTCAATCATTCTATTTCCAAGTTTGCATCACCCACTTGGTTTCTGAAAAATAAAACAATCTAATACTTCACCTACATGATATATTATATGATTAAATAAACTCTACCAAATTTTATCCAAAAAAACAAGTTAATCACAAACAACTGATATAATAATTAGTGAGGTGTTTCAAATGAAACTACAATCAGCATTAAATTTTAGCCATACTCTACTAAAACAAATTGTTAAACCAGGTGAAACCGTAATCGATGGAACGGCCGGACTAGGCCACGATACCCTTTATTTAGCTCAACTCGTTGGTAAAAACGGCCATGTTTTTAGCTTTGATATTCAACCGAATGCCGTTTTAGCCACCAAACAACGCTTAACGAAATACGGTGAGCAAAAACAATGTCAAGTTATTCTTGATGGACATGAAAACGTTAAGAAATACGTTCAGAACAGTCCAATTGCGGCCGCAATTTTCAACTTAGGATACCTTCCCACTGGTGACAAAAAAATCATAACAAAACCCAAAACCACCATTAAAGCCGTCAGTGATATTCTTAAATGTTTAACTCCTAACGGAATCATCATTTTAGTACTGTACTATGGTCACGCTGGCGGCAAAGAAGAAAAGGAGCAGGTTTTAAAATTTGCTAGTAGCCTCGATCAACACAGTTACCACGTTTTAAAATACCAATTTATCAATCAAATCAATGATCCGCCAATCCTAGTAGCAATTCAAAAACGAACTAAGTAATGTTAGTTCGTTTTCTTTTGCATATTCTTATGGTCGAACCAGTTCACCACATACGATAAAATTACTAATAATAAAGCCAAAATAAAGATATGATGAATGGCACTGTAAAGAATCTCATGCAGCACGGGCAAAACCTGCTTGGATAAATTAACCGCCGTCTGGGGATTAATCAGTGTATTCATCATTTTTAAGTTAGTCCCTGGATGTTCACTAACCCCTTTTGCCATCGAAGTGTTCATCACAATTCCAAAGATGGAAATCATAATTGTTTGACCAAGGGTCCGACTCAGGGTATTAAACGAAGAAGCCACCCCAACGTGTTCTGGTGAAACCTCGTTTTGAACCGTAACGGTGGAAGTAGTAATGGTAATTCCAAAGCCAGTTCCTAAAACGGCTGAAAGAACAAAGAAAACCCAAAATGGCGTAGTAATCGGAAGCAGGACCATACAAATTGCTCCTAGCAAAACAAATGCCAAACTAAAGTTCATAATCTGTTGTGGCCGATACTTCAGAATCATTTTTCCCGAAATAAAAGAGCCAACCAGCCATAGAACGGAACTGGGTGTGATCGCAAAGCCCGCCATTGTGGCTTTTAATCCCAAAATTCCCTGAGTCCAATCGGGTAAATAAACCTCATATCCAAAAATAAAACCACTAATCAGAGCCGCAATTAAATTCTGGGTGACAAATGTCCGACTTTTAAACATCTGAATTGGAATTAGTGGATCAGTTGCTTTTTTCTCCTGCCGATAGAACAAAAATCCACTGATAATTGCGACCACTAAACATCCAATCACCATTATCCAATTGATTGGAGCTTCACTTAAGACTTGGAACATGTACATAACCGAAAACAAAAGAACCGCAATTAAGACGACGCCAGGTAGATCCATCTTACTTTCAATCTTGCGTTTTGGTTCGTGTAAAAATAACGCAATCAAAATAATCGTCAGTATCCCAATCGGAACATTAATGAAGAAAACCCAATGCCAAGAAAGGTTGTCAACCAAAAATCCGCCTAGTAATGGTGCAACCACTGAGGCAATTCCCCACGCTGATCCATTCAAACCAACCACTTGAGCTCGTTTTTCAAAAGAATACATGTCAGCAATAATGGTAAAGGATACTGGCATAATTACTCCTGCACCGACTCCTTGAACTGCTCGCCATAAAATCAATGTTCCCATACTATTGGACATTCCTGACAACATGGAACCAATAACAAAGACCACCAGACCAAATATAAAAACCGATTTACGACCTAATTGATCGGCTAACTTCCCATAAATTGGGGTGGCAATTGAATTTGTCAAAAGAAAAATTGAGAAAACCCAGTTCATCAACGACACCCCATGAAGATCACCGACAATCGTGGGCATTGCCGTCGAAACAATGGTTCCCTCAACTGCGCTCATAAATGTGGCAACAAATAATGCAATTGTCACAACTTTAACGTTTGTTTTACCCTTCATATTTCATCATCTTTCTATTTGATACAATAAAAAACGACCATTGAAGGTCGTCATTTAAATCCTATTTAAAATAATTTTGTAGCCCTTTTACCTTATCGGTATGCTCCCATGGAAGATCAACATCCGTTCTCCCAAAGTGACCATAAGCAGCCGTTTGTTTGTAAATTGGTCGCTTTAAATCAAGCATCTTAATAATTCCAGCTGGCCGCAAGTCGAATACTTTTCTAATGGCAGCGACTAACTTATCGTCTGAAACTTTTGAAGTTCCAAACGTATTAACTGAAATTGAAACTGGTTCAGCAACCCCAATGGCATATGCCAACTGAATTTCAATCTTTTTTGCAAGTCCAGCCGCAACAATGTTTTTAGCGATATACCGCGCTGCATAACTTGCGGAACGATCAACCTTAGTTGCATCTTTCCCAGAAAAAGCACCGCCACCATGATGAGCTGCCCCACCATATGTATCAACAATGATTTTTCTTCCAGTCAAGCCGGCATCGCCAACGGGTCCACCAACCACAAATTTTCCGGTTGGATTGATTAAATACTTAGTGTTCTCATCAAGATACTTAGATGGGATCGTCGTTTTGATAACCTTCTCGATAACATCTTTTCGAATCTGTTCTTGAGTAACATCAGGATCATGCTGAGTACTTAAAACCACGGTATCAACACGCTTAGGATCATCATTTTGATCGTATTCAACCGTTACTTCCGCTTTGGCATCCGGTCTAAGATAAGGAATAGAACCATTTTTACGAAGCTTAGAGAGTTTCTGCATTAAATGATGACTCAATGAGATTGGGAGTGGCATTAACTCAGGGGTCTCACTGTCTGCATAACCAAACATAATTCCCTGGTCCCCAGCACCAATCTTATCAAGAGGATCGACGTCTCCGCCACGAGTCTCAACCGACTCATCAACTCCCTGCGCAATATCTGGTGACTGTTCATCAAGTGAAACTAACACAGCAACACTGTCTGCATCAAATCCGTATTTAGGATCATTATAACCAATTTCACGAATTGTATCTCTAACAACTTTTTGAATGTTAACATAGGCACTAGTTGAGATTTCACCAAACACCAATACAAGTCCTGTAGTAACTGAGGTTTCACAGGCAACTCGTGCATCTGGATCTTTTTTTAAAATTGCATCCAGGATTGCATCACTAATTTGATCGGCAACTTTATCCGGATGACCTTCTGAAACTGATTCAGAAGTAAATAAACGCTTTTCTGACATTCTTATTCCCCCTATTGTTTGTGGTTACAAGGCAACTTCACTCTTCGTGAATCCTATCGGGAATCTGCTCATAACTTTATAATAATAACATATTCGCAAGTAATTAAAAAGCACACAAAACCTCCATTGAACAAATTTACATAATTGATTAACATGGATTTATTAATACAAAAAGGACAATATTATGAAAACTTTTATTGAAAAGAATCAAACTACCGTACATGCCTTAGTTCTTACAATATTCATCATCTTGAATACACTAATATGGCTTTTTGCTTCGCAAGTTGACTTACTATCAGTTCAATGGAATACCAGACTGGTGGTGCTAATCCTATCAGAGTTTCTTTGGTCGGCTTCCCTTCTACTTTTCATCATTCGTTATGATCCAAGGATCAATTTATTTCTCAACGTCATCCCAGTATTATTAGCGATTGTCTCCTTGTTTCCCATCTTATTAATCATCCTGTTTGTCATCCTTGGAATCACCAACATCATTGTAATGATGCCCAAATTTAAACTCGAAAATTACTATGGACTGGTTTGCTTTTCCTTTTTAAATTCAATTGCTCCGGTCATTTCTTTTTGTTATCTTGATAACCAATACCTGGAATCAAGTGTCCTCGTAAACGTTGGAATTCTATTTTGCTTATACTGTTTGTTCTTTGTTCCGTTCTTTAATCACCGACTTGAAACTAAATTAAACTTTATCTTCATTTTAATCTTTGCAGCGCTTCTGCTAGCAAATTTTCCCTTATTAAAATGTGCAATTTTAATTACTTTAGTATTAATCTCATACGGAATTCAAATCTTCAGCGAAAAAGAAACCCCAGAAAATTGCTTACTTTCATTTATAATTATTGGATTAGCAACTTTCATATAAAAATGAGGACTTCAAAATATGAAGTCCTCATTTTTATTTACTGTAAGGAAATTGCATCTAAAAATTCTTTGATTCTCGGAGAAGGATTATTAAAAAATTCGTCCTTTGATCCATCAAAAATCTTCTCCCCATTTTCGATGAATAACATTTTATCAGCAGATAATTTAGCAAACTCAATGTTGTGAGTAATCATAATCATTGACTGTCCCTGATCAGCTAACTCTTCCAGCATTTTTAAAACTTGCGTCTCTAACTCCGGATCAAGCGCACTGGTAGGTTCATCTAATAAAATGTACTTAGGCTTGACTGCCAATGCCCGACAGATCGAGATTCGTTGTTGCATTCCTCCAGATAATTCATCGGGATAGAAATTAGCATATTTTTCAAGACCAACCCGTTTCAATAATTTTTCTGCCTGAGCAACCGCATCTTTTTTCGAAATCTTATGAACATGGATTGGTGCAGCCGTGATGTTATCAATCACCCGTAAATTAGGAAAAAGATTCCAATTTTGAAAGACCATGCTAGTCTGTGCTCGTAATTCCTTACTTTGTTTACTGGTAATCTTATCCGCGTAGTTTAACGAAAAATTAGGAAAACTAATTACGCCTGAATCAGGATGAACCAACAAGTCCAGGGAACGTAGCAACGTTGACTTTCCAGAACCAGAAGGACCAACAATTACGGTCGTTTTTCCCTCAGGAAATTCCGTGCTAATTTTATCCAGAACAGTTTTTCCATCGTACTTTTTTACAATGTCTTCAATCTTAATCATTAGCCTTCATCCCCCTTTAAGTATCTTGAAGAACGCTTTTCGAGATAGTGTTGAAGGATCGTTAAAATACTGCACAAAATAGCATAAAGAGCAGCTACTTCTGTGTACATAAGTAGTGGCTGATAGTTGTGCGCCGCAATTTGTTGACTAACCTGAAACATCTCTGTGATGGTAATCGTACTTGCAAGAGAGGTATCCTTAACTAATCCAATAAATTCATTAGATAGTGGAGGAAGTACGATTCGTGCTGCTTGTGGTAAAACAATGTACCACAGGGTTTGAGTGGTGCTAAAACCCAGAGTATATGCAGCATCCCATTGATCTTGGGGAACAGACATCAGAGCTGACCGAATTGTTTCCGAGGCATAAGCACCAGTATTTAACGAAAACCCAATTATTGCTGCCGTAAAGGCCGGAATTTCAAAATTAAAACCGGGAATGAAATTTTGCAGATTCGGTAAACCAAAATAAATAATGAACAACTGAACCAACAATGGAGTGGAACGAAAAGCCCACACGTATACGTCTGCAATGGCTCTAAAAATGCCCCACATAACTCTAACAAATGCATTCCCATGTGGTTTTAAAAACTTTATCAGTGCGGTAACAATCGCAAGAATTAAACCAAAAAAGAATGAAATAATTGTTAGTGGAATGGTGTATTTAATCATTGCCTCTAAGAGACTCGGTAATGATGAAATGATAATGTCCCACATAATTCTTTAAGCTCCTAACTAATATTATTTATCGGTAATATTCTCTCCGAAGTACTTCATTGATAATCGTTTCAAGGTACCATCTTTTCGAAGTTCATTAATTGCTTTGTCCATCTGTTTATTTAACTTAGCAGACTTCTTGTTCATCATTGGAGCAATTTGACTTTGTGGAATAACATTAGTTGGAACTAGTTTAGCTTGAAGGTCAGTATTCTTATGGCTTGCATACCAACTTTGCCATGCTGGCTGAGCATTTAAGGCACCAACAACACGACCTTGATCAATCATTTGCATTGAAGTATTAAAATCTGGTGAAGTAACTGGTTTAGCATGCAGCTTTTCGGCGTTATTCCAGTTATCAGTACCAGTACCTTCAGCGACCTTCTTACCCTTAAAGTCTTGAGCATTTTTAATTGGTGAATCTTTCTTAGTAATCATGATTGCCTTTGAATAAATGTATGGAGTGGCAAACCGATACTGCTTTTTTCTAGCTGGATTAATTGCCATATTGTTAAAAATAACATCGTAAGAATTAGAATTGAGTCCCTGAATTAATGAATCCCATCCAGTTAACTTGTATTGAACCTTCATCCCCATCTTTTTAGCAACATCATTAGCCAAATCAACTTCAAAGCCGGTTAACTTACCGTTCTTATCCTTGTAAGAATACGGAGCATAAGTTCCTTCCATACCAACCGTCAAAGTCCCAGGCTTTTTAGTCTCGGATTGTTTCCCACATGCGGTAACGGTAAGAGCCAACGCGGCCACTCCTGTTAGTAAAAGTAAAGGCCATCTTTTCTTCATAATTAAAATCCCCATTCATTAAAATATATTGTGCAAAATTAACTAACTCGCTATGTTTATTTTACTCTAAAAATTTAAACAGACAAGTAACTTTTTCATGATGATACCTCCTAAATAATCACAAAAGAACACAAAAAAGAGGACTGGATCCACCAGTCCTCTCATAATTATAATAAATTAATATCATTTATAGAGAAACCTTTGAGTGCATACCAAAAGTGTTGTCAGATTTTGTCAAATCTTTTTTACAACAACATGGTTTACACATAATTAGTTTCTCCCTTCGTGTTCTTTAACATAAAATCATAATATTACTATTTCTTTACTGGGTCAATAGATTGATCTTCAAGATCTGGATCATCATGTTCGTCTTTTGGTAGGAGAAGATTCAAAACGATTCCAATCACAGTTGCTAAAGCCACTCCAGTAAACTGGAAACTTCCAATTTGAATATATGCATTACCAATTCCAATTACCAAGATAACCGACGCAATCATTAAATTGCGTTTCTTATCCATGTCCAATTTATTGTCAATCATCACTTTGACACCATTAGCAGCAATTGTCCCAAATAGGAGAAAACTAATTCCACCAATAACTGGGAGCGGCATTTGCATGATTAAAACATTTAACTTATTCACGAACGCAAAGATCATGGCAAAAATCGCTGCTCCGATTATGACCCAAACACTGTAAACTTTGGTAATTGCCATGACTCCAATATTTTCGCCATAACTAGTTACCGCGGGCCCACCAAGAATTCCAGCTGCAAGCGATGCGGCTCCATCCCCAGCAAGCGTGCGATTTAAACCTGGATTCTTAAAGAAATTCTTGTGAGTCATTTCGCCGAGTACCATCAAATGACCCATGTGTTCGGTCATCGTAACAAAAGCGATTGGAGCCATAATCAAGATGGCATTCCAGTCAAACTTGAAGCCTCGCTCGGTGCCAATGATATGAAACGGAGGCATTTTAAACCATGGAGCAGTGGCAATTGCGTGAATATCAACTAATCCACACGCCATTGAAATTAAATACCCACAAACAATTGCCAATAAAATCGGAATTAATCCCAAGAATCCCTTTAATTTAACGTTGAAGAAAATTGCTAAAAACAGGGTGGTCATCGCAATTCCGAAGAAAACCAAGTTATACTTTCCATGATCCATCATTGCATTTTGGGCAGCACTCCCTGCAAGTGATAGTCCAATCACCATTACGATCGGCCCCACTACCACTGGTGGTAGGATCTTATCAATCCAATCGGATCCAATAAATGAAATGATCGTAGCCACAACCACATAAACTAAGCCGACCGCAACCACTCCTTGAGAAACTCCTGAAATTCCAGTCGTTTTCATAAGTGCCATCATTGGAGTGACAAAGGCAAAACTAGATCCCATGTAAGCGGGAATTTTCCCCTTAGTAATTAAAATATGCAGTAACGTCCCAATTCCTGAAGCAAAAAGTGCAATACTTGGGCTTAAACCGACTAACAATGGAACAATTACTGTACTGCCAAACATTGAAAACATGTGTTGTAAGGAAAGTCCGACCCATTTTAGTGGTGATGGACGGTCATGAATTCCTAATACATAGTCCTTTTTCTGAGACATTTATACTGACTTCCCTTCTCTAATAAAAAAACTGCTGTCCAAGGGACAACAGTCTTCGATTAAATAAAGTTTTACAGTATCACTTTAAAATTCGAAATCTTGCTGCCTCACTGGACACACTTAAAGATTTATTTAATTGAAATGATATATTTTTTATGATTGTTTGTCAATAAAATCTCCAAACGAAAAGGTTTATCGTTTTGGCATCACTTGTACTTTACTTATAAGCTAATTACTCTCTAACCCGACGTTTAAAACACAAGCACCTTTCAAATCACCTTTAGCAACCCTTTTCAAGGCATCATCCGCCTTTGAAAGTGGAAATTCAGTAACGTCAGGTTCAATGTGTAAACGATCAGCTAAAGTCAAAAACTCTTCGCCATCACTTCTCGTATTACTTTCAACACTCGTTAAGTTCTTTTCGTGAAAAATATGCTCTTCGTAACTCATCTGAGGGATATCAGTCATATGAATTCCGGCTAATGCTAAAGTACCTCCGGGAGCTAAACTTTTCAACGCATTAGGAACAGCCTCACCGACTGGTGCAAAAATAATCGATGAATCTAGAGGAACGGGCGACATATCATATGTGTTATTGACTGATTTTGCCCCAAGTGACAAGGCAAATTGTTTGGCATCTTCACCTCGTGTAAAGACGTGAACGTCAATTCCCTGATCAATCGCCAATTGCGCGGTGATGTGAGCAGACCCACCAAAGCCATAAATTCCAAGGGTACCACCAGCTGGAATGTTAGCACGTTCAAAAGCCCGATACCCAATGATTCCAGCACAAAGCAGTGGGGCTGCTTGAAGTGAATTAAACCGTTCTGGAATTCGATAAGCAAATCCCTCTGGAACGGTTGTATACTCCTCATAGCCACCATCATGATCCCATCCCGTATATTTAGAATATGGACATAGATTTTCTCTGCCAGAACGACAATACTTACATACACCACATGTTTTCCGTAACCATGGGATTCCGATTCGATCACCAATTTTAAATCGACGAGTATGAGGACCATTTTTAACTACTTTACCAATAATTTCATGTCCAGGAGTTAGATCTTTTTTATGGACAGGTAAATCACCCTCGGTAACGTGTAAATCCGTGTGACAAACTCCACACGTTAACACCTTAACCAAGACTTCACCATCACCAGGTGCTGGAACGTCTTTTCTAACATATTTTAAGGGAGATTTCCTTCCGTTAATCGGTCCAGGTTTAACAATTTCCCAAGCATTCATAGTTTTAGGGATCTCGGTATTAGCTTCTTCTACCATTATAATTGCCTCCTCAATGTAATCTTTACGTTCATCATATCACAAGAAAAATGAAAGTGAAGTACACTGACTAAAACCTAACCAAAATGAGTTTGAACTTCTTCTGGTTGTTTTTTAACCAAAACTTTCCCGTTTCTAATCGAGTATAAAAGCGTTCTTCTTTCGTTAATTTCATTATAAAAATTATCTGTATCAAAGATTAAGAAACTAGCGGGTTTCCCCTTCTCAATTCCATAATGATCACTAACATGTAAAGTTTTAGCAGCGTTGGTAGTAATCAACTTATATGAATCCATAATCTGATGATACCCCATCAATTGACTCGCTAAAATACCAACGTAAAGCGCATCCAGCATGTTACCGTTCCCCATTGGATACCACGGATCTTTTACATCGTCCTCTCCAAACGAGACGTTGATTCCATGCTTTAAAAGTTCCTTGACTCTCGTTAGACCACGTCGTTTAGGGTAAGTATCAAATCGACCACCCAAATGCACATTAACTAGTGGATTGGCTACCATGTTAATCTTTGACATCTTAAGAATTCTCATCAACTTATCGGCATATGCATCGTTATACGATCCAAGAGCCGTTGTATGACTTGCAGTAACCCGATCACTTAGTCCTGATTCATACGCCAAAGTAGCTAGAACTTCCAAATTTCTGGAATTTGGATCATCAATTTCATCGCAGTGAACGTCAACAAGTTTGCCATATTTTTCAGCTAAGTTCATCAAAAACGTTAGTGAATCACGCCCATAATATTGATTAAATTCGTAGTGGGGAATTCCACCCACGGCGTCAACTCCCATTTTGACAGCTTCTGTTAGTAAATCTTTGCCATGTGGAAATGATAGAATCCCCTCCTGTGGAAAAGCAACTAATTGGAGATCAATAAAACTAGATACCCGTTCCCTTACCTCAAGAAGTGCTTTAAGAGCGGTAAGATTGGGATCAGTAGTATCAACGTGACTTCTAACGAACTGAATTCCATGTTCAGCCTGATTCTTGATCGTTTTAATGGCGCGCTCCTTAACGTCTTTTTCAGATAAGCTTTGTTTTCGCTCAGACCAAATTGAAATACCCTCAAATAGGGTTCCACTTTCATTAAACCGGGGTTCACCGGCTGTCAGAGTCGAATCTAAATGGACATGTGAATCAATAAATGGTGGAATAATTAATTTACCATTCGCATCAATCACCTCTTCTTTAGGATCATCAATGTGATCACCAATCTCTTTAATCTTTCCATCTTTAACTAAAATGTCTTGTTTTTTTGTCGAATTCTCAATATATCCCTGTTTAATAATCATTTTATTTGTCCCGTCTTTCTAACGCCCGACCGATAACGTAGTAGAGAACAGCAATAATTGCCATTACAATAAAAGTTGCTCCAATGGTATTTTTAACAATTGCAACATTTTTCAACATTAAGTATAACAAAATTCCTAAAATCCAAAGTGCAAACGCAAACCAATTCACCCCATGGCTATACCAAAACTCTCCTTTCGGATCTCCAAATGATTCCAAACGGTAGTCACGATCATTAAGAAGAAAGTAATCTACTAGCATGATGGAGATGATTGGGCCTAAAAACATCCCAATATAATCAAGGAAGGCCGTAAAAGCAGAAAGAAAGCTTCCACTTAAAAGTGGGGTAAAGGTTAAAATCATCGCCACCACGGTGACAATCAACAACGACTGTTTTAATGTCAATTTATGATACATATTCGTTAATGCTGATCCAGCCGCCTGTAAATTAACAGCATTAGCGGTCATACTGGTTAAGACAATCACAATCATTGCAATCATTCCTAGACCCAATTTATTGGCCACTGTACTTGGATCAGAATTATTGGGATCATAAACTCCAGACGTAATGGCAATACTGATGGTAGTGCATAATCCGATGGATGCAAAACTGACTGCACCTAGTAAAGCTCCAAAAAATGGTGCACTTGTTGAAACACGCTTTTTATTAGTAAATCTAGTAAAATCAGCTCCACTGGTAACCCATGCCAAGTTAAACGCAGCCAGACTATCAATTGCTGCTCCAAACGGCATCCGATCCTTTTTGGGAACCATATAATGAGCAAGTTGGGTAAACGAAACATCTCTAAACACTACCAAGACTTCCCATATTACAAAGACAATAACTAGAATAATTCCAACTCTTTCAATAATTCTAATGGATCGTTGCCCTGATACAACACTAAGAATATGTAAAATACTCATAACCAGAATTCCGACAACTAAACCGAACGTTCCACCAGGCTTCCCAAAGATTGGCCAACCAAAGAATGAATTAAAAATATAGGATAATGAAGTTGCCGCAATAAAAGTATTAACCGCGGTCCAACCCATAAACATCACTAAATTGACAACCGATGGGATCATACTTCCCCGGATTCCAAATGTCGCCCGACTCAAGGTTGTCGTCGATAAACCCGTTTTATACCCCTCATATCCAATTAAACTTAGAAACAGATATGAAATAATTGAGGCAACCACCAAAGCACTAAACCCACCCCATAAACCACAAGCGGCAATAATGCCCCCAATAAACCAAGTTCCATTATTAGCGTTTGCTCCAAACCAGTTAGCAAACATATCCCAATAGCTCATGTTGCGTTCGTTCTTTGGAATGGGATGAACTTCGTACTTATTTCCGTTTTCCATTTTTTTCCTCCCTTGAATTAAAATGATAACCAAAATTCACATTGAACCAATTATAGTAATTCTTAAAGTTATTTAAAAGCTAAATTTAGCTATGAAAATGATGATTGGATTATAAAAAAGAAGAGTGTATCATAAGTACTAGTTCAATTAAGGGGTTGATCAATGTGCTTGGGAGACGTGAAGCAAGACTTAAGCGTGAAAAGTTACGATTAAAAAAACAAAAGTTAAAGCTTAAGAAACAAAAATTAAAATTGAGAAAGTTAAAAATAAAACTTCGAAATAAACGAAAATAGGGATCACCATTTGGTGATCCCTATTTCATCTTAATGCATCAATTATCATAATTATCTTAGCCATCAAAAAACAGGTCTAAGTCCGGGCAGTTAATAAATTAACAACAATGAAGGATCAACAGAACCTTAATGTACCCGGACTCATCCCTGCATTATTAGTATATGTCATATCAGTGTTACTTAGCAAGAAGAAAGCTTAATTACCTGACCTCTCCCTCAATCTTTGCCGCGTGTACGGTGGAATAAGGAACGTCAACTATTTTGACAAAACTACTTTATCATCAATAATTATGTGTCAGCAACTAAAGATTAAGTTGATGATTCTTTTATTTATGCTACTTTGATATACTAAATAGGTAGTGTTTCGGGTGTCATTAAATAATAAATAATCAGTATGATTATAAAATACGTCCAAAACCGATTGACGTTAAAAGCTAATATAAGGAGTTTGTTATGGCAAAGGAAAAACAAAAAAAGAAATGGTATAAACGATTCTGGGTTTGGATCATAATTGCAATCATCATACTTGTAGTAATCTTCGTTGTTGGAAGTAACAGTGATAAAAAGAAAAGTAGTTCTGCCACATCGGACAGTCAAACATCCCAAAAAGTAAAACTAGAGAGTTCGTCTAAAACGGCGTCGGCAATTTCAACAACTGATAGCGCAAACACTGAGAGCAATAATGCATACAATACCGCTAAAAGCTATATGGAATCTGTTCCAATGTCTAAGAAGCGTTTATATACTCAATTAACATCGCAATCTGGAAATAAATTTAAACCAGAAGCGGCTCAATCGGCCGTTAATAAATTCAGTGATAAAGATTATCAAGAAAACGCGGTTAAATCAGCAAAAAACTATTCGAAAGAACAACATTTATCAGCTCAACAAGTTTACGATCAGCTAACTTCTGAAGCTGAGGGATACACCCCTGAACAAGCTAAGTATGCCATTAATAAAAACAACTTAGGTCAAATTAACCAATAAAACATAATAAGATAAAAAGTCATTTTACGATGGCTTTTTATTTTGGCCATTTTATTTCTAACACGTATTCAAAGGGTGTGACCCACTTAAAAATTAAACAAACTATACACAGTAAGATCAGAGTATAAAAAAAGAACGTTGTCATAACAACGTTCTTGATTTGCTAAGATAAGCTATATAACTATGTTATACCGGAGGTGGGGTTCGAACCCACACGATCGCAATGATCACTGGATTTTGAGTCCAGCGCGTCTGCCAGTTCCGCCACTCCGGCATGCTAATGATTGCTAAAGCAGTAAAACAAAGGCGGTAACCGGATTTGAACCGGTGATGAAGGTTTTGCAGACCTCTGCCTTACCACTTGGCTATACCGCCATAAAGGCACTAAGCCTTAACAACTGCCCTTCCCTACTGGAACCAAGCAATCAAAAGGGCGGTAGGTGGGAATCGAACCCACGCGTGTCGGTACCACAAACCGATGTGTTAACCACTTCACCACTACCGCCATAACATCATAAACAGGGATAGTAGGAATTGAACCCACATCAACGGTTTTGGAGACCGGTATACTACCGTTGTACGATATCCCTATAAATAAAATGGAAGGAAGTGGATTTGAACCACCGAACCCGAAGGAGCGGATTTACGGTCCGCCGCGTTTAGCCAGACTTCGCTATCCTTCCATATAATGGCGCGGGACAGAATCGAACTGCCGACACACGGAGCTTCAATCCGTTGCTCTACCAACTGAGCTACCGAGCCATTGTCTTTTATGACATTTATAATAATAAAACTATTTAATTAATGTTGCAAGGGTTACCCACAACAAACGGTCCGTACGAGACTCGAACTCGTGATCTCCTGCGTGACAGGCAGGCGTCCTGAACCAACTAGACCAACGGACCATACGTTATGGAGGATACAGGGATCGAACCTGTGACCTCCTGCTTGTAAGGCAGATGCTCTCCCAGCTGAGCTAATCCTCCAA
>NZ_JBWXVA010000030.1:0-276 GCF_059901235.1 Fructilactobacillus sp. X3R2C1
GCCCATCGTAGCGGTAACGCACGAGGGCAGCAGTGCCATCGCTGGTAGACACCTGCTTCAGGCGCCCGAAGTCATCGTACTCGAGCCGGCGTCCCCACTCATCGTTGGTCTGGTTGCCGTCATCGTCATAATAGATCGCCTGCGCTACCGGGTAATCCGGCTGCAGTGAATGAGTCAGCTCGCGCAACTGGAACATGTCGTGGACGTTGGCTGTGCTTGCATTGCCATAGCTGAAGCGGGCTTGGTCGTCTCTGCCGTCACTGAACATGGTGTTGC
>NZ_JBWXVA010000031.1:0-275 GCF_059901235.1 Fructilactobacillus sp. X3R2C1
GGCCAGGATGGTGTGCTCGCCGATGTCACGGGCGACGGCTTCGAGCTGCTCGGGGGTGATCAGGAAGCCCCAGCTGCTGACCGTCTGCGCCACCGAGGCAACGTCTGCGCCCACCACGGCGGCCGGGCTGTTCATGGCGAAGTACACGCCCGGCTCGATCACAGACGCGGCGACCATGGCCATGATGGCAACGAACGATTCCATCAGCATGCCGCCGTAACCGATGTAGCGGGCGTTGGTTTCGTTGTCCAGCAGCTTGGGCGTGGTCCCCGAAG
>NZ_JBWXVA010000032.1:0-273 GCF_059901235.1 Fructilactobacillus sp. X3R2C1
GTGAAGAACAGCAGGATCAGGGCGATCACCAATGCCGCGATGATGCCCACCAGCTGGCTTTTGCCACCGACCATGTCGTTGACTGCCGTACGCGAGTCGGCGCCGCTGATGGCAAAGCCCTGGGAGATGCCGGCCGCCAGGTTGCTGACGCCCAGGGCGACGAACTCGTGGTTGGCGTTGATCGCATAGCCATGCCGGGCGGCAAAGCTGCGCGCTGTCAGCATCGCGCTGCAGAAGCTGACGGTGGCAATACCCAGGGCGTCGCGCAACAGG
>NZ_JBWXVA010000033.1:0-273 GCF_059901235.1 Fructilactobacillus sp. X3R2C1
GTGCGGCCTCGCTGACGCTGGCGTCCGGCGAACGCAGGCCGACCAGCATCAGGAAACCCGAATCAGCGGCCTCCACAAACAGGCCGTTCTGGCGCACGCTGCGCGGCAGGCGCGGCTCGATCGCCTTGATCCGGTTCTGCACGTCCACCTGCGCCAGCTCCGGGTTGGTACCCGGCTTGAAGGTCGCAGTAATCGAGGCTTCGCCGGAGGTGTCCACCGACGACTCGAAGTACAGCAGGTGCTTGACGCTGGACAGCTCGCGCTCGATCAGGC
>NZ_JBWXVA010000034.1:0-272 GCF_059901235.1 Fructilactobacillus sp. X3R2C1
TCCTTAAGGTGCCCTAATCCTGGGCGCCCCCTCCCCAACGGAAAAACCGGTAAGGACTTATGTGCGGATTAGCAGGAGAGTTGCGTTTCACCCCCCTCGACCAAGCCCCTCGCCCAGCCGACCTGGCTGCGGTAGAGCGCATCACCCATCACCTGGCGCCTCGCGGCCCGGATGCGTGGGGCTTCCATAGCCAAGGCCCGATCGCCCTCGGCCACCGACGCCTGAAAATCATGGACTTGTCCGACGGCTCGGCGCAACCGATGGTCGACAAC
>NZ_JBWXVA010000035.1:0-268 GCF_059901235.1 Fructilactobacillus sp. X3R2C1
CCTCTGGTCTTGTACCAAATACGGTCATGACCTTTATACGTTGTTTAGGCATGCTCATTTCCTCCCCTTCTGAATGTCTCCCCCATTATAACGGGAAGTTCATGGGAAATATAAAAACGAAACAATAATTAACGGAATTTTTACAATATTAATGAGGACTTTATATTTCTTTAACCTTCAGTTAATATTTGGCATTTACAATATAAAGCAGGAAGTATAGCTAAGCAGAATAGAGGTGATAGGCGAATATGAAAAGCGTCCTGATGAT
>NZ_JBWXVA010000036.1:0-268 GCF_059901235.1 Fructilactobacillus sp. X3R2C1
GCTCATGGCTCGTGCATTTCGCTTTCATCATGCCCAAAGCGCTTCGTCATCAACTCACAGGCAGTTTTACACTCTTGTTGAAGGCCTCTCGAGCGCCTGGCGATACCCGACAGGCAGACGAGGTAGGACCGTGAGGAAGGTTCAATACAGGCACTGTACGTAAAGAAGGTCGTTGTTATTTATGCTCATAAATAGATTGTGTCCAGTGGTCTGATACCTGTCTTTTATTTTCAGGCAGGGCGCATACTCATTAAGCTCAGATTATCTG
>NZ_JBWXVA010000037.1:0-265 GCF_059901235.1 Fructilactobacillus sp. X3R2C1
GTACTGGCCCGAAACAGATGTGGGAGCGGGCTTGCCCCGCGAAGCGCCGCGCGGGCGGCGCTCGATCTCACAGGCGATGAACAACTCAAGGCATGCACTTGTCTGCCCACCCTCGATCCCCCGACATTCACCCCACAGCCATCTCGCCGCGCCGGTCCGTTGCCTCATCTACTTGTGCCCTATCTGTCTCGGCCCCTTATTCTGCGTCATACTCGGCAAACCTATTGCCCGGTCCTCGCCATGCGTCCACTGCTCCCCATTACCT
>NZ_JBWXVA010000038.1:0-264 GCF_059901235.1 Fructilactobacillus sp. X3R2C1
GTAAAGGCCAGGGCCACGTTGCCCAGGAAGTGCTGGGCAGTGTCGGACAGCTCCGGCACCAGCTTCAGGCCGAACTGGATCACCAGCGACGGCGTGGTTTGCGCCAGGCGGTGGAACACTTTGTTGTGGCGCAGGTCATCCAGCCATTTCAGCGCGGGCTGGCGGGCCAGCAGGCGGGCGCCATGCAGCATCAGGAAGCGCGCCAGGCGGCCGAGGATGAGGGAAATCAGCAGCAGCACCGCCAGGCCAATGGCGGCGTGCAGC
>NZ_JBWXVA010000039.1:0-263 GCF_059901235.1 Fructilactobacillus sp. X3R2C1
GGTTGGGGGTGACGCCGCGCTGGAGATAATCGGCGCGAAACCCGTCGACCGAGACCAGGATCGTCACCGGCGCACGTACTTCTGCAGTTGCGGTCGGCGGCGGCGGGGTCTGCACCGGCGGCGTGGCACAGGCCTGGAGGACCGCGACGAGCGCGGCGGCGGCGATACGGGAGGTCCAGCGCATGGCTCGCCCATGCGCCGGATTTGTTGCCGGGGGAAGACCGGCTATCGGCCCAGTGCGAAGCGGGCGAACAGCGTATAGC